>CAJUJQ010000043.1 GCA_910586575.1 uncultured Clostridia bacterium | reverse complement strand
CCTGCCTCTGGTTCAATGCAACCATTTTTCAGAAAGCAGGTGTATTTTTTATGCGCAGGCCAAATGGCTACGGTACCATAACCAGGCTGAGCGGCGTCCGCCGCAATCCTTACGCGGTACGTGTACCTTATCTCGACCGACGCGGGCACATCCAGCAGAAGTATCTCAGCTACCATGCAACGGCGGCAGAAGCGCAAAAGGCGTTAGACGAATACAACCGGCAGGCCTCAGCGGGGCTGAATCCTCCGCCGGACAAGCTGACGATCACCCTGTCCGACGTATACGGGCTTTGGTCGGCACGCAAATACGCGAAGGCAGGCACGGCATCCATCGCAAGCTATAAGGCCTCCTGGGCACGCTTGGGCGTGCTGGGTAGCCGCCATATGCGGGAGCTTACCATTGACGAGCTGCAGGCCGTCATAGACCGGGACGAAAAGGCAGGGCTGTCCAAATCGTCTATCCAGAATGACAAGATACTGATGAGAGCGCTTTTCCGCTTTGCAATGGAGCGTGACATTGTCATGAAGGACTATTCCGAATTTGTAGAGCTTCCCTCCGTGGCAGCCAAACACGAGAAAGGCGCGTTTACAGACGGCCAATTAAGACGCCTCGAGCAGCTCGTCGCAGAGGGAAGGCCGTATGCCGACACCATTCTCATGCTATGCTATACCGGTTTCCGCGTCACAGAATTTCTGACGCTCACGCCGCTTTCTTATGATATAAAGGCGGACACCCTTTGCGGCGGAATCAAAACGGCAGCTGGGAAAGACCGCATTATCCCGGTCCACCCAAAGATCAAGCCCTGCCTGCAAGCATACCTGAAACGCGGCGGAAAAACCATCATCTGCACGCCGGAGGGCAAAGCGATCCAATCACAGGCATACCGTAAAATCTTTGCCGCCCTCATGGAACCGCTCGGCATAGAGCACGCGACGCCGCATTGGTGCCGCCACACCTTTGCCAGCCGTCTGCACAAGGCGGGGGCGCCAGAGCTGGAAATCAAGCGCCTGATGGGACACTCTGACAAAAACGTCACCGAGCACTATACCCACTTGGATACCGAAAACTTGCGGAAAGCGGTTCTTTTACTCTCTTGAGTTTGTAACTAACGGCTTAAAAACGCCAAAAGAAAAGGTTGTGAAAAAGTTTCAAATTCTAACCAATATTATTCAAACCGGCAGCATTCATTTGATTTTCTTAACAAATGTTTAATCAAATCTTAAAAAAATCTTAATTGTTTTCCATCTTTGATTTTAAGGAATTTTGTGAGACAATAGGAGCAGAGAAAGAGAGGGCGGCATGCCCTTGAAGGAGGGGGAATCTAAATGGAATACAACATCTTGATTTGTGACGACGACCGTGACATCGTCGAAGCGCTGCGGATTTACCTGTCCGCCGAGGGATATCACATTTTTGCGGCGTATACCGGGCGGGAGGCTATGGAAACCATCCGTCGGGAAACCATCCATCTGGTACTGATGGATATCATGATGCCGGTGCTAGACGGCATTTCGGCGACCGTACAGCTGCGTGAAAACTACAATATCCCAGTTATCCTGCTGACCGCCAAGAGCGAGGACACCGACAAGGTGCTCGGTCTGACCATCGGCGCGGACGACTACGTCACCAAGCCATTCAGCCCGATGGAGGTTGTCGCGCGGGTGAAAAGCCAGCTGCGGCGCTATACCCGGCTGGGCAGCATGCCAACCCAGCAGCATACCCTGGCGATTGGCGGTGTCGAGCTGGACGACAGCAGCAAGACGGTCACGGTAGACGGCGAGCCAGTCTCGCTGACGCCGATTGAATACAGCATCCTGCATTTGCTAATGAAAAGCGCGGGGCGGGTGTATTCGTCGTCCGCGATTTATGAGACGGTCTGGCATGAAAGTTCGGCAGGCTCAGATTCGACGGTCGCGGTGCATATCCGGCATCTGCGAGAGAAAATCGAAATCAACCCGGCGGAGCCTCGTTATGTCAAGGTTGTCTGGGGACAGGGGTACAAGTTCGAGAAGGGAGAACAGAAATGAAATCAAAATGGTATTATCGGCTGCCGGTCAAGCTGGTTGCGCTGCTGCTGCTGTTTGTGTTTTCGGTTGCCGCGTGCGCGGGGCTGTTTGGGGTGGCGCTGTGCGGGGACGCCGGGTTTTATGGCGAACAGTCGCCCCGCTTCGCGGACAGCGGCGCCTGTTGGCAGATAGCGCGGAGCAGACGCTACGATATGGAAGAAATCCTGCTCAATTTCGCGGATGATGAGTCCTGGACACTGAGCCGTCAGGAGTACCTTGCGCAGATGCGCGCGCAGTATTCCGCGGAAAACAGCAACCTGCGGATATTCTTTGAATCTCAAAATAACGGCACATTGACCCTGGAGGAGCTGCTGGGGATGCCAGAGCGCGGTGAGCTTACCGACCAATATCAGTTGATTGCGGAAAGTGGGATTTCGATTTCGGTAAGCGGCGGAGCACTTGGCAGCTGGCTTCGCGTGGACCCCTACCAGGAACCGGTTCGCACACATTATGGTATTGACGAAGGCTATGAAACCGAGGAGCAGGAGTTCCCGGAAACCCTGATTACCACTTACTATTACCTGGATACCGATTTGCCCGTTTATGATGAATTCATGATAGCTTATAACGAGTTCCGGCAGCTGGAATACATCGCCTACCCGGCGCTGTGGCTGTTGATTGCGAGCGCGCTGCTGTCGCTGGTATTCTGGATTTACCTGATGTGCGCGGCGGGGCACCGCGCCGATACCGACAAGGGCGTGATTACGCTCCGTTTCCTGGACAAAATCCCCTATGACCTGTTTGCCGGGGCGTGCTTCCTGGGGCTGCTTGGCGCGGGGGGGCTGGCGGCGGAAACCCTGAACCTCCACCGGGATTTGCCGGTGTTCCAGCTGCTTCTGGCGGGCTGTGCGCTGTTGGCGGTCGTGCTGCTGATTGCCTTCACGCTGTCCAGCGCGGTGCGCTGGAAAAGCCATACCCTGCTGCGCAATACCATTGTTTGGCGGGTGTGCGCTGCTGTCTGGCACAGCTTATCCAGCACGGCGGGAAAGGTCGGCGAACGCATCCAGCCCCGCGAGAGAACCCCCGAGGAGCTGGCGCAGAAGCAGGAGCAGCGCGCGCAGGCGTTCCAGAAAATCGGCAGCGGGGCGCGCAGCACCGCCGGGGTATTTGGCAGGCTGTTCGGCGCGGCCGGCGCGGTCTGCGCGGGGATTTTGCAAAACGCTGGCGCTGTCATCGCGGGGCTTTGGCACAGCCTGGGCCGGGGCTTTGATATCCTGCCGCTTGTCTGGAAAGGCGTGCTGCTGTTTGCCGGTGTGGGGCTTTTGAATGTTATCATGTTCCTGCTGATGATAGACAATGGTTTTTTCGCGTTCGCGGCAATGCTGTTCGACACGCTTGTCCTGTGGTATTATCTCGATATTCTGCGCCAGATGGTCTGGCTGAACGAGGGCGCGAAGAAGATTGCGGCGGGCGACCTGAACTACCGCCTGCCGACCGACGCCATGAAGTGGGAATTCAAAGCGCACGGCGAAGCGCTGAACACCATCCGGGGCGGCATTGACGCGGCAGTCGAGGAACGGGTCCGGGCGGTTGAGGAGCGCATCAAAAGCGACCGGATGCGCAGTGAGCTGCTGACCAACGTCAGCCACGATATCAAAACGCCGCTGACCTCCATTATCAATTATGTGGACCTTCTGAAAAAGGAACAGGTGGAGGGCGAAAAGGCACAGGAGTACATCGAAGTATTGGACCGTCAGGCGGTGCGGCTGAAAAAGCTGCTTGAGGATTTGCTGGAGGCCTCCAAGGCGTCCACGGGCAATATCACGGTCAATGCCGCCCCGACCAGCGTCGGCGAGCTGCTGCGGCAGGTCACGGGGGAGTACGCCGAAAAGCTGGCGGCTGCCAGGCTCGAGCCGATTATGACGCTTCCCGGCAAAGAAGCGGTGATTTTCGCGGACGGCAGGCTGCTGTGGCGGGTGTTTGATAACATGATGGCAAATATTGTGAAATATGCCATGCCGCAGACACGGGTTTATCTCGATTTGCAGAGCGACGCGAGCATGACCGTTGTAGCGGTGAAAAATGTGTCGCGGGAGCGGCTGAACATTGCCGCCGATGAGCTGATGGAACGCTTTGTTCGTGGGGACAGCTCGCGCTCGACCGAGGGCAGCGGGCTGGGTCTGTCGATTGCGCAGAGCCTGACAGAGTTGATGGGCGGCACCTTCTCGCTGATGATTGACGGGGATTTGTTCAAGGTGCAAATCAGCTTTTCGACGCTGAACGAGCCGCTGCAAAAGGCGGAAGCTCCGGCGGCGGAGCCGGTGCAGACGACGGCTGTGGTGGGATATCCCGTTCCGGTAGAGGAAGCCGTCCCGGTAGAGGAAGCCGCGCCGGTAGAGGAGGCCGCGCCGGTAGAGGAAGCCGCCCCGGTTGAGGAAGCCGCGCCGGTAGAGGAAGCCACGCCGGTAGAGGAAGCCGCCCCGGTAGAGGAAGCCGCGCCGGTAGAGGAAGCCGCGCCGGTTGAGGAAGCCGCGCCGGACGAGGAAGCCGCGCCGGTCGAAGAAAAACCCGAGTCTTGATTTTAAGCCGATAATTTAAGACAGAAAAGGCGCAGGAAATCATGTCATTCCCTGCGTCTTTTTTCTTAACAAGATATAGATATTTTGCCTGTACCGTCAAGGCTCCGGGATACGGTCGAACACGCGCTCGATGCCGGTGCATTTGCCGGTTGCGGTGTTAATTTCAAAGATTGCGCCGCCAAGCGCGCATTCCCCGTCCGCCGCGCGGAAACGGTCGGTCAAATCCCCGCGGAACATGGCAATGGACTGCTGTGGATCGACCCCCAGCACTGACCACAGCGGCCCGGTCATGCCAATATCGGTAATATAGCCGCATCCGGCGGGGTTGATGCGCTCGTCGGCAGTCTGTACATGGGTATGTGTACCCCAGACCGCCGCGCAGCGCCCGTCCAGATAAAAACCCATCGCGATTTTTTCCGAAGTCGCCGCAGCGTGGATTTCGCAGACCGCAAGGTCAAATTCCCCTTTCAGGGTGCGCAGAATCCGGTCGGCGGCTAAAAAGGGGTTGTCCGGCCCGAACTGCATCTCACACCGCCCGACGAAATTCATCACCAGCAGCCGCCTGCCGCACACCTCATAGATACCGTAGCCGTTCCCCGGCAGCTGCGGCGCCAGATTCGCCGGGCGCAGAAGATAGCGGTTGTCCTCCAGATAGGAGACAATCTGCCGCTTGTTCCAAACGTGGTTGCCAAGCGTAATCACATCGGCGCCGGCGGCAAAAATGCGGTCGGCCTGATCGGGGGTTATGCCGGTGCCGGACGCGTTTTCCCCGTTGACAATCGTAAAATCCGCGCCGTAATAGTTCCGCAGCGGGCGCAGCCGCTTTTCGACGGTGCGCAGCCCGGCTTCGCTGCAAACGTCCCCGATTACAAACAGTTTCATCTTTTCGCGCTCCCTTTCTCCCTTTTGCCTTCAGGCGGCTAAACGCCCTGTTTATCAAAAAGAGGGCAGGGGATGCCTGCCCTAAAATTGTCTTTTCGATACGCACAAAAATGCGTTTTTGCCGTTTGTTAAAACTAAAATTTTTGGCACACGGCAGCGGCATTGTTGGTAGGGGAGGGGCTTGCCCCTCCCGTATACGTCGCACTAAAATCAACCAAACAGCGTAGAAACCGAACGCTCCTCATAAATGCGCGCGATGGCCTCCGCCAGCACCGGCGCAACCGACAGCGCGCGGATTTTCGGGAGCTTCTGCTCGTCCTTCAGCGCAATCGTGTCCAAAATGGTCAGCTCACGGATGGGGCTTTTGTCAATCAGCTCCATCGCCCTGCCCGAAAGCACGCCGTGTGTCGCGCAGGCGTAAATCTCGGTCGCGCCGCCCTTTTCGACCAGCGCTTCCGCCGCGTGGCAGAGGGTGCCCGCCGTGTCGATCAGGTCGTCAATAATCACCACCTTTTTGCCGCGCACGTCGCCGATGATGTTCATCACCTCGGAAACGTTTGCTTTCGGGCGGCGCTTGTCAATAATTGCCAGCGGCAGGTCGAGCTTCTCGGCAAACTTGCGCGCGCGGTTGACCGAGCCGAGGTCGGGCGATACAATCACCATGTCGTCCCGCCCGATGCCGAACTGTTCCGCCAGCGCCGGGATGAGCACCGCCGAGCCGTGCATATTATCCACCGGGATGTTGAAAAAGCCCTGGATTTGCGCGGCGTGTAAATCCATCGTCAGCACGCGGTCCGCGCCCGCTGTCGCAATCATATCGGCGACCAGCTTGGCGGAAATCGGGTCGCGCGCCTTGCTCTTGCGGTCCTGGCGGGCGTAGCCGAAATAAGGCATGACCGCAGTAATGCGCCCTGCCGACGCGCGGCGGCACGAGTCAATCATAATCAGCAGTTCCATCAAATGGTCGTTGACCGGTTCGCTGGTGGACTGGACAAGGAATACGTCCGAGCCACGCACCGTCTCGCTGATGGAAACCGAGGTTTCCCCGTCCGAGAACGTCGAGACGTTGGCGCTGCCGAGCGGAAGCCCCAAGGTCGCGGCAATCTCTTCCGCCAGCTGCGGATTGGCGTTGCCGGAGAAAATCTTGATGTTATTGCCATGTGCGATCATTTCAAAATACCCCCTGAGTGATATTGTTTTATACGAACTGCGCTGCGTTCCTGCCGCGCGTACTGCGGTTGCCGCGAGTTATTTTCGTTCCTTACTTTTTTCGTGCGCGGCGCGGCGGCGGTCGTTCCAGCCTTCATAAACGGTCTGCCGGGAGCGTGCCACGGCAAGCGCCCCGTCCGGCACATCCTTGGTCACGGTCGTCCCGGCGGCGGTGAATACGCGGTCACCCAGGCTGACCGGGGAAACCAGGTTGGTATTGCAGCCGATAAAGCAGTCGTCGCCGATGACGGTTTTGTACTTATTATAACCATCGTAATTGACGACCACGGTGCCGCAGCCGAAATTGACCCGCTCGCCGACCTGCGCGTCGCCGATGTAGGTGAGATGGGAAACCTTGGTGCCGTCGCCGATTTCCGCCTTTTTCAGCTCGACGAAGTCGCCGATCCTGGTATGGTCGCCAACCTGGCAGCCGGGACGGATATAGGCGAAGGGGCCGACGGTTGCCTGCGCGCCAATGGCGCTTTCGTATACCTGGGAGCTGTTGACCGTGGTGCCCGCGCCGATGGACGATTTCTCCAAAATGGTATTGGGGCCAATCACCGCGCCCGCGTCGATTTTGCAGCCCTCGCGGATCAGGCAGTTCGGCAGAACCACCGCGCCCGGTTCAATCACCGCGTCCGGGGCAATATAGGTGGTGCCGGGTGAAAAAATCTGGACGCCGCTTTCCATCAGCGCGAAGTTGATTTTTTCGGTCACGCGCTTCTGTGCCTTGTAGGCAAGGCTCGCGTCGCGGACCTCAATCACCGGGGAAACCTCGACGCTGTCCACCGAGCGCTTGTGCCGCAGCTCGGCATCTACCAGCTGCTTGAAGCTTTTCGCCCCGCCTGCAAGCGCCTCACGCAACGCGTCCGGATGAAAGACCGCCGTGGAAAGCATCTGGTCGCCCTTGCCGATGCCGGTGCGGATAATTTCGCCGTTCGCGTTGCGCACCGCCGCAAGCCCACAATCGGTCTTGCCCGAAATCAGCAGCGTGACGTTGCTGCCCACCGCGTAGTGGGTCATCAGCAGGTGACGGTAGTCGCTTTCGGTTAGCTCGGGGCAGGCGGCGCAGATGACCAGCACCGCGCCCGCCTTGGAAATCTGTGGGAGTAAATCGTTCAGGTTGGCTGCGTAAACCGGCTCGCTGCATTCGTCCGGCAGGTTCCGGCGAACCCAGTCCCCGGCGGTATCAAACAGGACCTTGTGCGAGAAAACACCGCTGCCCGCGTAATCGAGCAGGACGGTCATTACATGATTCATCCTCTCATCCATCCATTCCTTGAGAATTGACATAGGGGTAGTGTTCCATCCGGACAGAAATCAAAGCCGTCCTCGGGCTGGATTTCCGCATGGCTGCGTTATCGTCCTTGGCGGGCGTCAGCCCGCCTGCGTCCGCTGCCTTGCCCTGCGAAAGTCCCGCTCCAACTCCAATTTCTAACCGGATGAACCGCTGGGCCTGTTCGGGAACTGTTGGCGCACCGCCTGCTGCAAGCCTCCGCCGTCAGTCCGTGTCGCTTCCCCTTGAAATCCGACAGGATTCCTGCGGGAAGTCGCTTTTGGCTGGCAACGAATTCCCGCAGCATCCGGCACATCCCCGGTTCCCGAACAGGCCTATTCAGCTATTATAACTATTATACATGAATTTTTCCAAAAATGCACCAGCAAAAGCTGAGAAAATTTTGATGCATCTTGCGTTCAGACTGGTGAAAGGGTATAATAGAACTTACCGTGCCGGGGAAAACCACTGGTCACAGCACCCGGCGCACCAAAGGAGAACCATCCATGTCAACACAAAGCTTATCTCATTTGCTGCTGCCGGAAGGGGAATTCCGTGTGATCCGCTGCGATATCGCGGACAAGGTGCTTGCCTGCGCGGACGGCGACAGCGCGTTATTATATTTGTATACCCTGCGCCACGGGGCGGCGGCGGAGGCGGACGCCGCCATGCGCGCCCTGGGACTCACCAGGGCGCGCTATGAGCGGGCGCTGTTCACGCTGACATCGCTGACGGTGGCAGGCCAGCCGGAGGAACCGAAAAAGGAATCCGCGCCCCGCTATACGACTGCCGAGCTGCGCGGCGCACGCAGTGAGGACCACCGTTTCTCCGCCATCTGCGACGAGGTCGAGCTGCTGCTGAAAAAGCCGCTGGGCGAGGGGCAGCTGCGCACGCTGTTCACGATTTATAATTACCTGGGCCTGCCCGCCGAGGTGATTATCGAGCTGGTCGGCTTCCTCAAGCGCGAGATGGGGGCGGTGACGGTCAGCGATATCAAAAAGGAGGCGTACCGCTGGGCGGACATGGGGCTGTACACGGCGGAGGACGCACAGAAATACCTGTCCCTGCGCGAAACCGAACGCCCGTTGACCGAAGCGCTGTTTGCCGCGATGGGTACCGCGCCGCGTGAGCCGAAGCCGGTCGAGCGTCGGCTGATTTCCTACGCGGCGGCGCACGCCTTCCCGCCCGAGGCGATGGAACTGGCGGTGGCGCGTACCAAACGGACGCTCAAAAAATTCAGCGTCGATTACGTGCGGCGGATTCTGGAATCCTGGGACGGGAAGGGGATACATACCGTTTCCGAAATCACCGCAGCCGAGCCGGAAAACGAAAAGCTTAACGAGAAAGAGAAACAAGCCTTTGCGCCGCCCGACGCCGCCAAGCTGAGCGACTGGGAAAAGGAATGGCTGGATGAGGTCGCGCGGTTCAAGCAGCAGAAGGAGGGCAGCTGATGAAATTCCAAAAAGATGTGCTTTCCGCCGTCCTGCGGGAGATGGAACGCAGCCGCAATGACCGCGAGCAGGCCCTTTCGGGGCGGCGGCAGGAGGTCTACGCGCGCGCCCCGCGCGTGCGGCGGATTGACGGCGAGCTGCAATCGACGGCGGCGCAGGTCATCCGCGCGTCGCTGGAAGCGGGGGGCGACCCGGCGGAAGCCATCGCCGCCCTGCGGGAACGCAACCTCACCTTGCAGGAGGAGCGGCGGCAGCTGATTGCCGGACTCGGCCTGCCCGCCGATTACCTGGAAATCCGCTATGACTGCCCGGTGTGCTCCGATATGGGCTATATTGGCAGCGAACCCTGCGAGTGCTTAAAGCTGCGCTATACCCGCAAGCTGACCGAGCGGCTGTCCGCCATCCTGCCGATACAGGACCAGAATTTTGAAGCGTTCCGGTTCGATTACTATTCGGATACGCCGGACGCGCGGCTTGGCATGTCCCCTCGCGCGTGCATCCAATATAATTTCAACAAGTGTTTGGCGTACGCGCAGCAGTTTTCCCTGGATTCCGGCAACCTGCTGCTGTACGGCTCCGCAGGGCTGGGAAAGACTTTCCTCTCGACCTGCATCGCCAAAACGGTCTCGGAACGCGGCTTTTCAGTGGCGTACGATACCGCAATCAACATCCTTGCCAGCTATGAAACGGTTAAGTTCGGCGGCGGGGATTTGGATGCCGCCAAGGCCGCCATCCGCCGCTGGGAGGACGCCGATTTGTTGATTATGGACGACCTCGGTACCGAGCTTTCTACCAGCTTCACCACCTCGGCGTTTTACCAGCTGCTCAACAACCGGCTGATGTCCCGCCGCCCCATGATTATCAATACGAACCTGTTGCCCGAGCGCTACGAGCCCCAGTATTCGGCGGCGATTGCATCCCGGCTGATGGGCGAATTCACCCCCCTGCGCTTCATCGGCGACGATATCCGCAGGAAGCGCAGGCGCGGGAGCTGACTGGCGGCGGCGCTCCCAGAACCACGCCCCGCGGCAAACATATTTTTTGTACAAAACGACAGCTGTTACAAAGGGTATCCGCCGTTTTTCGGCGTTTTCCGGCATAATTCACCAGCCCTGAAAATGCCGTGTGAATTCCGTCAAAATTTTGTTTCAGAACCTTTACCGAACGTTCAAAGTTTATTCACACATCCCCGGCGCAAATCGAGTATACTAAGAACATCAAAGAGATGCACCCTCTTTGATCCCCTTATTACCAAACTTTCTTTATTACTCTTTTACCCCCCTTTTATTTGTGAAAATGACGGGAAAGCCTCAGCTGGTTGGCTGGGGTTTTTTCGTCCCTTGACAAAACGCAGAAAAAAGGGTATACTGAACCTGTCGATAAAAATCGATTCTTCAGGGCAGGGTGCAATTCCCTACCGGCGGTACAGCCCGCGAACGCTTCACAGCGCCGATTCGGTGAAACTCCGAGGCCGACAGTATAGTCTGGATGAAAGAAGAATGCGCAGCCTCCGCTTTGGCGGGGTTTGTTTGCCGTTTTGCGCCCTGGAATGCTTGTGCATTTCAGGGCTGTTCTGTTTGCACTGCCCTGTGAGCATTTTTGCTTGCGGGGCTTTTTTGTTTTAGTGAGGTGAAGCTTTTTTGAACCCTTTGGATGAAACCTATATGCGCCGCGCTTTGGAGCTGGCAGGCAGGGGACGCTCCCGCGTCTGCCCGAACCCGATGGTCGGCGCGGTGATTGTGAAGCAGGGCCGCGTGATTGGCGAGGGCTGGCACGCCTATTGCGGCGGTCTGCACGCCGAACGGAACGCCCTTGCCAACCGCACCGAAAGCGCGGTTGGCGCGACGATGTACGTCACCCTGGAGCCGTGCTGCCACTACGGGCGCACGCCGCCCTGTACCGAGGCGATTTTAGCGCATAAAATCGCGCGCGTGGTGGTCGGCTGCCTGGACCCGAACGAAAAGGTTGCCGGACAGGGCGTGCGCCTGCTGCGGGAACACGGCGTGGCGGTGGACGTTGGCGTGCTGGAGGACGAATGCAGGCGCAAAAACGAGGTGTTTATGCACTATATCACCACGGGACGCCCCTTTGTTGTGATGAAATACGCCATGACGCTCGACGGGAAAATCGCGGCGCACACCGGCGACAGCCGCTGGGTCAGCGGCGAGGCATCGCGCAGGCACACCCACGAAACGCGCAGCTGCCTGCCCGCCATCCTGGTTGGCGTCGGCACGGTGCTTGCCGACGACCCGCTCTTGACCTGCCGCCTGCCGGGGGAGGAAGGGCGCTTCGACCCCATCCGCATTGTCTGCGACAGTCATTTGCGCCTGCCGCCGGACGCCGCGCTGGTGCGCACCGCGCGGGATGTGCCGACTTATGCCGCCTATGTGGACGCGGAACCGGACAAGGCCGCCGCGCTCGAACAGGCGGGCGTGAAGCTGCTGCGCTGCCGCGCGGAAAACGGCCATGTTGACCTGAACGACCTCACGCGCCAGCTGGGGGAACTGCAAATCAGCGGTGTTTTGATTGAGGGCGGCGGCGCGCTGCACTGGTCGGCGCTCGCGGCGGGGATTGTCAGCAAGGTACAGGTTTATATCGCGCCCAAGCTGGTCGGCGGCGCGGCGGCGAAACCGCCCATCGGCGGGCAGGGCTTCGATAAAATGAACGACGCGCTGCCGGTCACGGCTTCCCGGCTGACCATGCTCGGGGACGACCTGCTCTGGGAAGGCTATCTGCAAAATGGGGAAGGGGGGGCGGACACATGTTCACCGGACTGATTGAGGAAACCGGCACGGTCGCGCGGCTGGAAGGCAGCGCGCGCGGCGCGAAGCTCACCATCCGCTGCAAAACCGTGCTCGAGGGTACCCGCGTCGGCGACTCCATCGCCACGAACGGCGTTTGCCTGACCGTGACCGGGCGCACCGCCGACAGCTTTACCGCCGATGTGATGGCGGAATCCCTCCGCCGCTCGGGGCTGGGGGCGCTGCGCCCCGGCGATACCGTCAACCTGGAACGCGCCATGCCTGCGGACGGGCGCTTTGGCGGGCACATCGTCTCCGGCCATATCGACGGGACGGGCACGGTGCAGGCGCTTACCCCCGAGGGGGACGCCGCCGTGTGGGTGACGGTATCCGCGCCGCCCGCGCTGCTGCGCTACGTGGTGGAGAAAGGCTCCATCGCGATTGACGGCATCAGCCTGACCGTCGCTTCTGTGGACAGCGCCTGTTTCAAGGTGTCCATCATCCCGCACACCGGCGCGGAAACCACCCTGCTGCGCCGCAAACCGGGGGACACGGTGAACCTGGAATGCGACGTGGTTGCAAAATACGTGGAAAAGCTGATGCAGCCCTCGGAAGCGCCCGGCAAAATCACCCTGGAATTTCTCGCCAAACATGGTTTTTAGAAAGGATGTACAGTGAAATGGAACAGCAATACAGCACCGTTGAGGAGGCATTGAAGGAGCTGCGCGCAGGCCGCCTGATTATCTCCATCGACGACCCAGACCGCGAAAACGAGGGCGACCTGATTTGCGCCGCCCAGTTTGCCACCACGGAAAATGTAAACTTTATGGCAGTGCACGCCAAGGGCCTCATCTGCACCCCGATGAGCGAAGCGGTCGCCGAGCGGCTCGGGCTGGAACAGATGGTCAAGGTGAACACCGATAACCATCACACCGCCTTTACCGTCTCCATCGACCACGTGGACACCACCACCGGCATTTCGGCGGAGGAGCGCGGCTTTACCTGCCGCATGTGCGCCGACCCGCGCACCAGGCCGGACGCGTTCCGCAGGCCGGGGCACGTGTTCCCGCTGGTTGCGCGGCGCGGCGGTGTGCTCGTGCGCAACGGGCATACCGAAGCTACCGTCGATTTGTGCCGCCTTGCGGGGCTGGAAGCCTGCGGCCTGTGCTGCGAAATCATGCGCGACGACGGCACGATGATGCGCACCACCGAGTTGCTGCAAATGGCAAAGGAATTCGGGCTGAAGGTTATCACGATTAAAGCGCTTCAGGATTACTGCCGTCGCCACGACAAGCACGTCGTCCGCGAAGCGGACGCCCGCATGCCGACCAAATTCGGCGAATTCCGGATTCTGGGCTACGTCAACGACCTGACCGGCGAGCACCATGTCGCGCTGGTCAAGGGCGAAATCGGCGACGGCAGGGGGCTGCTCTGCCGGGTGCATTCCGAGTGCCTGACCGGGGATGTGTTCGGCTCGCGCCGGTGCGACTGCGGGCAGCAGCTCGCCGCCGCCATGCAGCAGATTGAGCGCGAGGGGCGCGGCGTGCTGCTCTACATGCGTCAGGAGGGACGCGGCATCGGGCTGATCAACAAGCTGAAAGCGTATGAATTACAGGAGCGCGGCTTTGACACGGTGGAAGCCAATGTCAAGCTGGGCTTTGCGCCCGACCTGCGGGAATACTGGAGCGGCGCGCAGATTTTGCAGGATCTGGGCGCGCGGGAGCTGCGGCTGCTGACCAACAACCCGGAAAAGGTTTACGGGCTGGACGGCTTCGGGGTAGAGATTGTCGAGCGGGTGCCGATTGAAATCGCGCCGCAGGAGGAAGACGCGTTCTATCTGCGCACGAAACAGGTCAAAATGGGGCACATTTTCAAGCAGAAATTATAACAGGATTATTCCATAAAATTAAATTAAACGGAGGTATTTGACATGCATGTGTTAGAAGGAAAGGTCGTCGGCGGGCAGGAGAAATACGCGATTGTCGCGGCGCGCTTCAATGAATTTATCGTTTCCAAGCTCATCAGCGGCGCGGAGGACACCCTCGTCCGCCACGGCGTGCCCGGCGAGAATATCACGCTGGCATGGGTGCCCGGCGCGTTTGAAATTCCGATTGCGGCGCAGAAGCTGGCGGCTTCCGGCAAATATGACGCGGTCATCTGCCTTGGCGCGGTGATTCGCGGCTCGACCAGCCATTATGATTATGTGTGCGCCGAGGTTTCCAAGGGCGTGGCGCAGGTTGGGCTGCAAACCGGCGTGCCCTGCTTATTTGGCGTGCTGACCACGGACAATATCGAGCAGGCGATTGAGCGCGCGGGCACCAAGGCGGGGAACAAGGGCGCGGACTGCGCGATGGGCGCAATCGAAATGGTTGACCTTCTGCGCCAGTGCTGAGAAGGGATATAAAAGGAGGCAGACGGGGAACCCGCCTGCCTCTTGTTTTATTTTCAGGGATGATAAAGCAGTTATTTTGTTAATCGTTCGCGCGGATGCGTTCGACAATCGACTGCCGCGAAACCACCCGGTACAGCAGCAGCGGGATGCCCGCGCCCAGCACGGCAAACACCGGCAGCAGCACGAGAATCGGCAGGATGCTCATGCGGTAGGTGAAGAACCAGAACATGCCCCCCATCACCTCGCCCAGCAGCGGCCCGGTGGCAACCGCCATCACAAATGATACGCCAATCGCCAGCCCCGCATAAATCAGGCCCTCGCAAATCAGCATTTTTTTGAGCTGCCTGCCGGTCATGCCGATGGATTGCAGCACCGCGAATTCGCGGCGGCGGGTCATGATGCTGGTCAGCACCGCGTTGAAGAAGTTCAGCACGCCGACCAGGCCGACAATAAAGCTCAGCGCGCCGCCCATCAGGAAGAACATATTGCGGAAGCTTTCAAATTCATCCGTATAGCTCTGCTTGGATTCATAATCCATCATGGGGTTCAGGCTTTCCGTGTACTCCTTCAGGTAGGCTTCCATGGAGCCTTCCGCGCTGTCCTCCACATCCAGCAGCAGGTTCAGGATATCTTCGTTTTGCAGGTCGGCTTTGAAGCGCCCGGCGTTCAGTACATATTCAAAGGAACCGTAAAAACGGAAGCTCATGGAGTGCGGCATGGTAACAGTCGCGCAGACCGTGTATTCCTTGTCCTCGTACCGGTAAGGGACCTCGCGGAACGGGGGCAGGCTGTCAAAATCCGAGTCGAGCTTTTCCCGCGGGATCTCTTCGTTGGTATCGTTCGTGTAATATTTCCACTCGTCCACCCGGCGGACTTTGATTTTATCGCCCGGCTTCGCCCAATGGCTGTCGTCGTGCACCTCGCCATAGTCGCCTGTCAGGTAGACGGCGGCAATCGCGTCCTGTTCCGGGTCGTAAAGCGGCGCAAGGTCCCCCTCCAGCACGGTCAGATGGTCGAGCGCGAAATCCTCCATGCCGAATATGTCGGTATCGTCCATCACCTGCCCTGTCTCGTCGCGTGTCCGGCTTTCGAGCCAGGTGTCCACGACCTCCGGCGCGTTCCAGCGCAGCTGATGATCCCGCACGATTTCCTCCGGCATAAAGGAGCTTGCGGACGGCTTGCCGTAAACCCGCCCGCTGTTTTCAATGCCGGGCTGGGCAAGGATGCCGGAAATGTCGTCCTCCGTCATAAAGTCCAGGCTGCCGCCGGTCTGGAAATAGGACGCTTCCCCCACGATAAAGTCGGTCACAACCCACTTGCGCAGGTATTTATCCATGTCAAAGCCGTTCGCAAAGGTATAGGTCAGCTGCATCAGCACGACCGCCAGCGCCAGCGAAACGACCACCAGCACGGTTTTGCTTTTGCTGCGGCCCATGTTGGCAAGCGCCATGCGGCAGACGTTCGCACCGGAGGTGCGGCGGCGCAGCTTTTTGCCTGATTTGACGCTGTCGCCCTCGGTGTAGCGCACCGCCTCTATCGCGGATACCTTCGACGCGATTTTCCCCGGCTTACGGCAGGAAATCAACACGGTGATCAGCGAGAACAGCGCCGCGAACAGGAACGCGATGGGCGGCACGCTGACCGTATAGACCTTAAAGTTGGTCTGCTCCATCACCACCGGTACCAGCGCTTTGCCCACGAAGTAGCCCAGCACCAGCCCGATGGGGATACCGCCCAGCGAAAGCGCCAGCGCCTGGTGGCGAACGATGCGCTTCAGCTGCTTCCCGGTCGTGCCGATGGTCTTGAGCAGGCCGTAAAAGCGGATATCGCTCGATACCGAAATACGGAAAATATTGTAGATAATCAGGTAGCCGGTAAAGATGATGAGCAGCAGCAGCGCCGCAACCGCCAGGACTGTCCCGACGTCAAAATTGGAAGCGATCTGCGCGCCCAGGTATGCCCAGTTGACGCCGATGGCAATATAGCTGCCGTCCGTTTCGGTTTCGCTCTGATAGCCGTGGGCGTCGAGGATGGCAAGCATTTCATTTTCAATGTTGGCGCTCGATTTCAGCATGATATTCATATCCTGCCGGCCGGTCATATCAAACTCGTCGTGCGGCTCGTAATCCGCGAGGATTTCATCGGCATAGGCGCGGGAAACATTGATAAAGCTTGCCATCCCGGCGGGGTCGTACTCCCACCAGCCGCACAGCGTAAAGGTATCGGTGCGCAGCTCCGGTCGGCTGGTATTCTGGCCCAGATAATAGGAAAGCTCGATTTTCGCACCCATTTCCGGCTCGACGCCGAGCAGCGCCAGAACCCGGCTGTCGGCGATGATTTCATCCTTTGCCTGCGGGTAGTGCCCCTGCTCCAAATCGATGAAATAATCCCTTGCGCAGTTGTCGTCCATCCAGCTGACCTCGACGTGCGCCTTGTTGAACGGCGGGTCGGTTGGCATGCCGAGCATCTGCCGGACTGCTGTCTGTACAATGCGTTCATCGCCCGAAAGCTCCGCAATCTGCTCCCCGGTCACATCCTTAAACGTGCCGTGGAAGCGCCCGCCGACCTGCCGGAAGGTGCTTTCCTGAAAGGAATGGACAATCCCGCCCGCGATGCTGAACAGCGACATAAACAGCAGCGTGGTCAGCGCAATCGCCAGCACGGCGACGCCGTTGCGCGCTTTGGCCGCCCGCAGGCTGCGCGCCGAAATACGGCGGATGCAGCCCTTATTCGGTACTTTGGTCTCGAATTTCATGCGTTGCCACCCCTTACAATGCGCCCGTCCTCGATATGGATAATGCGGTTGGCAAGCTGCGCGATTTCCTCATTGTGGGTAATCATCACAATGGTCTGCCCATATTTTTTGCTGGAAAGCTGCATCAGGGAAAGAACCTCCTGGGAGGTTTTGGAATCGAGGTTGCCGGTCGGCTCGTCGGCGAGGATGATGGCGGGCTTGGTCGCCAGCGCCCGCGCAATCGCCACGCGCTGCTGCTGGCCGCCGGACAGCTGGTTGGGCAGGTTGTTCAGCTTGCTTTCCAGGCCGAGCGTTTCAATGACGCTGTCCACAAAGGGGCGGTCGATGTGCTCGCCGTCCAGCTCGATGGGCAGCACGATATTTTCATAGACGTTGAGCACCGGCACCAGGTTGTACGCCTGAAAAACAAAGCCGATTTGCCGCCGCCGGAAAATGGTCAGGTCGTCCGCGCCCAGCGCGAAGATATCCCGCCCGCCGACAAGCACCTTGCCGCTGGTCGCGCGGTCCAGCCCGCCCAGCATGTGCAGCAGCGTGGACTTGCCCGAGCCGGACGTGCCGACGATGGACACAAACTGCCCCTCCTCGACCGTCAGGTCTACGCCGTCCAGCGCGCGGACCAAGGTATCCCCTTCACCGTAATACTTGCGAAGGTCCTGTGTTTCTAATACGATCATCATGGGTTCCTCCTGGTTCCGGGAGGTTTGTGCCTCCCTTTTTTTCTATGGCTATAGTTTATCATACAATTCTTTCGAGAATCTTTCAGCAATCTTACAGTTCTGAAAGATTTCAGAGGGATTGCGCGGTTTTGTGAATCCTGCACAAAGAAAGCCCGCGCTTTTGTGCGGCAACTATGGATTCAAACACTTTTTACGACAGCTGGAAAAGATTGTGAAATTTCGCTTTCCGACAGCCGCAGTCTATGATATAATACCATAAATAAAGAAGATGAAGGATATTTCCTTAAATTTGTATCGAAAAACACAGGGCTTGTTTGATGATTGGAAGTGCGCCCCGTGACGAGGTTTTTTTTCGCCATATAAGGCAAAAATCCGCAGGAATCCTGTCGGATTTCAAAAATTTTTAACGCGGTATGGCGGAAAAAGACCCGTTAACGGGCGTGCTGGCAATTTTCATAAAGCCTGAGAAAGAAGAGGAGAACCTAAGATGAAAGGCATCGTTTTGGCGGCGGGGAAGGGGACCAGGCTTTATCCCATGACCTTGCCGGTGTGCAAGCCGCTGCTGCCGGTCTACGACAAACCCATGATTTATTACCCGGTATGTGTCCTGATGCAGGCAGGCATTAAGGATATTTTGGTGATTATCCCGCCCGGGGAGGAGGCCCCCTTTGAACGGCTGCTCGGCGACGGCTCCCAGTGGGGCGTGAATATCCAGTTTGTGGTGCAGTACAACCCGCGCGGCATCGCCGACGCGTTCGACATCGGCGCGCCCTTTATCGGCGAGGATTCGGTCTGCCTGGTGCTGGGGGACAATATCTTCCACAGCCTGCCGTTCGAGCGGCAGCTCCGGCGCGTCTGCCGCAATATCGAATCCGGCGCGGTGGGGGCGACCGTGTTCGGCTACTACGTGGACGACCCGCGCGCGTTCGGCGTGGTGGAGTTTGACGACAACGGGCGCGCGATTTCGATTGAGGAAAAGCCGCGCAAGCCGCGCTCCAATTATATTGTACCCGGTTTGTATTTCTATGATAATACGGTCGTGGATATCGCGCGGCATTTGACCCCGTCCGCGCGCGGGGAACTGGAAATCACCGACGTGAACCTGAGCTATTTGCAGCAGGGGCGGCTGGCGGTCGAGCGGCTCGACCGGGACTTCCTCTGGCTGGACGCGGGCACGGCGGAGAACCTGCTTTCGGCAAGCCAGGCGGTCTGCAATACGCAGGAGACGACCGGGCGCTATATCGGCTGCCCGGAGGAAATCGCGTACAACCGCGGGTATATTGACGTAGGCGACGTGCACGCCATCGGGCGGCAGCTGGAGCAGACGCTGTATGGACAGTATCTGCTCTGCCTCTAATTGCAAATCGTATCGAAAGGACGTTCTGAAATGGTACATTCGGAAACCAGGACTTATAAGACCCGCGCCCATATGGGGATGATTGACATCACAGAGGATTTTCAGGCGGCAGTCGATCATTCCGGCCTGTCGGACGGCATTATTACGGGCTTTACGACGGGCGGCGTCGCGGGGCTGACAACGCTCGAGTTCGAACCGGGCATGGTGACGCACGACTTGAAAGCGGCGATGGATATTTTCTCGCCCTACACGGACGAAACCGGGCGGGTCATCCACTACCAGCACCACGACACCTGGCACGACGACAACGGTTCCTCGCACATCAAGGCGGCGCTGCTGTCTCCGTTCATCACAATTCCGTTTATCAGCGGAAAGATTACCATCGGTCCCTGGCAGAACCTGACGCTGGTCGAATGCGACACCCGCGACCGCGTGCGCGATGTGGTATTCCAGGTGATGGGCGAATAATACCGGCCATATAAAACAACATCCCCTTTGCGTTGGTTCGCAGGCAAGTCTGCGAACCAACGCAAAGGGGATGTTCTTTTTTATTCTCCGTCCTTATGGAACAGGGTGCCAACAATGGCACAGATAATGCCGCCGATTCCGAAAATTGCCGCTGCGCCGAAGCCAATGCCCTGATTTGACCACTCCTGCGTTTTCCAGAAGAAAAAGTACAGCAGGAAAAGGGCGGTTGCCGCCAGCATAATTGCGCCCTGAATCTGCCCGAGCCGCTTGCTGCGGATATCGTGCTTAAGCTCGCATTCGCGGTTGTAGGATTCCACATGGAATTTGCCGTTCTGCATCCCACCGAAGGTCAGCAGCCCGACCCCGCAGGTGATTGCCAGCAGCCCAGCCGCAGTGGTGATGCCTTCGCACTGCGCGGGATTCAGCGAACCAATCCCTACACCATCAAGCATCGTCATAAGGATCATCCCGCCGATGCACAGCGCCACCCCCGACGCGATAAAGCCGGGGAACCGCTGCTGCCATTCCGCAAGCGTTTCCGGCGCGTAAAACGGCTCAATGCTGGGATATCGTTCACAGAAATTATGATGCTGCAAGCCGCCGGTGATGAACAGCATCGCCGCCGCCAGCACAAACATGAGAAACACCGCGCCGCTCCATCTGCCGCTGCTGTCTAAGCCCTCCGCCAGCGCCGCCGCCGCCGTGCCGCAGATGCAGAGCACAACGCCCGCCGTAATCTGCCGGGTGAATTTGTCCATGTGCGCGTCGTAGCCCGCGGTGTCCGTCTGCCGGGACGCCTGCGCATCGCCGCGCAGCAGCGTGTCCAGGTCACAGCGGAACATGTCGCACATCACCAGCAGCTTTTCCATTTCCGGGAAGCTGCTGTCCGACTCCCATTTGGAAACCGATTGGCGGGATACCTCGAGCCGTTCGGCGAGCTGCTCCTGTGTCAGCCCTTCCGCCGCGCGGTAAAATTGTAGGTTTTCTCCGAAGCTCATTTTCTGAGTTCCTCCTTTTCGCTTTTTCTATCATTTATTATACGGTTGCCCGCCCGCAATTTCTACCATTTTCTTGTTGCGTTTGACGTTTTCTACGTAAACTTGCGGTTGCATCGGGGATTATTAGGGAAAAAAAGTCGTTTGGGGGCAATTTCGGGAGGGGCGGCGGTGTACCTCAGCTTCCCTGGGAATGGGAGATTTTTTGCGTTTGTTTTGCCCTGTGGGCTTGACTGCCAGCGCCTTGTCACGCTCCCGCAGGCTCCGTTCCGCCGCTCGCTGGATAAAATCGTCCTCATACTGCGTCACATAGGAGGTCGCTTCCCGCAGCTTCCTCAGTACGATTTCTTCCAGCACTACACGGCGGATGGCGTGCGTCTTGCACAGGGTACGGTCTTTCCGATCGGTAGAGCAGATGTAATACTCCTGTTCCGGCTTGAAGTGGTTGGCCCGGCAAAGGTACA
>CAJUJQ010000042.1 GCA_910586575.1 uncultured Clostridia bacterium | reverse complement strand
AGGGGCTGCTGCGCAAATATGACCGCGACAAATATTTGTTTGTCCTCGAAAACGGCGAGCTGCAAAAGTATTCCAACCGGAAATTTTCCATTTTGGACGAAGTCCGTGAAATCACCAGCAACGAGGGCATCGTGGCGACGCTGACCATCGGCGTCGGCAAAGACGGCGACACCTTCGACGAGAATTTCCGCTTTGCGTCGCTGGCGCTGGAAATGGGCCTGTCCCGCGGCGGCGACCAGGCGGTGATTAAGAACAAATACGCGTTTGAATTCTTCGGCGGCATGTCGAAAGAGGTCGAAAAGCGCACGAAAGTAAAATCCCGCGTTGTCGCGAACGCGCTGGGGCAGCTCATCCGCGATTCCTCGCAGGTGCTGATTATGGGGCACTCGCGGGCGGATATGGACGCGATTGGCGCGGCGGCCGGTTTGGTCTGCGCGGTGCGCGAGCGGGAAAAGCCGGTGCATATTGTGGTAGATCATGACAGTAACCTTGCTAAGGATCTGATTGCGCGGTTTGACAATATTGACCAGTACAGAGGGGTATTTATCAGCCCGGACGCCGCAATGGTCATGTGCGATTTCAACACCCTTTTGATTGTGGTGGACACCAACCGTCCAGATTATGTGGAATCCCCGGCGCTGCTGGAATCCATCAACAAGGTAGCGGTCATCGACCATCACCGGCGCGCGGCGAGCTATATTGAACACAGCGTGCTCAACCTGCACGAGCCTTACGCCTCCTCGGCTTCCGAGCTGGTCAGCGAGCTTTTGCAGTATATGGTGTCGGCAAGCAGCATTTTACCGGCGGAAGCGGAAGCGCTTCTCGCGGGCATTTTCCTGGACACCAAGGGCTTTTCCATCAAGGCGGGCGTGCGCACCTTTGAGGCGGCGGCTTACTTAAAGCGCGCGGGCGCGGAGGTCACCAGCATCAAGACGCTGTTCCAGTCTACCTTCAGCGAGTACATGTCGCGCCAGCATATCATTGCGGGCGCAACCGACTGCGGCGGCGGGATTATCCTGGCTGTCACCGACGAGGAAAAGGACCGCGCAACCGCGGCCAAGGCCGCGGATGAGCTGCTGAACATCAGCGGCGTGCAGGCAAGCGTTGTCATGTTCCGCAGCGGCAATGATTCGATTGTATCGGCGCGCTCGACAGGCAAGATAAACGTCCAGGTGCTCATGGAAAAGCTGGGCGGCGGCGGCAGCCAATCGGCGGCGGGCGCACAGATGGCGAACGTACCGGTTTCTGAAGCAGAGCCGCTGATTCGCGGGGCGATTTCGGAATATCTGAATACCGCCGCGTCCAAGGGCTGACGGCTCCGGGCCGCATAAAGTGGATTGCTTATTTCAGGCCTTATGAAAACCACGGGTTTTCCGGCAGGCAGTATATAAAAGATTATTTTCTAGGAGGAAAACAACAATGAAGGTCATTTTGAAACAGGACGTCAAGAATCAGGGCAAAAAGGGCGAACTGATTGAAGTCAGCGAAGGCTACGGGCGTAACTTCCTGATTCCGCGCGGGCTTGCGGAAATCGCGACGGCGGACAACCTGAACGTTCTGCGGCAGGCGGACGAAGCCAGGGCGCGCCGTCAGGCCATGGAGCAGGAAGCGGCGCGCGCGGCAGCGGAAAAGCTGAAAGCGTGCACGGTCGTCATTAAAGCCAAGGGTGGTTCCGGCGGGCGCTTGTTCGGCGCGGTCACCACAAAGGAAATCTCCGACAGCCTGAAAGCACAGCACAATATTGATGTCGCGAAAAACAAGATTGTGATAGAGGACGCCATCAAATCCTTCGGCACCTACAAGGTACGCGCGAAGCTTTACCCCGAAATCAGCGGCGAAATCACCGTCCAGGTGACCGAAGCGTAACCTTTGCCGTATGGTTCTTCAGCCCGCCGCTGTGACGGGCTGCCCCATGACGCTGTAAGACCGGACAGGAGGTATTTGAGTGGACGAGCTGCTTTCCAAACAGCTGCCGATGAGCACGGAAGCCGAACAGTCTGTCATCGGCTCCATGCTTGTAAATCCAAACTGTATATCGGAAGTCATAGAGCTGCTGCACAGCGATGATTTCTATGTCGAGGAAAACCGGCGTATTTTTGAAATCATTTACCAGATGTTCAACGAAGCGGCACGGATTGACCCCGTTACCGTGCTCGACCGGCTGAAGCTGGCAGGGCTTTACGATGAAGCGGGCGGGCGTGCCTACCTCATGCAGCTGATGGACGTGACGCCCACTTCGGCGCATGTCTCCGATTATGCCGCGATTGTGCGCGACAAAAGCCTGTTGCGTGCCATTGCCCAGACCGCCGGGGAAATCCAGGCGACAGCCCTGGCGGGGGAAGGCGACGCCGCCTATATTGCCGAGCTTGCGGAACAGCGTATTTACAACATCCGCCACGGGCGCGAGGTGAAAGGGCTGATTCCCCTCAAGTCGGCGCTGCTCGACCTTTACGCGATGCTGGATGAGCGCTCCAAATCGGACAGCGATATCCCCGGCATTTCCACCGGCTTCCATGAGCTGGACCGGCAGCTGACCGGACTCAACAAATCCGACCTGATCCTGGTCGCCGCGCGCCCCGGCATGGGCAAAACCGCGTTTGCGCTCAACCTGGCGCTGAACGGCGCCAAGGCGAGCCAAAAAGACGTTGTTGTGTTCCAGCTTGAGATGAGCCGCGACCAGCTGGCGTCCCGCTTCCTCTCGAGCCAGGCGATGGTGGACTCGCAAAAGCTGAAAACCGGCAGCCTCGACCAGGACGACTGGATGAAAATTGCCCGCGCTTCCAATGTGCTGAGCAAGCTCCGGATTTATGTGGATGATAACCCTGCGATCACGGTTGCCGAAATCAAAGCAAAGTGCCGCAGGCTGGGCGACGGACTCGGCATGATTGTCATTGACTATATCCAGCTGATGCAGTCCGGCGGCAAGCGCAACGAGAACCGTGTGCAGGAGGTCGCCGAGATTTCGAGAAGCTTGAAGATTATGGCAAAAGAGCTGAACGTGCCCGTGGTCTGCCTGTCGCAGCTGTCGCGCGCTGCCGAGAACCGCGCGGACAAGCGCCCCATGCTGTCCGACCTGCGCGAATCGGGCGCAATCGAACAGGACGCCGATATCGTCATGTTTATTTACCGCGATGACTATTACGACGCGGAAAGCGAAGAAAAAAACATTGCCGAAATCATCATTGCCAAGAACCGTCACGGTTCTACCGGCACGACCACCCTACAGTGGGTTGGACAGTATACCACCTTCTCCAACCCCGACCGTATCCACTCGATGTGACGCACGCCGTGCCGCAAAAGGCGGCGGCGCTCATCGCGCGGGAAACCCTTTTGCCGGAAGGGGCGTGCGTCTGCGCGGCACTCTCTGGCGGCGCGGATTCGACCGCCCTGCTGCTGGCACTGCGGGAGCTGGGCTATCGTGTATCCGCTTTCCATTTGAACCACTGCCTGCGCGGCGCGGAGTCCGACCGGGACGAAGCGTTTGTGCGGGCGCTGTGCGCGCGGCTGGGCGTGCCGCTGACAGTGCGCCGCGTTGCGGTGGCGTGCCGCGCGGCGGAATCCGGGCTGGGAATTGAGGAGGCCGCACGGCAAATCCGTTACCGGCTTCTTGCGCAGGCCGCCCGCGAAAACGGCTGCGGTTTCGCGGCAACCGCCCATACCGCCGATGACAACCTCGAAACCATGCTCTTCCATCTGGCGCGCGGCACCGGCGGCAAAGGGCTGTCCGGCATCCCGCCGGTGCGCGGGAACATCGTGCGCCCGCTGCTGGCGTGCACGCGCGCCGAGATTGAGGGCTACCTCGGGGCGCTGGGCGAGCCGTTCGTTACAGACAGCAGCAACCTGTCCGACGACTACACCCGCAACCTGATCCGTCACGAGGTTGTGCCCGTGCTGCGGCGAATCAATCCCGAAGCCGCCGCGGCAGCGTCCCGGCTGGCGGGGCTGCTGCGGCAGGATGAAGTTTTCCTGGAATCCGCGGTGCAGGCGCAGCTGGCGCAGGCTGCCGACGGCGGCGGCTGGCGGGTGGGCGCGTTCCTCCCGGCCCTGCGCGGGCGTATGCTGCACCGCCTGCTGGAGCAAAACGGCGCGCCTATGTCCGCGGTCGGCTGGCGGCATATCCGGCTGTTGGAGGGCCTGCTGGCAAGCGGCAATCCTTCCGCCGTGCTGTCACTCCCCGGCGGGCTGGAGGCGCGGCGGGAATACGGGCGCTTCTTTCTCCGGAGGGAGCCGCGCGCCCCGGAAACGCCGCCGGAAACTGCGCTCCGGGTGCCCTTTTCGTTCCCGTTCCGGGATGGCGTCCGGGTGCACGGGGAAATTTGCAAAAAAAACCTTGTAATTCACAAAAAATTCAATACTTTTTTGATAGATTGTGGTACAATAGATTTTGATTCATTGGCTGTACGCACCCGCCGCCCCGGGGACAGGCTCCGTCTGAACGAAACGGGCGGCTCGAAAACGCTCAAGCGGCTGATGATTGACCACAAAATCCCACGCGAAAAACGGGACCTGCTCGCTGTGTTCACCGACCGTTACGGCGTGATTGCGGTGGAGGGGCTTGGTTCGGACTGCCGCCGCCAGGCCGGCGGCGAAATGATACTACAACTGAGCGTAGAGGAGTAACAAATGAAAAACGACATCAAGGAAGTTTTATTCACAGAGGAGCAGCTGAAGCAGAAGGTCGCGGAACTGGGTGCACAGATCACGGCCGATTACCAGGGCAAAAACCCGCTGATTGTCAGCGTGCTCAAGGGTTCGTATGTCTTTATGGCGGATCTGACCCGGCGCATTGACGTGCCGTGCCAGGTGGATTTCATGGTCGTGTCCAGCTACGGCGCGGGCACAAAAACCTCTGGCGAGGTGCAAATCATCAAGGACCTTGAAAATTCAATCGACGGGCGCGACCTGATTATTGTAGAGGACATCCTCGACTCGGGCGTGACGCTGAGCTACCTGATGAAGGTGCTGACCGCGCGCGGGGCCAATTCCATCCGGCTGTGCACGCTGCTGTCCAAGCCCGAGCGCCGCAAGGTGGATGTCCCGGTCGATTACCTCGGTTTTGAGATACCTGACGAATTTGTCGTCGGTTACGGGCTTGATTTCGCGGAAAAATACCGCAACCTGCCCTATATCGGCATTTTGAAGCCCTCGGTTTACAGCGAGGCATAAAGCGGGACGGGGCGTCCCCCCGTTCTGAATACCGCGCGTGTTCCGGCGCGCCGGGGAAACTTTACCTCAAGGAAGGTGTGAAACCAATTTGAACGGAAAGAAGATGAAGGGCTTCGGGCTGTATCTGATCATCCTGCTGACGCTGCTGGTGGCGGTGACCTATGTGCTTGCAAGCGACGTAGGGCAGCCGCTGCAATATTCCGACGTCTACCGGATGGTCGAGAACCGCGATGTTTCGGCTATCGTGTATGATGGCTCGATGCTCTATCTGGAAACCACGGACGGGCGGAGCCTGTCGTACAAAATGCCCTATTTTAACCTGTTCCTGGATCAGACGCGCGACGCGCTCAAGGAACAGATGGACGAGGGTACGCTGACCTTTGACCTGAAAAGCCAGCCCTGGTGGATGATGTTCATCCCCTATCTGGTACTGATTATCATATTGGGCCTGATCTGGTACTTTATGATGAACAAACAGGGCGGGGGCGGCGGCAACCCGATGCAGTTCGGCAAGGTGCGCGCGCGCCTGGCCTCCGACCAAAAGAAAAAGGTCACCTTCGGTGACGTTGCGGGCGCGGAGGAAGAAAAGGCCGAGCTTCAGGAAATTGTCGAATTCCTGAAAAATCCGCGCAAGTTTGTAGAAATCGGCGCGCGTATCCCCAAGGGCGTGCTGCTGGTCGGCCCTCCGGGCACCGGTAAAACGCTGATTGCCAAGGCTGTCGCCGGGGAAGCGGGCGTGCCGTTTCTGTCGATTTCCGGTTCGGATTTCGTCGAGCTGTATGTCGGCGTCGGTGCGTCGCGCGTGCGTGATCTGTTCGAGCAGGCCAAGAAGAATTCCCCCTCTATTATCTTTATTGATGAGATTGACGCGGTTGGCCGCCAGCGCGGCGCGGGGCTCGGCGGCGGGCACGATGAACGTGAGCAGACGCTCAACCAGCTGCTTGTCGAGATGGACGGTTTCGGCGCGAACGAGGGCGTTATCGTTATCGCGGCTACCAACCGGAAGGATATCCTTGACCCGGCGCTGCTGCGCCCCGGCCGCTTCGACCGTCAGGTCTACGTCGGGAACCCGGACGTTGTCGGGCGCGAAGCCATCCTGCGCGTGCACGCCAAGGGCAAGCAGTTCGACCCCGATGTCAACTTTGACACGATTGCCCGCAATACGGCGGGATTCAGCGGCGCGGATTTGGAAAACCTGCTGAACGAGGCTGCGCTGCTGGCTGCAAGACGCAACAAAAAGTTGATTTCGCTGGAAGAAATCGAAGAATCCCTGCTGAAGGTGGTCATGGGCGTCGAGAAGAAGACCCATGTCATCAATGAGAAGGACAAGCGCCTGACCGCTTACCACGAGGCGGGGCATGCGATTTGCTTCCACGTGCTGCCTACCCAGGATCCGGTGCATCATGTTACGATTATCCCGCGTTCCAACGGCGCGGGCGGCTTCACCATGCCGCTGCCGACCGAGGATAAAGCCTATCGGACGCGCCGCTATATGGAAGAAAGCATTATTGTTTCCCTGGGCGGGCGTATTGCCGAAAAGCTGACGATGGACGATATTTCAACCGGCGCTTACGGCGATATCAAGCAGGCGACCGCAATGGCGCGCGCCATGGTTGTCAACTACGGTATGAGCGACCGCATCGGCCCCATCGACTACGACGGCACTGGCGGTGAAATCTTCCTGGGCCGCGACTTCTCCGCAAATAAGGGTTTCTCCGACCGCAAGGCGGCTGAAATTGACGATGAAATCCACCGCATTATCAGCGACGGATATGTCGCCTGTGAAAAGCTGCTGAGTGAGCACATGGAGCAGCTGACCCATGTTGCGGAATACCTGCTGCGCAATGAAACCATTGACGGCGACGTTTTCCGCAGGCTCTACGACGGCGAGGACGTGCCCGACCGCATTGGCGGCGGCGCAACCGAGGAAGAGCTGAAAGCAGCCGCGCCGGAAGCAATTGAAGCGCCTGCTGAGGAACCCGCTTCGGCGAACGACCTCCCCAATCAGGAGCTTCCCCATTAAAACCGCAGCCCCCATACTTTACGGGTCATGTAAATGTCGGCCTTTGGGTCCACGCTGCACGGAGCTTTAGCCGTGTCTCGCCGGACTGCTGCCGCACCTGTTTTGGGGGCACGAATTTGTGAACCAATTGATGTTTTAATCTCCCTGCCAGAGGGAATGAATCTTCCGGCAGGGAGATTTGTTATGCCGTGGTCAGAGCAGACTTTCTGCTATGACGTTTCCGTATAGAGATCTTGCTGTTCAGATTGTGTAAAAGAGGGCTGCTCCGTATGCGGGGCAGCCCTCTTTTGTTTACGGCGCTTCGTATTCCAGCAAATCCTCAACCTTGCAGTCCAATACATAGCATACCCTTGCCAGAAAATCGAGATCAACCATGGAGACGGCACTGCCCTTGTAGTATCTGGTGATAACTTCATATCTTGCGCCAGTGAGTGTACGCAAACGATTCCTTGTGATTCCACGTTCATCTAGCATTTTTGCCAATTTTATGCGGATATGCCCATATTCGCTAGTTTGATAGCTGATAATGCTTCTCATGTCAGGCATAGAATCATCCTTTCTAAGGATAGTATATCATCAAATTATTATGTTGACATGAAACGTATTATGGTATATTGTATAAATAGAAATACGTAAAACTGTAATACGAATATACGTATAACAGACAGGGGGAAGGATATGGCAGAAAGAGGAAAGGCAGCAAAAATGTTGCCGGAATACAAGGTATTTGAGAAGAAATACGACAAAATTCGCATGATTGAGGAAGAATGTCCGGGTGTATACTATATTTTCACCGAGGGGCTGAGAAACGGCAGCATCGGGTCGGAGTTCTACGCTGTGATGAGGGATACCCCTGTCATTTCAGCGCAGGCAAAATCGTATGGGATACCGCTCTCAGACGCGTCTAGTGCTCCATTCAGTCAGAAAGCGGACTTGGGCTTGGAGCGGGATTTTCGCAGGGCAAGGCAGAGGACGCAGGCGGGCTGACGCCCGTCAAGGACGATAACGTAGCCATGCGGAAATCCAGCCCAAGAACGAGTTCGATTTTTGGTCGGATGGAGCACTAGGGTGCTGATTTACAGGTATCAAGATTATTTCGACAAGGGTTGGCATGTTGTTGAGTACGAAATCCATAAATACCTGTCGGAGCAGGGGCTACCCCTGCCGGATGGGGCATCGCTGCCGAGTGAGGCGGTTTTCGGTATGGAAATTTGCCCGGAATACTTCGGCGCGTTTCCTGTCCCCGAACAAACGCCGTGGGGGAAACCGGTGGAGCGTATCCAGATCAATAACGGCTTTTTCTGGGTAAGGACGGAAGAGAAAGGATGGACGCTCGCGATTTCCTACCCCGGCTGTACGGGCCTGCCGGAGAAAATCCTGGAAGCGGCGGCGCTGAATCCTTACGACCGCGAAAACGGGATTGACAATACCATGGGGTACCGGTTTTTTTTGCCCGGTATGGACGGAATTTCCATCTTTCAGCTGGCACAGTCCGCTATGAAGCCAGGAAGGCCGACGGATAAATTTTGAAAAGAGAAATGAGAAGCGCGCGGCTGACAGGGAGGGTATGCCCCGTGGCCGCGCGCCTTTTTCATGCAGGATGGTCTTGCTGTTGTGGAAAATTTTACAAAAATGCCTGGGACCTGCCGCGGTATAGGCCACGACAGCCCTTGAAAAAATGCAGGGACTATGATAATATAAAGTCAAGGGAGGTGAGCGCCCGTGACGACAGCCGGAGGAAGAAGCCATGCACGCGAGGAGGATTTACAGCGGATTCGGATGTTCCGCCTGCTGGATGACGATTTTATGACAAAGTGCTTTGAGGGTGACCCCGCCTGTGCGGAGCTGGTGCTGCGGATTATTTTAGAAAAACCGGATTTATACGTTACGGAAGTCCATACACAGGTGTTTTTGGTAAATTTACTGAAACGGTCGGTCCGGCTGGATGTCCTTGCAGTGGACGGTATGGGCCGAAAATATGATATTGAAATTCAGCGGGACGATAGGGGTGCGGGACAGCGCCGCGCAAGGTTTAACAGCAGCATGATGGATGCAAAATGGACGGAAAAAGGGACAGACTTTGAGGATATCCCGGATACCTATACCATTTTTATCACGGAAAATGACGTGCTGGGCAAAGGACGCCCAGTCAGCCACATTGAACGCTGTATCGTGGAGGATAGCCAGCTTTTTGACGATGGTGCGCATATCCTGTATGTGAATGGAGCATATCGGGGAGATTCGCCGATTGGAAAGCTGATGCATGATTTTTCCTGTACAGATGCGGCGGATATGCACTATAAGGCGCTGGCTGATCGCGTCCGGTTTTTCAAGGAAAGTAAGGAGGGAAACGCGATAATGTGTAAGATGCTTGAAGATATGTGTGCAGAGAGCTACCGGGAAGGTGAGAAAATAGGCATACAGAAAGGTGAGCAAATCGGCATACAAAAGGGTGAGCAAATCGGCATACAGAAAGGTGAATGGAAAAAAGCCATTGAAACCGCAAGATGCATGCTGACCGATGGGGAATTGCGGCCTGAAGCGATTGCCAGGTATTCGGGGCTTTCTCTTGAAGAGGTATTGTCTCTTCGTCAGTAAAGCGGTTTTCGGACGGCACAGCTGTTGCGGACAGCCCGGATGATTTCAGCGGGGAGGCCATGACCGGCAAAAATCCCCTGCTGCGTCCCAATAGAATTTGAATGAATAAATGGAGGTGCTGCCGTTATGCAGTATACCTACGATATTACCCCTGAGGATTTCGTAGCATTAAATCTTTACTTTTATGAGCATGACCCCGTTATCCAGAAATCTACCCAAAAGCTGCGTATGGGCGGCACGATGCTGGTCTTTTTCGGCGGGCTGGTTTTGATGCTGGCGCTGGATTCCTTTACCCCGCTGGCGGTGGTGGTTTACGGCATTGCGGCGGCGCTGGTTTATAAATTCCTTCCCAAGCGCATTGTGCACAACGTCCGCAAAAACGTGGATCGTACCCTGAAAACCGCGTCCAGCAAATCCATCTGCGGTCAAAAGACCTTTACTATGGACGAGAAAACCTGCACGCTGGTCGGCGAGGAAGAGCATTCCAGCTATGAATACAGCGCGTTCAGTAAGATTGTGGACGACAAGGAGGACATTTACCTGTTCCTGGACGATGTGTCGGCGCTGATTATCCCGCACCGCGCGTTTGCGGACGGACAGGCGCGCGCCGATTTCGTCACCGGCATTTCCGCCAAAATTGAAGCGGCGAAAGCCGAAAAAAATCCGGAATCTACCGTTGACAAACCGGAAGGCGCGGTGTAAAATAAACTTAATTTGAAACCAAAAGGCGATGAAGGAAAAAGGCCCGTCTCATCGGCTTTGTCTGACAGAGAGCGCACGCCCCGGCTGAAAGCGGCGCATGGCAAAGCGAGACATGCCTACCGGTTCCCGAGCCGCGCGGGGGAAAGCACCCATGCCGATATCCCGCGACGGGCTGCTCCCGTTAACAGCACCGAGCGGCACGGCTTGTCCCTCTCTGGGGCGGCGCTGTGCAAGCAGGGTGGAACCGTGGGACTGTACGTCTCACCCCTGGAATAACAGCAGGGGTGGGGCGTTTTTTTCACCCTCCCCGCGGAGATTCGGAAACGGAGGTAAATTCACAATGGCAGACAATCAGTTTACGTTTGAAAACAAGGAATACCGCGACACGTACCGTCATACGGTATCCCATATCCTGGCGCAGGCGGTCAAGCGCCTGTACCCCGAGGTCAAGCTTGCAATTGGCCCTTCGATTGAGAACGGGTTCTATTATGACTTTGACGCGCCGTTTTCTTTCACGCAGGAAAATTTGGACGCGATCGAAGCCGAAATGCGTAAGATCTGCAAGGAAAAGCTGCCGCTGGAACGCTTCGAGCTGCCGCGTGATGAGGCGGTCAGGTTCATGCAGGAGCGCGGCGAGCCGTACAAGGTCGAGCTGATTAACGACCTGCCCGAGGGCGAGGTCATTTCCTTCTATAAGCAGGGCGATTTTACCGACCTGTGCGCAGGCCCGCACCTGGATACGACCGGGCGCGTCAAGGGCAACGGCATCAAGCTGACCAGCTGCACGGGTGCGTACTGGCGCGGCGACTCCAACCGCAAGATGCTTCAGCGCGTATACGGCACGGCGTTCCCGAAAAAGGACGAGCTGGATACCTACCTTGCCCGTATCGAAGAGGCGAAAAAGCGTGACCACCGCAAGCTGGGGCGTGACCTTGGCCTGTTCATGATGGCGGAGGAAGGCCCGGGCTTCCCGTTCTTCCTGCCGAAGGGCATGACGCTGAAAAATACGCTGCTGGAGTATTGGCGCGAATGCCATAAGCGCTATGGTTATGTGGAAATTTCCACGCCGATTATCCTGAACCAGGAGCTTTGGCATCGTTCCGGGCACTGGGACCATTATAAGGATAACATGTATACGACGGTTATTGACGACGAGGATTACGCGGTCAAGCCGATGAACTGCCCGGGCGGTATGCTGGTTTACAAGAATGAGCCGCATTCTTACCGCGACCTGCCGCTGCGTATGGCGGAGCTTGGGCTGGTGCACCGCCATGAGCTGTCGGGGGCGCTGCACGGGCTTTTCCGTGTACGCTGTTTTACGCAGGATGACGCGCATATTTTCATGACACCTGAACAGATGAAGGACGAAATCAAAAACGTTGTCAAGCTGTTTGATGAAATTTATTCCACCTTTGGCCTGACCTATGAGATTGAACTGAGCACCATGCCGGACGACCATATGGGTGACGAGGAGGTCTGGCACTTTGCGGAAAAGACGCTCCAGGTCGCGATTGAAGAGCTGGGCAAGCCTTATCAGATCAACCCGGGCGACGGCGCGTTTTATGGGCCAAAGCTCGATTTCCATCTTGCCGATTCGCTGGGACGTACCTGGCAGTGCGGCACCATCCAGCTGGATTTCCAGATGCCGGAGCGCTTTGAGCTGGAATATATCGGCGCAGACGGCGCGGCACACCGCCCGGTCATGATCCACCGTGCGCTGCTTGGTTCGATCGAGCGCTTTATCGGCGTGATTACCGAGCATTTTGCGGGTGCATTCCCGACCTGGCTTGCCCCGGTGCAGGTCAAGGTGATGCCGATGACCGACCGCAATCTTGGCTTCTCGCAGGAGATTATGCAGCAGCTGGAGGCGGCTGGCTTCCGCTGCGAGATGGACGCGCGCAACGAGAAAATCGGATATAAAATCCGTCAGGCACAGCTCGAAAAGGTGCCCTATATGCTGGTGCTTGGCGACAAGGAACAGGAAGCCGCACAGGTTGCGGTGCGCAACCGCAAGGACGGCAAAACGACCGTGATGCCGCTTGCCGAGTTCATCGAAAAGCTGCATTATGAGGTAGACAACAAGCTTCAGTAAATTTCCTTGGGGAGGGCGGCGGTCAGCCGTCGCCCAGCTCCAGGTTCCGCGCGGAGGGGCCTGCCTTAAAGACGCGCACCTGATAGAGCTTCTGCGGCTCCAGCGGCCCGAAGGCGAAGTGCCCCAGCTCGTCAGTGTAGAGCGAGCCGACCGGCTGGTCGGGCGCGTCCTGCCCGCCGGAAAGGTAAATGGCGACCAGCGCATCCTGCACCGGCTTCTTTCCGGAAAGCACCGTGCCGAGCAGCGCCGGGCGCGGGTCGGGCTGGATATGTACCGTGGTTTCGACCAGCTCATTGGCGGCCGGTTTGACATAAAAGGACTGGAACAGGTTCAAAAGAAAAACCCCCTTCTGGAAGAATGAATTTTGATGTAACCCAATTTATGAAAATCACAGAAAAAAGGTGAGAAAGAAAGCTATGGCAGACAAGAAAAAAATGGTCAGCGAAATCACCGCGATGGATGTTGACTTTGCGCAGTGGTATACCGATATCGTCAAAAAAGCCGAGCTGATTGACTATTCATCGGTCAAGGGCTGTGTCATTATGCGTCCTTACGCACAGGCAATCTGGGAGAATATCCAGCATATTATGGACGGGATGTTCAAGGAAACCGGGCATGAAAATGTTGCAATGCCGATTTTCATCCCGGAATCGCTGCTGCAAAAGGAAAAGGACCACGTCGAGGGCTTCGCGCCGGAGGTTGCGTGGGTGACCCACGGCGGCGTGGAAAAGCTGGAGGAGCGGCTGTGCGTCCGTCCGACCTCGGAAACGCTGTTCTGTGAGCATTACGCCAAGATTGTCCGCTCGTGGCGCGACCTGCCCAAGCTTTACAACCAGTGGTGCTCGGTTGTGCGCTGGGAGAAAACCACGCGCCCGTTCCTGCGCTCGCGCGAATTCTGGTGGCAGGAGGGCCACACCGTGCACGCCACCGAGGAGGAGGCGCGCGAGGAAACCATGCGTATGCTGAATATCTACGCGACCTTCGCGGAGGATTACCTTGCAATCCCGGTTGTCAAGGGGCAGAAAACCGAAAAGGAACGCTTTGCGGGCGCGGTGGAAACCTATACCATCGAGGCAATGATGCACGACGGCAAGGCGCTTCAGTCGGGGACGTCCCATTACTTTGGCGATGGCTTCGCGCGGGCGTTCAATATGCAGTATACCGATAAAAATAATACCCTGCAATATATGCACCAGACCTCCTGGGGCGTTTCGACCCGCATGATTGGCGCGATTATCATGACGCACGGCGACAATGAAGGTTTGGTGCTGCCGCCCCGTATTGCGCCGGTACAGCTGGTGGTGATTCCCGTCGCGTCGCACAAACCCGGCGTGACCGAAAAAGCGCAGGATCTGTACGAAACGATTCGGAAATCCGGCATCCGTACCAAGATTGACCTTTCGGAAAACAGCCCCGGATGGAAGTATGCCGAGTACGAAATGAAGGGTGTGCCGCTCCGCCTTGAGGTCGGCCCGCGCGATATCGAGAACGGGCAGTGCGTACTGGTGCGCCGGGATACCCGCGAAAAGACGGTTGTAAAGTTCGAGGACTTGACAACCGTGATTCCCGAGCTGCTTGAGGAAATTCAAAAGGCGCTGTTCCAGAAGGCGCTCAAGAACCGTGAGGAGCATACCTATACCGCCAAGACGCTTGATGAAATGAAAGCGCTGATGAAAGACCACGTCGGCTTTGTAAAGTCCATGTGGTGCGGCGACCGTGCCTGCGAGGAGAAAATCAAGGAAGAAACCGGCATGCCGTCCCGCTGTATCCCGTTTGAGCAGGAGAAAATCGGCGATGTGTGCCCGGTTTGCGGCAAGCCTGCCCATCAGATGGTTGTCTGGGGCATTGCCTACTAAAAAAGAATGTTTACCAGACCAGCCCGCCGTCCTTTTGGCGGGCTGGTCAGCCTTGCAGCCAAAAGAAGCGCTGCACCAGTTCCGACCGCAGGGGCGGGGGATTCAGGGGCGGCGTCTGCTGGCGTAAGAATGACTGAGCATAAAGGAGGGATTTACCGCTGTGGAAGAAGCATTAAACGATGTCGGCGAGGCGATTGCCGGGGCTGCGCAGGATATCATTGACCCGAATACCGTTTTGCAGGATCAGGGGCTTCAGGATGTTGGCGAAGCGCTGACCGAAGCCGCGTCCGATGTCGTGCCGCCTAATGTGATTGAAACCTTGAAGGCGTTCTTTGCAACCGATTTTGGGATGACCGTTGCCCGCGGGCTGGTGGTTGTGCTCATCCTCCTGATCGGGATGATTATTGTAAAAATCATCAACCGTGCATTTGCGCGGTCGGTGCGGAAGCTGAAAGACGCCAGAAGCCCGAATGCTTCCGTGATGGCGTTTTTGCGGTATGTTGTGGTCGCGGGCGCTTATTTCGTGATCTTTTCCAGCGTGGTTGCCGTTGTGCCGGTGCTGAGCTCGATTCTGACGACCCTGCTGGCGACCGGCGGTGTGCTGGCGCTGGTTGCGGGCGTCGCCGCACAGGAGGCGCTTGGCTCGATTGCAAGCGGTGTGATGATTCTTGTATTTAAACCGTTTATAATTGGCGATGTGCTGCGTGTGCCTTCACTTGATATAACCGGTACCGTGGAGGATATTACGCTGCGGCATACCGTGCTGAAAACCGTCGAAAATAAGTGCGTCATTATTCCAAACAGTACCATGAACGGTGCTGTCGTTGAAAATTTCGATTACGGTGAAAAACGGGTCTGCCTGATGCTCGATATCGGCATTACCTATGAGAGCGATACCGAAAAAGCGCTTGCCATCCTCGCGGAGGAGGTCGCCGCACACCCGGATTACCTTGACACCCGCACCCCCGAGCAGAAGGCCGAAGACAAGCCGCTCGTCACCGTGCGTGTGCAGGAGCTTGCCGACTCCGCCGTAATCCTGCGTGCGTTACTCTGGGGCGTGGACAACGGCATCGCCTTTGGTATGCGCTGCGACCTGCTGCGCAGTCTGAAAGCCCGTTTTGACAAGGAAGGGATTTCCTTCGCTTATCCCCACATTCATATCGTCCAAGAGTGAATTGTAAATAATTTGTTAAAACAGCGGCGTTTTCGTCCGCTGTTTTATATTTCCGCTTGAAAACCGTTGCAGGCGTGCTATACTAAAAAGCAGAGGAATAGCGCGGGAACGGTGAATTGGGTGTCCGGGCGTGTCTGTTCCCAAAAGTTAGGAGGATAGACAAAATGAAATTTTCTATCAAAAAATTGCTTGTGAGCGGCGTGCTTGCGGGCGCAATGACCTTCTGTGCGGCAGGCGCTGCCAACTTCGAAAGCGCGGCACAGTCGTTGAACGACCTTGGCTTGCTGACCGGTACGGACAACGGCTTCGACCTCGACCGGGCAAGCACCCGCGGGGAAGCCGCCGCAATGCTGGTCCGCCTGCTTGGCAAGTCGGCGGAAGCGGACGAGGCGTGGAAAACCGATGCTGACAGCTTCGCGTTCACCGATATGGAGGATTCCGCGTGGGCAAAGCCTGCCGTCAACTGGCTGGTCAAGAATAACTTGGCCGCCGGCACGACCGAGACGACCTTCGCCCCGCGTGAAAGCTGCTCGGCACAGATGGCCGCAACCTTCCTGCTGCGCGCGCTGGGCTACTCCGATGCGGAGGGCGGCGACTTTACTTATTTCACCGCAATGGATTTCGCGCGTGAAAAGGGCGTCGTCGACTTGTTCAACTGTAACGAGAAAGACTTCCAGCGCGACCACTTGGTTGCGATGTGCTACACCGCGCTTTCCTGCCAGCCCAAGGGCGGCGAGGGCGACCTGCTCGACAAGCTGATTGCCGACGGTGCGGTCGCTGACAACGACGCTTCTAAGGCTGTCCGTCAGAAGTTCGCGGATTACCGCGAGTACATGAAGGCTTCCGAGAGCTTCCAGAGCAACAGCTCGATGGCATGCAAAGTGACTGCCGATATCGATATCACCGCCGAAGGCGATACCATGAAGATGACGATGGAGCAGGATGCCGCGATAAAGATTGACCCTGCCAAGCTGGAAGCGGTTGAAATGAAGATGGCGGGCAAGGTGGATGTGGTCGTTGAGGACGAAACAGTCAGCGTACCCAATACCCTGTATTTCAAGGACGGCATGGCCTATATCGAAGCTGACGGCAACAAGATGAAAATGCCGATGGATTTCAAGGAAGCTATGTCCCAGATGAATGTCGTCAATATGCAAAGCGTCAACAACAACGGCATTACCGTGATTGATTCGCTGACCAAGGCCGAGGCCGACGGCAAGACGACCTACACGGTTACGTATAACCCCAATGTAATGGGCAGCGCGGTAGATTCTATCATGGGCAGCATGATGGCGGCAATGCCTGACCTCTCCAACGCAGGCGCTAAGGTTTCCATCACCAAGGTTACCGCGAATGAAACCATACAGGATGGCGTACCCGTAAGCATGGATATGGACATGGTGATGAACGTGAATGACGGCCAGTCCGAAATCGGCATGAGCATGAAAATGAAGATGGATATCACCGCAACCGGTGATGCGGTCAAGATTGAGTTCCCTGCTTCTTTTGACGATTATGTAGATGCTTCGGCAGCCACAGCGACGGTCACTACGACAAATACCCCGGCGGATCCCGGCGCTAAGGATGCTCCGGCAGACACCGCGAAAGACACTTCGGAGGACACCGCCAAGGACGCTCCGGCAGAAGCAGAATAAATCAATTATCCACAAAAGCCCGGCCAATGCGCCGGGCTTTTTGCATGCATAGAAAAGACGGGGGCACACCGATGTGCCCCCGTCCATGGGAATCAAAGTTTCAGTTCGCTCTTGAGCGCCGCAATCATGGAATCATACTCGGCCTGATCGAGAATGACCTGATCGTTGTCCGCGCGGGTGATGGTAAAGCCGCCGCCGAAGTCCAGGCCACCCTCATACTTGGGCACGATATGGAAATGCAGATGCGGGTTGGTGTCGCCAAAGGAGCCGATATTGATCTTGTTGCAGCCCCAGAGCTTTTTGATCGCTTCGGCAACCTTGGAAACATCGCTGATGATGCCGGAACGCTGGCCGTCGGTCAGTTCAAAAACCTCTTTTTTGTGGTCGTCGAGCGCCAGGACGCAGCGGCCCTTGTGGGACTGGTCACGGAACAGATAGAGGGTGCCGGTGGACATTTTGCCTACCAGATACATGATGCTGTCGCGTTTTTCGTGGTGCTCCTCGCAGTAGAAGCAGCCGGATGCCTTTGCCATAATGAACACTCCTTCATAGTAAATCAACAAATCCTCCGCAGGCTGCGGATACTATCTCCAGTATACACGCTTTTTGGGAAAAACGCTATACCTTTTTGTAAAGTTTTATGGATTTTTCGGTGAACTTTGGATTTTGCGCCGCAGGGGTGGAAAGGCATTGGCCGATTCGGTCACCGGAGGAGGGCAGCCCTATGGAAACATTTTCATCCCTTTCGGAACAAAAACAGACAGCCGTCAGAAACGCGGCGCTTTCCTGCTTTGCAAAGCATGGCTACGACAAGGCGTCCGTCAATGATATTGCCACGGCGGCAGGAATTTCCAAAGCGTCCATGTTCCAGTATTTCGGCAGCAAGCAGGCTCTTTACGAGTACCTGTTCCAGTATTGTTCCGCACAGATGAAGCAGGTGTACGATAAGGAAGCATTGGACAACAGTGCGGATTTCTTTGACCGCGTGTGGGCGGCAAGTGTTATGAAGGTTGAGAAATTGAAGGCGCATCCTTATGTCGCGGCATTTCTCGCCAGCGCCGCGGCGGAACAGCCGCCGGAGGTCCAAAAGCCGCTGGATGCTTTGACGGATCAGACGTTCGTAGAAGCTTTAATCCTGCGGGAGGGGGATGCGCAAAATTCAAGCATCCCCAAGACATAAAGTTAGTGCTTCAAATGCTGGTGTTGTTGGGAAAGGGCCTGTCCTTTCAGATCGAACGCGAGAGGGGAAGCAACTATTCCGGTATCATGACAGAATTTGGCGATATTTTGCAGATGCGGAAACGGTTTTTTTATCAGGAGAAATATTTGCGATGAGCGTCCCGGTGATTGGTTTAGAGAATCTTTCCAAGCGCTGCGGAAAACGCCGTGGGATTGAGGAAATCAGCTTTACCGTCGAGCAGGGCGAGATTTTTGGGTTTATCGGCCCGGACGGGGCGGGGAAATCTACCACAATCCGTACCCTGATGGAGCGTTTGAAATCCACCGGCGGGAGCGCCGCCATCTTCGGCCTAGGCTGTGGGCAGCATGTCTTTTACGAAATCCTGCGGGAGGAAAACCAGAAGGGGACGACGATTTTCCTGTCCTCGCGGGGCAGCCTGGAGGAGCTGACAGAACTGTTGGACAGCTTCCCGAAGATACTGGCCGTCATGTTCGGGGTCAGCGAAGGGGTTCACTCCGCGCTGGGATGGTATGGCTGTATTTATTTTTGGGTGACGCTTCTGACCAACAGCTATGCGGCCTATCTGGGTGTGTCCTGTATCGCCAAGGAGCGCGCGCAGGGCACGATGGAATACCTGTTCACAAAGCCGGTGAGGCGCAGCAGGATTGTGAGGCTATCGCCAGCGGGTGCTGCATGCTGCTGGCGGCGTTCAGCGGGCTGTGCTGCTATTTTACCGCCGTTCGCCCCTTGGGCGGGTTGGGCAGGAATACGCGGTGATTGCCACTACAATCGGCATGTTCCTGACAGAAACCGTGCTGTTTGCGTCGGCGCTTTTGCTGTCGGCTTTGCCGAAAACCTATCGGGGGGGCGGTAAGGCTGGGGGCAGGGATGCTGATTTTTTCTATGCGGCTGATATCGCCGCCGGGTATACATCCCGGTGCTGAATTATATAACGCCGCTGAAATATTTTGACGTTTACAGGGTCGCCAGGAATGGGTTTGAACGCCCTTTCCTGCTGGCAGCTGCCGCCGCTGTCGCGGCTTCTGTGGCGGGGGCGAGAAAAATCTGGTCCCAAAAGGAGATTGGGGCATGACAGTAAGAGACGTTGGTTTCAGGCGGTGTGCGGTGTGCGGAACATCCGGTTGACGCGCTCCCTCAGCTCGGGGTAGTGCGTCAGTGCGGGGTCCTCCGCGAGCAGCGCTTCGGCTTCCTCGCGCGCGGACTGCATGAGCGCCAGGTCGGAGGCCAGATTTGCGATATGGAGTACCGGCAGGCCGTGCTGCCGCTGCCCGAAGAAATCCCCGGGGCCGCGTTGTGCCAGGTCGGCACGGGCAATCTCGAAGCCGTCGCTGGTATCGCACAGGATTTTCAGCCGCGCCCGTGCCTTTTCGCCCTTATCCCTGCCAAAGAAAATGCAGTAGGACTGCCGCCGTCCGCGGCCCACGCGTCCGCGCAGCTGGTGCAGCTGGGACAGCCCGAAGCGGTCGCCGTCCTCGACAACCATTAAATTCGCGTTCGGTACGTTGACGCCGACCTCGATTACCGTCGTCGCCACCAGGATATCGGCTTCCCCAGCGGCAAAGGCGTTCATGACCGCATCTTTTTCGGCCTGCTTCATGCGCCCGTGCAGCAGGGATACCCGCCGGTGGGGCAGCACCTGGCGCAGGGTCTGGACGTGCTGCTCGGCGCTTTTGAGCGGCAGCTCACCGTCCTCGACGAGCGGGCACACGACGTATACCTGGCCACCGTCTAAAAGCTGCTTTTCGATGAATTTATAGATACGCGGGCGCATTTTCTCGCCCACGGCGAAGGTTTCCACAGGCTGCCGTCCGGGCGGAAGCTCGTCCAGCACTGATACGTCCAAATCACCGTACATAATGAGCGCCAGCGTGCGCGGGATGGGGGTAGCCGACATGACCAGCACATGGGGCAGCTGCCCCTTTTGCCGGAGGGCGGCGCGCTGGCTGACCCCGAACCGGTGCTGTTCGTCGACGACCACCGCGCCCAGCCGCGCAAATTCCACGTCCCGCTGGATCAGCGCGTGGGTGCCAATGACAATCTGGATTTCGCCCGCCGATATGGCCGCGTGTTTGGCGCGCTTTTCCGCCGCGCCCATGGAGCCGGTCAGCAGCGCGCATGAGAAACCGAGCGATTCAAACAGCGGGGCAAGCGACTGCGCGTGCTGCGCCGCAAGGATTTCAGTGGGCGCCATCAGTGCGGCCTGATAGCCATTCTGTGCCGCCAGCGTGCAGAGCGCCGCCGCGACGGCGGTTTTTCCTGAGCCGACGTCGCCCTGTACCAGCCGGTTCATTGGATATTTTCCGGTGCAGTCAGCGGCAAGCTCGTTTACCGCGCGCGCCTGCGCCCCGGTTGGCGGGAATGGGAGCACCTCCCAGAAAGCGGTTAAATCGGTATCCGGGAAGCTCAGCCCGTTTTGCTCGCGGCGCTTTTCCTTCATGCGCTGCAAGCCGCAGCAGAGCAGGAACAGCTCTTCGAACACCATGCGCCGCCGCGCGCCCGCGACCTCCTCTATACTCTTGGGGCGGTGGATGGAAATCAGCGCGTCCCGCAGGCAGGGAAGGCCATATTTCGCCAGCAGCCAGCCCGGCAGGAACTCGGGGTATTCCCCGGCGACAGCGTCGAGCGCGGCGTCGGTGACGCGAAGCAGGTTTTTCTGGGTAACGCCCGCCGTCAGCGGGTAGATGGGCACAATGCCGCCGTCCTCGCCGGGGACGGATTTCACATAGTCGGGGGAAACCAGCTGGCGGCCCCGCCCGTATCCCTGCACCGTGCCGCAAAACAGGTATTCTTCCCCCACGCGGAGCAGGGCGGCATAATAGCGGTTGTTAAAATAGGTGACGTTCACCGTGCCGCTGTCGTCAAAAATGGTGAATTTGGTCAGTTCCATGCCCTTGCGGATACGGCGCAGCTCGGGCGCGGTGCCGACTACCGCGCGGACACAGGCGCGTTCCCCCTCGCGAAGTTCAGTAATCGGGGTGATGTGTGTGCGGTCGTCATAGTCGCGCGGATAGAATTCGAGCGCGTCCTGCAAGGTGCGGATGCCCAGCTTTTCGAGCAGCGCCGCTTTCCGCGGGCCGATGCCGGAAATGGCGCGCGGGGTGTCTGACAGGGCGGGCATCAGACGGCGTACTCCCGGTGCACCGCGACGACAACCCCCAGCAGGGAACAGCCGCTGCCGTCAATCGGCTGGTAATCGGGGTTTTCCGGCATCAGCCAGACTTGACCGCCATCGAGCGAAAGCCGTTTGCAGGTGGCTTCATCCTCCAGCAGCGCAACTACAATCTGCCCCGAGCGGGCGGTCTGCTCCTGCCGCACGACAATCAGGTCGCCGTCCATGATGCCCGCGCCAATCATGGAATCGCCTTGGATGCGCAGCGCGTAATATTGCCCGTAACCGGACGCGCCCGCGTAAGGAACTTTAAGGAAATTACTTGCACGAATAAGCAGCTGGAAAAATGGTATAA
>CAJUJQ010000041.1 GCA_910586575.1 uncultured Clostridia bacterium | reverse complement strand
ATTGGAGGTGACTGGAGTTTCAGACGTGTGCTCTTCCGATCTAAACTGTTACCCTTATTATAGCAAAAAAGGCGGCAAATTGCCGCCCTTTTCTGGCATTTTCTGAAATATTATTCCTGCGGTTCGGAACCCGCTTCCTCCGCAGCGCTTTCAGCGGGTGCATCTCCGGTTTCCGGCGCTTCAATGCCTTCCCCGATCTCCTCCGCTGACTGTTCGGAAGCCTCCCCGGTTTCCGACACTTCGCCTGCCTGCTCGGAAGCATCCTCTTCCTTACCGGCACGGGTAATCGAAATAACCTTCACATCCTCGCCGATGCGCATAACAATGACGCCCTGAGAGGAACGCCCGCATTCGCGGATATCATCGACCGCAGTTCGGATAATAATACCGCCGCTTGTGATAATCATAACATCCTCATCCTCGTCAACGACCACAATGCCTGCAACCGCGCCGGTTTTCTCGGTCAGCTGGTGCAGCATAATGCCGCCGCCGCCGCGATGGTGGACGCTGAAATCCTCAACCGGCGTGCGCTTGCCGTAGCCGTTCTCGGTGATGGAGAGCACCTGCGCACCGATGCGCGCACGGGCCGCGCCGATGACATAGTCGCCCTCGTTCAGGCGGATGCCGCGCACACCGACCGCCGTGCGGCCCATGGCGCGCACTTCGTTTTCATCGAAGGTAATCGCGCGGCCGTCATGGGTAGCAATCAGGATTTTCTCGGTACCGTCGGTCAGCCGGACATCAACCAACTCGTCGCCCTCGGCAAGGTTGAGCGCCCGCAGGCCGACGCGGCGGATATTTTGCAGCTCGCGCAGCATAATCCGCTTGACAGTGCCCTGACGGGTGACGAAAACCATGTATTTATCCTCTTCAAATTCCCGGATGGGAAACATTGCGGTAATCTTTTCATCACTCTCGACCTCGAGCAGGTTCACAATATTCTGTCCCTTGGCGGCGCGGCTGCTCTCCTGAATCTGATAGCCCTTCATCTTGTAGACCTTTCCCTTGTTCGTAAAGAACAGGATATGGGCATGGGTGGAGGCTGTAAAGATATCCTTGGTGAAGTCCTCCTCACGGTGGCTCATCGCGCTGACGCCGCGCCCGCCGCGCTTCTGCGCCCGGTAGGTTGCCGTCGGGGAACGCTTGATATAGCCGAAGTGGGTCAGGGTATAGACGCACTCCTGCTCCTCAATCAAATCCTCAATGTCGATTTCGTCAGCCACCATTTGGATTTCGGTCTTGCGCTCGTCGCCGAACTTGTCGCGGATTTGAATCAGCTCGTCACGGAGGACGCCGAGCAGCTTTTCATGATCCTCCAGCAGCGAAATATAATACTTAATCTTATCTTCCAGCTCGTTATATTCGGCAAGCAGCTTTTCCCGTTCCAGCCCTTGCAGGCGGCGCAGCTGCATTTCCAAAATTGCCTGTGCCTGGATATCGTCCAGGCCGAAGCGGGTTTTCAGGTTTTCCTTTGCGTCGTCGTAGCTTTCGCGGATAATGCGGATAACCTCGTCAATGTGGTCCTGTGCAATCAGCAGGCCCTCCAACAGGTGGGCGCGCTCCTGCGCTTTTTTGAGGTCGTAGCGGGTGCGCCGCTCAATCACATCAACCTGATGGGCAAGGTACTCGTCAATGACCTCACGCAGCGACAGGATACGCGGCTGTGATTGATTGTTAACCAGCGCCAGCATATTGATTGCGAAGGTCGTTTGCAGCTGAGTCTGCGCAAACAGGCGGTTCAGCACGACTTGAGAGTTCGCCTCGCGTTTCAGCTCAATCACAATGCGCATGCCGTTGCGGTCGGATTCGTCGCGCAGGCCGGAGATCCCGTCCAAACGTTTTTCGTGCACCTGATCAGCAATGTTCTCAATCAGCAAGCGCTTGTTGACCTGATACGGCAGCTCGGTAACGATAATACGCGTCCGGTTCTGGCCGAACTCCTCAAACTCAGTGCGGGCGCGGACGGTCAGCCTGCCCTTGCCGGTGGCATAAGCCGCGCGGATGCCCGCGTAGCCCATGATAATGCCGCGCGTTGGGAAATCCGGCCCCTTGATGTGCTCCATCAGGTCATTAAGGTCGGCTTCCGGGTTTTCCAGCACGCAGACACAGGCGTTAATGACCTCGGCGAGGTTATGCGGCGGGATATTGGTCGCCATACCGACCGCGATGCCGGACGAGCCGTTTACCAGCAGGTTCGGGAAGCGGGACGGCAGCACGCGCGGCTCTTTGAGGCTCTCATCAAAGTTCGGGTCCCAATCGACCGTATCCTTTTCAATTTCACGCAGCATTTCGTTGGACATGCGGTGCAGCCGCGCCTCGGTGTAACGGTAAGCCGCCGGGGGGTCGCCATCAACCGAGCCGAAGTTGCCGTGGCCGTCAATCAGGGGGTAGCGCATGGAAAAATCCTGTGCCAGGCGTACAAGCGCGTCATATACGGAAGCGTCGCCGTGCGGATGGTACTTGCCGAGCACGTCGCCGACACAGGTCGCCGATTTCTTAAAGGGCTTATCCGAGGTCAGCCCGTTTTCGTACATCGAATAGAGGATGCGGCGGTGCACGGGCTTCAAGCCGTCGCGCACATCGGGCAGCGCGCGCCCGACGATAACGCTCATTGCATATTCGATGTAGGATTCTTTCATTTCCCCTACCAGCTCAGAGGTAATAATATGCTGGTCCGGGTACATAATATCTTCCGGTTTATAATCTTTAGCCAAATGATCTCTCCTCCCTTTCAGCCTGAAGCGTTTGATATCACGCAAACAGCCGGACAGAAAGCTGAACTCTCTTTTTCTGCTTTCTTATTCTGAATATTTCCCTTTTGCGCATATCTGTCAGAAATCGAGATTCTTTGCATATTTTGCGTTCTTTTCAATATAATCACGTCGCGGTTCGACCTTTTCGCCCATCAGGATGGTAAAAATCTCGTCGGCACGCGCGGCGTCCTCCAGTGTAATCCGCTTGAGTATCCGCGTCTGCGGGTCCATGGTCGTTTCCCACAGCTCGTGCGGGTTCATCTCGCCAAGGCCTTTAAACCGGCTGATATCAATTTTTGCGTTCGGGTTGTCGCCGCGCATTTCGGCGGAAATGCGGTCGCGCTCCGGGTCGTCGTAAGCCACCCGCGTGGTTTTGCCGCGCGTCAGCTTGTAGAGCGGGGGCACAGCCGCATACACATAGCCGCCGTCAATCAACGGCCGCATAAAGCGGAAAAAGAAGGTCAGAAGCAGCGTCCGGATATGCGCGCCGTCCACATCGGCATCCGCCATGATAATCACTTTGTGATAGCGGAGCCTGTCCACGTCAAAATCATCACCGATGCCCGCGCCCAGCGCCATAATGACCGGCGAAAGCTTGTCGTTGCCGTAAACTTTGTCGGCGCGCGCCTTTTCGACGTTCAGCATTTTGCCCCACAGCGGCAGGATGGCCTGGAAACGGCTGTCACGCCCCTGTGTTGCCGAGCCGCCCGCGGAGTCGCCCTCCACGATATAAATCTCGGTCAGCGACGCGTCGCGCTCGTTGCAGTCACGGAGCTTGCCGGGCAGCGTCGCGCCGTCCAGCGCCGATTTGCGGCGGGTCAGTTCACGCGCCTTGCGTGCCGCCTCGCGGGCACGGCTCGCGCCGATTGCCTTTTCGATGATGGCGCGCGCGGTCGCCGGGTTTTCTTCAAAGAAGGTGCCCAACTTTTCGGAGACCATGGAATCCACCAGCGTCCGCATATCCGAATTGCCCAGTTTTGTCTTAGTCTGCCCCTCGAACTGCGCTTCCTGCAATTTCACTGAAATAACCGCGGTCAATCCTTCGCGCGTGTCGTCGCCGGTCAGGTTCGCGTCATTCTCTTTGATTAAGTTGTATTTTCTGCCGTAATCGTTGACCACCTTGGTCAGCGCCGATTTGAAACCGGTCTCATGCATGCCGCCCTCGGTAGTGTTGATGTTGTTCGCGAAAGAAATCAGGATATTGGAATACACATCGGTATATTGCATGGCGACTTCCGCCATCGAATTTTCCCGGCTGCCCTCAATGTAAATCACATCGGGATGGAGCGGTGTTTTGTTGACGTTCAGGTGTTCGATAAAGGAGCGGATACCGCCCTCATAACACATGGTTTCGGTGGTTTCCTGTCCTTCCCGCGCGTCGGTCAGGGTAATGCGCACACCCGCGTTCAGAAACGCCTGCTCACGCAGGCGCTTGTGCAGCACCTCATAATCATATTCGGTGGTTTCAAAGATTTCCGGGTCAGCCATAAAGCGGATGGTCGTACCAGTCTCGCTCTCAAAGGGGACGGCGGAAATCGGCTTGACCGTTTTGCCGCGTTCAAAGCGCATGGTGTGCTTTTGCCTGCCGTCGCGTACCTCGGCTTCCAGCCAGACCGAAAGCGCGTTCACGACCGAGGAACCGACGCCGTGCAGGCCGCCGGAAACCTTATAGCCGTCGCCGCCGAACTTGCCGCCCGCATGCAGCACGGTTAAGACCACTTCCAGCGTGGGAATGCCCATCTGGGGATGGATGCCGACCGGGATGCCGCGCCCGTTATCGGCAACGGTCACGATATTGCCCGGCTCAATCGTCACCTCAATATGGCTGCAATAACCCGCGAGCGCCTCGTCAATGGAGTTATCGACGATTTCATAAACCAGATGGTGGAGGCCCTGCGCAGAGGTCGAGCCGATATACATGCCCGGACGTTTCCGCACGGCCTCCAAGCCTTCCAGAACCTGGATCTGGCTTTCGTCGTAGGTTTCTGTCACCCTTAAATCTAAAATTTCTTCACTCATACTCATAGACAAAATCTCCGAATCCTTTGCTTTTGATGATATCTGTAAGCCTCCTCCTGCTTTGCGCAGAAATTACCGTTTTGTGCGGGGAAACCCTCCCCAACAATCCATGCGGCAATTTTTAACGGCTATGGGCAACATACGGAAAGCTATCCGGACAGGGCAGCCACACCCTGTTCGGCGCGTTTTTGCAGCGTAGCCGTGGACAGCCCGGACAAGTATAAATGCTCGCCCAGCTCGCCGGAGCACAGGACGCCCGCGCGCGGCAGGTCGTCAAACAGCTCGACCGTGCGGCCTTCTTTGGAAAAGCGCTGCACCAGCGCGCGCGTATGCTTCGACCATGTCGCCGTATCCATATCGAAAATGCAGAGGATGCTCCGTGTCGGTACAATAAAATCCTGTCCGATATGCACGTACATGACGTTTCAGCCCCCTCCCTTTGTACACATTTCCTCTATCCTATTATACCAGATTTTCCGGCGTTTGTCTGTTGAAAAAGAGCAAAAAAATGCACAAATTTTCCTGGAATCTGATAATTTCTTGCGCAGTTTTCTCAAATCGGGCGGGCATTTCCGGAGGATTCCTGTATAGACCCGTTTTTGATATGAAAAACGCGCCCCGCAGACAGCTTCGCCGCCGCTTCCTCCTCACAGCAGGTGATCAAGACCTGGCCCGCGTGGATGCGGTTGAGTACGAAGTCCTGCCGGCGTTTGTCCAGCTCGCTCAGCACATCGTCGAGCAGCAGCACTGGGTATTCCCCGCAGTCCTCGTGCATCAGCTCGCGCTCGGACAGCTTGAGTACCAGCGCGCACGTGCGCACCTGTCCCTGGGAGCCGTATTTTGCGGCGGGCGTGCCGTTAATGGAGATTAAAATATCGTCTTTATGACATCCTGAAAGGCAGGAGCGCGCCGCGATTTCGGCCTGTTTGTGGCGGAATAGGTGCTCCTGCAGCTCGGCTTCCACCTCCTGCACCGTGCCAAATGGGTTTTGCGGGATGGCAGCGTATTGCAGGGTGAGCGTTTCGTCGGGTGCAATTTCCCGGTGCAGCCGCGCCGCCGTTTCCCCGAGCTTGCGCAGGTAACGCGCCCGGTAGCGGACAAGGCTTGCGCCCAGACGTGCCAGGCGAAGCGAAAAATCATCGTACAGCGCCAGCAGGTCGGGGCGCTCTTCGCTGTCGCGCAGGATGCGCGTCTTGTGCTCCAGCACACGGTTATATTCATCCAGGTAACGCCCGTAGTTCGGACGCAGCTGACACAGGGCGGTATCCAGAAACTTTCTCCGGTTCATCGCACCCGCGCGGATAAAATATAAATCGTCCGGGCAGAACAGCACCGTTTTTAACAGGCCCTGCCCCTCGCTCTGCCTGCGCAGGCGTGCCCCGGCGCGGAACACTTCCATAGCTTTGGAAGCGTGCAGGCGCACATCGAGCGTAAAGGGCTGCCGTTCTGCCTCAAACGCGCCGTAAACCCGGCCGCTGGCCGCGCCAAATGCCAAACCCTCTTTCTTCTGCCCGGTACGGAACAGGCGCATGGTCGAGAGCAGCGCGCAGGCTTCCAGCAGGTTGGTTTTGCCCTGGGCGTTCTCCCCGCAAATCAGGTTCACCCCTGGGTCAAAATCGAATTGTTCGGACGCGTAATTGCGGAAATTCTCTAAAATAATCTGATTTAGCTGCATTTGACCTGTATTTTTTCGCCGCTTAGCTCGATTATGTCGCCGTCACGGCATTTTTTCCCGCGCTGGGTGCAGGCTTCCCCGTTTACCAGTATCTCACCGGCGGCAATGCGCAGTTTGGCTTCCCCGCCGGAGGCGCAGAACGCCGCAAATTTCAGCAGCGCGTCCAGACGGATGAATTCCCCTGTAATATTGATTTTAGTCATTGGCTTTCAACCTCACCGGAAGCACCAGATAGGTATACTTATCCCCTTCCGGCGGCGTGATAATCATAGGGTTCAGCGCGCCTTTCATCGAGAGTACCAGCGTGTCGTCCGCCGCCGCGCGGAACGCGTCGAGCAGGTACCGGTTGTTAAAGCCGATTTCCAGCCCGTTGATTTCACCCGTGACCTGGCATTCGTCGTAGCTCTTGCCGATTGCCGTAATACAGCTCATTTTGACTGTGCTGCCGTCAAAGGACATGCGCACCGGGTTTTTCAGCTTTTCGGACACAATCAGCGACACGCGCTCTACGCAGGTAATCAGCTCGGAGCGGTCAGCCGTGACCACATGCTCAAAAATGCTCGGGATGGCGGCGCGGTAGTTCAAAAACTCGCCGTCAATCAGGCGGGAAATCATGGTGGTTTTCCCGATGGAAAACAGGATATGCTTTTCGTCCGGGAAAATGGAAATCAGGTCGTCACCGTCGGACAGTACGCGCTCAACCTCGCGCAGCGACGAGCCGGGCACGACAAAATGAAAATCTTCTTCCGGTGTTTCAGGCAGCTGCTCGCGGCGGACCGACAGGCGGAAGCCGTCCACCGCGACGACGTTCAGCTGAGATCCTTCGGTTTCAAAGAGGCAGCCGGTATGGATTGGCTTGGATTCATTGTCAGATACCGCAAAAATAGTTTGGGAAATCATGGATTTCAGGATAGCGGACGGTATTTTGATTTCCTTATTTTGTTCGACCTCTGGGAGGTCAGGATAGTCGTCGGCGGCGCTTGCAATCAGGTTGAAAACTGCGCGGCCGCATTTGATGGTAGTCCGAAGCTCATTGTCACATTCCAGGTAAACAATATCGGAGGGCAGTTTGCGGACGATATCGCCGAACAAACGGGCGTTTAATACAATACTGCCAGGTTCGATGGTGTCTGTTTCGTCAGTTGTAGTGCGGATAGCCATAGACATGTTGTAGCCGGTCAGGGTCAGTCCATCGACAGCAGCTTCCAGCAGGATGCCGTCGAGCAGTGGGTTTGTTGTTTTGATGGCGACTGCGCGGGAAGACATCATAATTAACTCATTCAATAATTCTTTGTCACAGGAGAATTTCATTGATTCGGTCCTTTCTTTTGTTTCTATACAAACTGTAATCATTGGCAATGATTTAGAGGGATTGTTTCACGGGTGGGTTGCAGGATGTCCTGCATTTTTTTGACTGAATTTTTATCCACAGCGTTTGTGGTTTTCTCAGGAGCTGCGGGCAGATTGAAGCATCTTAGAAAGAAATATGATTTTAGAAGTCATCGTAGAGGCTGTGGATATTGTGGAAACTGTTATTTTTCCCAAGAACGGTGGGGAAAATCGCGTCCCCAGGGAGGTTGTGGATAAAAATTTTTCAGCTGTGGACGAAAAAAACGGGAAAAATTTGTCCACAGAAAGTTATGCACAGTCCACAGCAGCTTGTGAATTGTGAAAAGGGTATGAAAGTATTGTTCTGTGCTTTTGCACTTTTTTGGGGGGCAGTGTTTGCCTCAGATAGAACGGATGTTATCGGTGAGGGTCTTGAGGATATCGTTCATTTCTGACGAAGTTTTCATTTGTGCTTTGACTTTGTCCACGGCGTGCAGAACGGTGGTGTGGTCGCGGGAGAAGATTTTGCCGATTTCGGGCAGGGAATAGCCGAGCATATCGCGCACCAGGTACATGGATACCTGACGGGGCTGTACAGTATCTTTTGAGCGCTTGTTGGAGGTAATCTGTTCGACTGGGATGCAGTAATAGTTTGCGACAGCCTGCATAATCATTTGTGGGGTTGGGTTCAGGCCGGGGCTTTCGGTTTTGACTTCTTCGATGGCCTTGAGGGCAAGTTCGATGGTTATTTCTTTGTTCATCAGTTCGTGCATGGCCTTGATTTTTTGGACTGCGCCTTCCAGCTGGCGGACGTTGGATTGGATGCCGTTGGCGATGGTATCCATAACATCGGAAGGAAGGGTATATCCGTATTGTTCGGCTTTGGATTTGATGATTGCAATACGGGTTTCATAGTCTGGCGGTTGGATATCGGCGAGCAGTCCCATTTCAAAACGCGTGCGTAGGCGGTCCTCCAGTGTATTGATTTCCTTGGGTGGGCGGTCACTGGTGAGGACAACCTGTCGGTTGGCTTCATAAATCGCGTTGAAGGTATGGAAGAATTCCTCTTGTGTGCGTTCCTTTCCTGCGATGAACTGAATATCGTCAATCAGGAAGAGATCGGCGGTACGGTATTTTTCTCGGAAATTCTGCATGTCGCCGTCCTGGATGGCGGTAATCAGCTCGTTTGTGAAGTCCTCGCCTTTGACGTATACGATTTTGAAGTTGGAATGGGTGATGCGCAGCTCGTGTGCGATTGCGTAGAGTAAGTGGGTTTTCCCGAGGCCGGAGTGACCGTAGATAAATAATGGATTGTAAACGATGGCAGGTTTTTTGGAAACGGCGGTTGCGGCGGCGTGGGCGAATTTATTGGAAGAGCCGACGATAAAATGGTCGAATGTATAGGTGTCGTTGGGGACGCCAATCATTTCCGGGGCCTGTTTGACTTCGCCAGTCACGATTTCGACCGTAATTTCCTCATCGAACAGGGTTTTGAGCGCGGATTTCAGAGCGTCTATGAACCGGCTTTCGATGATTTCCTTTTTGAAGTCGTTAGGTACATGGAGTGTCAGGCGGCTGCCTTCAAAAGCGGTGACCTTGGCGTCATCGAACCAGGCAGTCAGGGTGACTGGGTTGATGGTTTGTTCCATTTGCTTGAGTGCCATTTCCAGGATTTGCTGGTTAGCCATAGATGTTCCCCCTTTGTCGGAGTGTGCAGATAGTTTTATTATACCATTTCCCGACGGAATTGCAAAGGGCGGGATGCAAGAAATATTTTTGAATGTGGAAAATTTGGTGGGGGTGTGTACTTGGAAGTATGTGGGAACGGGGTTCGAGAGAAGGAGGGGACCTGACCGGTCCCCTCCTTCTCTCGTGCTCTCTACCTCCCCTGCTGGCGCAGCCGTTCATGGGTGGCGCAAACCTACACGCCCCGGCACGGTGGCCGGGGCGCGCCAAGGTTTGCGGATTGTGGGCTGGCAGTCCGGGTTAGGTGGGGACCTGTCGTGGCTTCCGTCCGTGCCCTCGTTCCTGCGCGGTGAAAAGAAACCGGCTGCGGTGCCGTAAAGGGTGTTGCTGCGGTGGTGCCGCCCGGCGTAACCGCCGGGCTTCTGGAGTGTATCTGCCTGCGCTGCAACGCCCGCCGCCGCCCTGATAAGGCGCGGCGGGAAGGTGCGCGCTGACGCGCGGAAATAAAAAAAGCGGGGCTGCCTCATTTTGAGGACAGCCCCTTCACAGGGTACGTATGTGATTGGGAATTCACGGTTCCTTATCGTGGGGACAGCCCCGAAAACAGCAGGTCAAGCAGCTGGTTGACAGGGTCATTTTGCCGGGATTGCGCGGTCAGTTTGATGAACGGCGGGTTTGGGATGGTGATAAGCAGCGATACCGCCGTCCAGATGTTTGCGTCCGGTGAGATCTCACCGGTATCCTGCGCGTAGCGCAGGATACCAATCAGTTTTTCCGATGTGCTTTTCATGTATTTTACGCATAGGCTATGGATAACTTCTGTAACGGCCTGATCTCCTACCAAATGCAGGAAATTGATGCCCAGCGTGCCCATGACACTGCTGATATATTCCAGATAATCTCCCAGCGCCTGACGGACCGGGCGGTCCGTGTTCAGCATCCGTTCCATGTCCAGCAGCATCCCGTCGAGGAAATATTCCCCCGTTGCGGTCAGTAATTCCAGTTTAGACGGGAAATATTCGTATACCGTCGATTTGCCAATGCCAACCCTTCGCGCGATTTCTTCCATTTTGGCACGGTCGTAGCCCTTCTCACAAAATTCTATGACAGATGCCTTGATAATTTCCTCTTTGCGGCGTGCCCGTGTTGCTGTTTCGATACGCGGTTCCCCCTTCCATTTTTTTCTTGAGCAGCTCTCTCTGTTAGGCTTTGTTTGATAATTGAAAGTGCGTCCGGTGGTGAAGGTTTTTTTCCCCAAGCAAGGCAAATTTTCGCGGGAATCCTGATGGATTGGAGGAAAAAGACTCGTCGGTGGGCGTTCGGATAATTTTTAAACAGAGCCTTATTCCACGCCTGCCGGAAGCGGTTCCGGCTCTTCGACAGGGGCTTTATCCGTTTTGCGGCGCGTGACCTTGGCAATCAGGCTGTCAATCAGCGAATAATAGACTGGCGTAAACAGAAGCGTGACAATTGTGGAAATAATCATGCCTGTAATCATGACTGTAGACATCGGTATCATCATTTCACTGCCTTCGCCGCCGCTGATCTGCATCGGCAGAAGGCCAAGAATGGTGGTCAGCGTGGTCATCAGAACTGGGCGCACGCGGCGCGGGCACGCGTTCAAAATCGCGTCATTCTTCGGTTCCCCGCGCCGGCGGCGGATTTGGATATAGTCAATCAGTACAATAGACGAGTTGACCACCGTACCCGCCAGCATAATGACGCCAATCAGTGCGACAATCGAGATAGATTGCCCGGTCAGGGGAAGCCCGAACAGCGAACCGAGCAGTCCAATCGGCAGGATCATCATAATAATGACCGGTAAAATAAAGGATTCAAACTGGCTTGCCAGTACAAAATACACCAGGCCGAGCGCGACAATCAGCGCGTAACCCAGGTCGCCGAAAGATTCGGTCATGGATTCCATTTCGCCGCCGTTCTCGATTTCGATGCCGTCCGGCAGCGGGTAATTGTCCAGGATTTGTTGGACAGTGTTATAAATGCCGGTGGTATCATCCGAGCGGCTGCCGCCGGTAATGGTCACCGTGCGGCTCTGGTTCAGGCGGTTGATGCTCTGCGGAGCGAGCACAATATCGATATCCGCGACCAGCGAAAGCGGGACCGTGCCGCCGGAAGCGGTCGTCAGCGGGATGGTGCGCAGCGCGTCCACGCTGTCCCCCGTCCGGCTGTCGCCCGAGACCGAAACCGTAATTTCTTCGCCGTCCATGCGCAGCTGGGTAGCGGTTGCGCCCGAAAGCTGCTGCCGCACCGTAGAGCCGATGGTTGCGGCGTTCAGCCCGAACCGTGTTGCGTTCTTGCGGTTGATGGTGATATCAACTTCCGGCACCTGCTCACTGGCAGATGATGTTACGTCAATCGCGTCCGGCAGTGCCGAAATCAGCCCGATCAGGTCGTTTGTCGTCGTGGTCAGCTGGTCATAGTCGTCGCCTGAAAGCGTCACATTGATGGTGTTGCCGGTCATGGCGGACATATCCATCATGCCGCCGTCCGACACCGTAATTTCCGCGCCCGCAATCTCGGCAACCGCGTCACGCAGCTCCGCGCCAATTTCGGTCGCCGAGCGTTCACGCTCCTCAAGTGGGGTAAGGTTAATGACAAAGGAGCTGGAACCGCTGCTTGCGGTATAGGCGGAAACGGTCGCCTCGGGCACCTTATCCAGTACAATCCCAAGCACCCGGTCGGAAATGGCCTCGCACTCGGAAAGCTCGGAGCCGATTGGCATACTGACGTTGATTTGCACCATGCCCTGGTCCATGGACGGCATCAGCTCAAAGCTGCAAAGCGCAATCGAGCCGATAAACATTACAATCATCGCAAGGCTGGTAACCACCGCGACCCAGCGCCGCCGGATAAAGAAGCCGAGCAGCCTGCGGTAGCCGTCCATTACCCGGTTTGCCCCCGACATCAGCTTGGAAGCTTTCTTCGGTTTGCCGCTTTTCAGCTGCCGCTTGTCGTTGCGGTCGAGCAGCATATAGCACAGCAGTGGCACGAGCGTCAGCGCGATAGCCAGGGAAGTTAGCAGCAGCGACGCAATCGTCACGCAGAAATCCTTAAACAGCATCCCGACCAGACCGCCGGTCAGGCCAAGCGGCAGGAATACCGCCACGGTCGTCAGCGTAGAAGCTGAGATGGACAGTGCCACCTCGCCGGTACCGAACACGCAGGACTCATAGCGGCTGCGCCCGTCCGCGCGGTAGGAGTAGATATTTTCCAGCACGACAATCGAGTTATCGACGATCATGCCCACGCCCATCGTGATACCGCCAAGGCTCATCATGTTGAGGGTCAGCCCAGCGGCCTTCATAATCAGGAAAACCGAAATAATGCACATCGGCATGGCGATTGAAATGACCGCCGTCGAGCCGAAGCTGCGCAGGAATACCAGCAGCACGATAGCCGCCAGAATTACGCCGAACACAATGTTGGAAAGTGCCTGGTCAACCGAAAGATTGATATAATCGGACTGATCCATCAGGATGCCCCATTCAAGGGCGGCGTTTTCCTCGGTCAGGCGGTCCATCTGCCGGAGCACGCGCTGCGCCACCTGCACGGTATTGATGCCGGATTGCTTGTTGACCGCCAGTACAACGCCGACGTCGCCGTTCATTTTTGCGATGTTGGACTGTTCCTGCGGTTCGAGCACAACGTCGGCGATTTCGGAAAGGCGCACCGAGCCGCCGGCCGGCAGCGGGATGAGCGCCGCCGCGATATCCTCCACCGAGGAGTAAGCGCCGTCCGTGCGGACGGAAAGGGTTTGGCTGCCGTTCTGCACAGAGCCGCCCGCGAGTGTCATATTTTCCGCGCCCAAAATCTGGGCGACATAGCTGACGCTCAGCCGGTAGCCTGCCAAACGGTCGGAATAGGTCTTGACGGAAACCTGGTTTTCGTAGCCGCCGTAAATATCGACCGAAGCTACGCCGTTAATGCGTTCAAGCGCCGGGGTAATCTCATCCTCGGCAATGCGCTGCAGCTCGGCAAGATCCGTGCCGCGCAGGCCGAGCTGTACAACCGGCATCATATCCACGTCGATTGCCATGACAATCGGTGCGGAAGCATCCTCCGGAAGATAGGATTTCACCCGGTCAATGCGGTCGCGCAGGTCAACCATGGCCTCGCTCATATCGGTGCTGTCGGTAAAGGTGACGCTTACCTGCGACGAGCCTTCGGAGGAATAGGACGTAATCTCATCCATGCCCGAAACTGAGGCGCATGCCTGCTCAATGGTGCGCGTGACCATGTTTTCCACTTCCTGCGGGCCAGCCCCGGAATAGGTGGTCATCACCATCGCAACCGGAAGCTCAATATCCGGGGTCAGCGCAAGCGGCAGCGAGCTAAAGCCCGTAATGCCGAAAATCGCGATAATGACGCAGGCAAGCATGGTGGTAACATGGTGCTTGATGCAGAAGGAGACAAGCTGTTTCAAACGTTATCCCTCCCCTACCACGCGCACGGCCGCGCCGTCGGACAGGTAGCTTTGCCCCTTGACGACCACGGTTTCCGTGCCGGTCAGGCCGGAGGTCACTTCGGTCTGTGTTTCGCCGGCCAGGCCGGTGGTAATATCCTTGCGGGAAGCCGTTTTCCGGCCGCTGTCCAGGACATAGACATATTTTTGTTCGTTGTCGGTCAGGATGGCTTCGGTCGGGATGCGGACAACGTCCTCGCGTCGGTCAGAGAAGAAGGTAACCTCGGCAAAGGTGCCGATGGGGATTTCCAAATCATCCGGCGTATGCAGCCGCACCTCATAAAGGGCGGTCTGCGGGTTGGCGGCAATATCAATGTGCGCAATCTGCGCGGTGTAAGGCTCATCAAGGAGGGAAGGAATGCTGACCTCGGCGGTATCGCCGACCCGAAGCTTGCCATAAATACTCTCACTGACCGAAACCGAAACCCGGGTCAGCCCGTCCTGTGCAATCGTCATGGCGGGGGAACCGCCCGCAAAGCCGCCGTTTACCACGCTGACCGAGGTGACCAGCCCGGAGCAGGGCGCTTTGACTTTGCCGTTCTTCGCCTGGGCACCCATGGAGGACATCGACGACTGGATTTGCGCAAGTGAGCTTTTCTGGCTGGCCTGTGCCTGCGCAACGCCGTTTTCAGCCTGCTGGATGCCGTAATCCGCCTGGTCAACCGCGGACTGTGCCTGCGCGACACCGGCTTCCGCCTGGGAAAGTGCGTCGAAAGCGGCGGTCAGCTCCACCTGGCTTGCCGCGCCGACCAGAAAAAGCTGCTGGGTGTTGTAAAGGTTGTTTTGTGCGCTTTGCAGCGCGATTTGCGCGTTGCTCAGGGCGAGCTGTGCGTTGCCCTTCTGAATCTGCGCGTTTTCGACCGCAATCTGTGCGTTTTTAATCGATTCGTCGGTCATTTCCTTGGTTGCCTCGTAGCTGGTGGTCAGTGCGCCGTAGCCTGCGGTAACGGTCGAGGTGTCAATCGTAAACAGCAGTTCACCCTCTTCGACCGTGTCGCCGACCTCAGCTTCCAGCCCGCTCACCATTCCCTGGGCCATCGGCACAACGGAAACGCTTTTGTCGGCAATTACCTGGCCGGAGAGCGTGTTTTCGGTCGCCATGGAGCCGCGCTCGGCGGAAGCGACTTCGACCGCCGTGCCAATTACCGTTGGGGTATCCTCTGCGCCCTCCTCCTCATCTTTGCTGCCGCAGGACGTGAGCGAAACAACCATCGCACCGGCAAGCAGGAGGGAAAAAATCCTTTTTTTCATATGTACCTCTGTAATATACAATTTATAATATTTATCGATTATAATACGAATAGGAATCGGCTCAGCCGTCCGCTGACGGACGGCTGAGTACCGTCGGACGCGCAGGCGCGTCAGCTGGTGGAGACGATGCCCCGCATTGCCCACCGATATTTCATATAGGCGGTGAAAAGGTTGTTTTGCGCCGTTGTGACCGCGTTCAGCGAGGTTTCCATCGTCGCCTTTGCCGCGTCAAAGGTGTTCTGTGAAATCTGCCCGTTTTGCAGCTTGACCTGCTGCGACTGGAAGGTCTGCTGCGCAAGCGCGAAATCGTTTTGCGCTGCCGTCACCAGCTGCCGCTTGTCGGTCACGGCACGGCACAGCTTCAGGAAATTTTGCCGGACGGTGTTCACCGTATTGTCATATGTCAGCTCGGCGGCCTGTTTGGTGTAGCGGTTGTCCTGGTCATTCGCGTCAAACATCGCGTCGCGCGCCTTGCGCACCTCGGTGCTGTTGCGCAGGACCTCGCCGACATCCTTTTCGTAATTGATTGCCGCGATTTGCAGGTCAGTCACCGCCGGGAGCGGCGCCAGTGTAAACGGCTCCTTTCCCCCGCGCCCAAGCAGCAGGTTTAAATCCCCCTTGGTGTTTTCGATATTCATCGCCAGCGTGGAGATGCCGCTGTCCAGCTGTACAAGGCCGTTCTGCGTCTCCTGAAGCTGGATATCCGATATCTGTCCCAGCTCGTGCCGCTTCTCCATTTCAGCGACCGTCGTCGCAAGGGTTGTGCGCTGACGGATCAAATCCTCATAGCTGCTTTCCATGGACTTGATGCCAAGATAGGTGGATTCGGCGGCGAATACCAGCTGATTTTCTGCATCGTGGAACTGCTCTTCCAAGGTATCAATCTGTTCGTCGAGCTGGTCGGTGGTTGAGGTCGCCTGCGATTTCAGCTGTGCCGCCTGCATATTGAGGATTGCCAGGTTGGAAGTAATCAGCCCCGTTGTAACCGGGTCGTCCTGAATCTGCGGCAGCATGTTTTGCAGCTGGGTTGCCAGCTGTGTCAGCTGGTTGGCCTGCGTATTGAGCGCGTTGACCGCTTCGCTGACGTCCATATCCTCCAGCGCCTTGAGCTGCCGGTCCATCATTTGAATTTGCAGGTTGTCGCTGCGTACACGGCCTTCGATTTCATCAATTGAGATGACTGGTCCCACTGCGCTGCTGTAGCCTGCCTGCGGTACCGGGGTTTGCGGCGTGCCCACGATGGGCTGCCCCGGGCCGAACATCGCGGTTTCCGCCGCTGATGCCGGTACCGTCATCAGCCCGGCGAGCGCAAGGGTGAGTATTTGCTTCTTCATAGGGTTCCTCGCTTTCTGTGCTGTGCGCAGCTTGGGATCTGCCCTGACGGCTTGCCGTTCCCAGTCAGATCCATGGTAAAAAGAAGCGACCGACCGGTCGGTCGGTTCCGCGCATCTATTATAAAACGGGCTGCTTGCGCCTGTCAATGAAATTTCGGTAACAATTTTTGACTGAAAAACAGCAAATGGGAAACCAGGGAATTTCCTTAAAAACCAGGACTACATATAGTACCTGCCGCAGGCAGCGGACACTATATGCGCCTGCCGAAACACCGGTTTTTATGTCATTTGCAAATTTATCCATTTGCCGTTCATAAATTTTTAACAATCCATGGATCGCCGGGGATTCCTGCCGGAGGTATTTCCAGGTCTGTCCCCGGTGAAATGGCCGGCGATATCAGGAAAGGCGCGTTTTGCGGAACGGGGATTGTGCCGAATTCCGCAAAAAAAGGTTTTTTTCGACCGATTCAGAGCTTCCATAGATAGTATACGTTGTATAATATTATAAGTCAATAAGCATGGATGATTTTAACCGGATTGTAACCTGCCAATAGCGGTGGGATGGAGGTGGCATACTGTTATCGTAAACGGGGATGATGACAGCGCGGTGACTTTCCGGTGACGATTGTGTCACTTGGGCGGATTCCCGCGCAGGCGCTGCATTGTTTCACGTGACACAATTTCCGCCAGGCCAAACAGCGCAATGAGGTTAGGCAGCGCCATCATAGCATTGAGTACGTCGGCAGCCGTCCACACCTCAGCCGCGCCCACATAAGGCGCAAGGAACACCGTCAGCAGGTAAGCCGCGCGGTAACCCTTCACCGCGCCGGGGAACCGTCCCCGTGTCAGGTACTCAACGCTCCGTTCCCCGTAGAAGCACCAGCCAAGGATGGTGGTGAACGCGAACGCAGATAGGGACACCGCCAGAATGCCGTCACTGACCCCGGGCGGCAGGAACCACAACCCGCGCGCAAATGCGTCCAGCGTTAGCGCCACCCCTTCGAGCGCGGTATTGCGCCACGAACCCATTACAATCAGCACCAGCCCGGTCATGGTGCACAGCACCAGCGTATCAATAAACGTCCCGGTCATGGAAATAAGCCCTTGCCGGACGGGGTCATTGGTATTGGAGGAGCCTGCGGCAATCGGCGCGGAGCCAAGCCCCGCCTCATTGGAGAACACGCCGCGCGCAACCCCGTTCTGCATGGCAAGCAGTATCGCCGCCGCGCTGCCGCCCGCCGCCGCGCGCAGCCCGAACGCGCTCTCTGCAATCAGCCGGAACGCCTCCGGCAGCTCCCCGGCGTGTGTCGCCAGAATCAGCCCGGACGCGCCAATATAAAGCCCTGCCATCAGCGGGACGACCAGCGTCGCGGCACGGGCAATCCGCTGCGCGCCGCCCCAAATTACGAGCGCGGAAAGGATACCCGTCACAATCCCGCACGCCACCCGCACTTTGGAATACTGCCCGCCGAACACCGTCACGGTTCCACTGCCCTTGAGGAAAATTTCCGCCGCCTGTATAATTCCGCTCATTTGCGTCATGGTGCCGATGCCGAGCACCCCTGCAAGCGCGGTACAGGCGGCAAACAGCTTGCCCAGCCCCGGCCTGCCCAATCCGCGTTCCATATAATAGAATGGCCCGCCGCGTCGCTGCCCATCCGGCAGGGTCACCCGGAAGCGGATGGCAAGATATCCTTCGGTATATTTGACCGCCATGCCGAGCAGCGCGGACAGCCACATCCAGAACAGCGCCCCCGGCCCGCCCGTAAGGATGCTGACCGCCGTGGCGACCCCAACGATATTGCCCGTGCCGATGGTGGCGGAAAGCGCGGTGCACAGCGCCGCGAACGGCGTAATTTCCCCGTCCCGCGCGCCCTCCTCCCGCGAGAGCAGCAGCCGGAACGCCAGCGGCAGCCGCCGCAGCTGGATGAACCGCAGCCGGAGTGTCAGCAGCAGCCCCGTCGCAGGCAGCAGCGCCAGCAGCGGCCCCCGCCACAAAAAGTCCCGCAAAAGCGTCAAAATTTTCCAAAACCCCATTTTTGGCCTCCCCGTTTTCGTTAACCGGCATGATACGCCTGTCCGTCCGCTTAGAAATTCTATGCGCGGCAGGGAAAAAATAGAGCAGTGAAGCCCCTGCTTGTATGGGCATTGCAGTCAAAATCCGGAATAAAAAAAACCCGGGGGAATCATCCCTCCGGGCGTGAAACAGCGTCAAACAGCAAGATATAAATCAATCAAAAAGGAAATTTTGGTTTCCAGCGTCTCCATGGAAAGCAGGCGGCCGGCGGCTTCCCTGGCGGTTTTCCAGGCGTAGGGCGTCATTTGGTACAGCGCGCGGATATCCTCGTTGCAGCGCAGGGTAATTTCATCCTCGGCAAAAATGCGCCCCATCCAATGGAAGTCCTCATACTCGGCCTCATCCTCATCGTTCGGGTAGGGCTTGTCATAGAGGATTTCTTTCAGCCCCCAGAGGTGGTCGGCCCCCGGTTTGACGGTGACCAGCGTGCCGCCCCCGGTCAGGACGCGGCGGAACTCCTGCTCACACATTGGCGCGAACAGGTGCAGAATGACGTCGATGGAATGGTCGGGCAGCGGCAGGTCGAACAGGCTTGCCACCGCGAATTCCCCGTCCGGGCATTGTTTCCCGGCGTGGCGCAGGGCGGTTTTGGAAAGGTCCACGCCGAGCAGCTTCGCCGGGCTGGCGATGTCCCGCAGGGCTTTCATAACGGCGGTGGTATAATACCCCTCCCCGCAGCCCGCGTCCAAAATGTACCGGGACGGGAACTGCGAAACGGTATCGCAAAGGGTATCCCGCAGCACTTCATAGTACCCGCTTTCCAGGAATCGGGTGCGGGCGCGGCACATTTCCGAGCTGTCCCCTGGGTCGGCGCTTCCGCGGCGGTTTGTGCGCAGCAGATTGACATAGCCGCCCTGCGCCGAGCGGTCAAAGCAGTGCCCGGAGGGGCAGGCGCGGGTTTTTGCGCCGTCATCCAGGGGCTTCCGGCAGACCGGGCATAAAAACATATGGTTTCACATCCTAAACTTTTTATCCGGGATTTGAGTTTTACCGTGCCATGCGGACGGCCTGCCAGATGCGGACGGCCTCGGCGTCCAAAAAGCGTGGCGCGTCCGACCAGCCGTCATGGACAACCCAAAACAGGCGCGGGGCCTGCCCGTCGCTCCATATCTCCCAGCCGAGCAGCAGCACCGTATGCCCAAGGTAGGCCTTGGACCAGATGGAGAGCACCAGCGGTGTACCGTCCGAGGCAATCAGCTGCCGCAGGCGGCGCGCGCTGGGGAAGGGATATGTAACCGGCCAGGCATCAATGCCGAGCAGCCGCCAGAGCCGCCGCACCAATACGGCATTCAGAAAGGCAGGGTATCCGCCGGAGCCTGGAAGCGGGGAATGCACCAGGCGGAGATGTCCCCGCAGCAGGCGGTAGCGCTCGCGCGGGTCGTCTGGAATCTGCGGCCAGCGGCGGCGGTAGTAGGCAAGCGCGTTGGCGAGCGCGGACGGCGTGCAGTTGGGGCAGGGCTTGCCGTCCCAGGCTTCGTATTCCAGCTGCCGGAGCATGGGTTCGGTTTCCAGCCGGAAGCCGCCTGTTTGGCGGAAGCTCCGGCCGGTGCATGCCAGCAGGTAAGCCCCCGGCGCGTCAATCAGTCCGCCTCGTTGGTTGATATGTCGTTTTCTGGGCATCTTTTCCGCCTCCTGCACGAAAAATTCAAATTTATCCGTATCTATTATAGCACATTTCCCGGTGATATGGTATACTATATTTGCAGATATCACAGAGTCCAATTTTTGCCGGGGATGGCGCCGGATGGGCGGAACGGAAAGGAGACAGGGCTGTGAGAGGCATTTTCGCACAGAGGATAGGGGCGCGGTCGGGGAGCGAAGCCGCCGATCGCCTGCTTCGCTATGCCCTGCACCGGGCAAAGCCAAATGCCCCCGTCCCCCTGCTGCGCTCCAAAATGAAAAGCGGCAAGCCCTATCTGCCAGAATACCCGGATTTTCATTTCAGTCTGTCGCATTCCGGGATTTGGGCGGTGTGCGCGGTCGGGGAATACCCGGTCGGCGTGGACGTGGAACAGGTGCGTGAGCTGCGGCGCGGGGTGGCGGAGCGCTGGTTTTCCGCCGAGGAATGCGCGCTGCTGGCACAGCTGCCGCCCGACGGGTTTTACCAGTTCTGGACGCTCAAGGAAGCCGCCGTCAAAGCAAGCGGCGAGGGCTTGGCACGGGGGCTTTCCCGCGCGCGGGTGACGATGGAGCAAACGCCGGTCATTTTGCTTGAGCACTTCCGCGCCTTCCCGGTTGCCTTTCCTGACAAAAATTATAGGCTTTCGCTGTGCCTTTCTCGTGCAGATTCAGACTGGACAAAAGAGGATTTACAGGTTATGATAATAGAGTAACAACTGGCGGACAAATGTCCGCGCTACAGATACATAAAGAGGTAATTGAAGATTAGGCCTGTTCGGGAACCTGAGAAATGCCGGCTGGCGGGGGATGATTTCGCCAGACGAAGATCAATTTTCGCAGGAATCCTTTGTGGATTTCGAGAGGTCTATTATATGAGGAGGAACCCCACCAATGAAATATATCACCATCCTTGGCGACGGCATGGCCGACGAACCCATTGCGGCGCTCGGCGGCAAAACCCCGTTGATGGCTGCGAAAACCCCGATGATGGATCAGCTTGCCGCCCGCGCGGAAATCGGCCTTGCCGCAACCATCCCGGCAGGCATGAAGCCCGGCAGCGATACCGCGAACCTGGCGGTGCTCGGCTACAATCCGCGCAACTTTTACACCGGGCGCTCGCCGCTGGAAGCCTTGTCCATCGGCGTGGATATGAAGCCGACCGATATCGCCCTGCGCTGTAATCTGGTGACGCTCAGCGACGAGGAGGGCATCTCCTACGCGGAACGCCGGATTCTCGACCATTCCTCCGGGGAGATCTCGACCGCGGACGCGGCTGTACTAATTGACGCGGTACGGGAAGCGTTTGAAACCGAAACGTACCGTTTCTATGTCGGCACCAGCTACCGGCATCTGCTCATCTGGGACAAAGGCGAGGTACTCGACCTGAGCCAGCCCCATGACCATCTGACTGAGGTGATTGGCCCCTATCTGACCGGCGACCCGAATTTGCGGCGCATGATGGAGCGCAGCTTTGAGATTCTGGACAATCACCCGCTCAACCACGCCCGCGCGGAAAAAGGGCTGAATAAGGCAAATTCGCTGTGGTTCTGGGGGGCGGGCACGCGTCCGGCGCTGCAAAGCTTCACCGAAAAAACCGGCAAGCGCGGGGCGATGATTTCGGCGGTTGACCTGCTCAAGGGCATTGCGGTCGGCGCGGAAATGCAGGTGATGGAGGTCCCCGGGGCGAACGGCGGGCTGCATACCGATTACCACGGAAAAGCGATGGCGGCGGTCAAGGCGCTGACCGAGGATGGAAATGACTTTGTGTATGTGCACGTCGAAGCGCCCGACGAAATGGGGCATCAGGGCGCGGCCGATCTCAAGGTCAAGGCGATTGAATATCTGGACGAAAAAATTATCCGTCCTGTGTTCGAGGAGCTGACCGCGCGCAGCGTCGAGTTCCGCATGCTGGTCATGCCCGACCATCCCACGCCCATCCGCGTCCGCACGCATACCGCCGACCCGGTCCCCTATCTGCTGTACGACTCCCGCAAAGCGCTCGGCAGCTGGGAGACCTACGACGAGGAAACCGGCGCAAAGTCCGGCATCCTTCTGGAAGAGGGCTTCCACATTGCCGACCGGCTTTTTGGGGAATAAACGATAGAAAATGAGCGCCGGCTTCCCAGTCAAGGGAGGCCGGCGTTTTCTTTGGGGTAATTTTGTGGGATTCCGGGATGCCATAAGATAACGAATGATTAGACCTCTTGCGAAAATAAGGAATCATGATAAAATAGAGGGAGTATTTACTAATAGATAGAAATATGTTAAAATGGAGCAAGGAGGGATGAA
>CAJUJQ010000040.1 GCA_910586575.1 uncultured Clostridia bacterium | reverse complement strand
GGCGACAACTTCCCTGCCTTGGCCATTTCCCGTTCCAATCAAGCGCACTTTTTCGTGTTTCCAATATTTACCTGATACATTTTACACACAAATTTGGACTTGACTCTGTTGGGGGAGGAGCAGGCTTCTCTTATATGAATAAAAGCATTGTTTTGAAATGAGAGGGGGCAATTCACGTGTTCGCCGCGTTTTTTTCTGCAAAGCACTTGATTTTTAGGTGTTTTTTGGATATCATTAGAGAAGGCATCAGACTAGAATAAGAACACGGAGGAATTCTGAATGGAAAGGAAACCCTATTATATATCGACTGCAATTGCATACACATCTGCCAAACCGCACATCGGCAACACCTATGAAATCGTATTGGCGGACGCGATTGCGCGCTTTAAGCGTATGACCGGATATGACGTATATTTCCAGACCGGTACAGACGAGCACGGACAGAAAATCCAGCAGAAGGCCGAGGCGGCGGGCATCACGCCGCAGGCGTATGTTGATAATGTCGCGGGGCAAATCAAGGAAATCTGGGATTTGATGAACACGACCTACGACCGGTTTGTCCGCACAACCGACCCGATGCATACCAGGAAAATCCAGACGATTTTCCGCAAGCTGCACGACCAGGGAGACATTTACAAGGGCGCTTACAAGGGCAAATACTGCACGCCCTGTGAATCCTTCTGGACGGAAAGCCAGCTGGTGGACGGCAAGTGCCCGGACTGCGGCCGCGAAGTGGCCGAAGCCGAAGAGGAAGCCTATTTCTTCCGGATGAGCAAATACGCCGACCGGCTGATGGCGCATATTGAGGCCCACCCGGAGTTTATCCAGCCAGAGAGCCGCAAAAATGAAATGGTGAACAACTTCTTAAAGCCGGGGCTTCAGGATTTGTGTGTGTCGCGCACGTCATTTAACTGGGGCGTTCCGGTAGATTTCGACCCGAACCATGTCACCTACGTTTGGCTTGACGCGCTTTCCAATTATATCACCTTCTGCGGCTACGACCCGGATGGCAATCATGACGAGCATTATAAGCGGTTCTGGCCCGCCGACGTGCATCTGATTGGCAAGGATATTATCCGCTTCCACACCATCTACTGGCCGATTTTCCTGATGGCGCTGGGTGAGCCGCTGCCCAAGCAGGTATTCGGGCATCCGTGGCTGCTGGTCGGCGACGGCAAAATGTCCAAGTCGCTCGGCAATGTGATTTACGCGGACGACCTGGTGCGCTGGTTCGGGGTTGACGCGGTGCGCTATTATGTGCTGCATGAGATTCCCTTTGCGCAGGATGGCACGATTACGCATGAGCTGATGATGGAGCGCATTAACGCCGACCTGGCAAACGTGCTGGGCAATCTGGTCAACCGCACGATTGCAATGAGCCATAAATATTTTGACGGGGTTATTCAGTCCCCAGACGCGGCGGAGCCGCTGGATGAGGAGCTGCGCAGCATGGCGCTTGCCCTGCCCGCCAAGGTAGAGGACAAAATGAATAGCCTCCGCGTAGCGGACGCAATCGACGAAATTTTTACCCTGCTGCGCCGCTCGAACAAGTATATTGATGAGACCATGCCGTGGGCGCTGGCAAAGGACGAAAGCAAGCGCGCGCGCCTGGGCACGGTGCTATACAACCTGCTGGAGAGCATCCGTTTTGCGGCGGTGATGCTGAAACCTTACCTGCCGCAGACCTCGGACAAGATTTTCGAGCAGCTGAACCTGGCGAACGGCGGGGTTGAATCGCTGGCGGCCTTCAACGGCATGCAGCCGGGACAGAAGGTCGGCGAAGCGTCTATCCTGTTTAGCCGCATTGACATCCCGAAAAAGCTGAAGGAAATCGAGGACGAGCAGCAGAAAAGGGCCGGCAAGCCGAAGCCGGAAAAGAAAGAAGCTGCCATCCCGGGCGTTATTACGATTGACGACTTTGCAAAGGTTGAAATGACGGTCTGCAAGGTACTTGCCTGCGAGAACGTCAAAAAGAGCGCAAAGCTGTTAAAGTTCCAGCTGGACGACGGCAGCGGCACGCCGCGTCAAATCCTTTCGGGTATCGCGACCTATTACAAAGCGGAAGATTTGGTCGGTAGGACGCTGGTCGCCTGCACCAACCTTGCGCCGCGTAAGATGATGGGCCAGGAATCGAACGGCATGCTGTTATCTGCGGTGCGCGACACCGAGGACGGCGAAGAACTCCATCTGATTATGTTGGGCGACGAGATCCCTGCGGGCTGTAAGCTCTGCTGATTCTGAAAACCGTAAACATCTGCCCGCCAAAAAGGACGGTGGGCAGATGTTCTGTTTTGTGGCAAAAATCCGCATATGAACCGGAGGTTCTTTATGAAAAAATACCGTTATTCTTACGAAAAAGTAGAGATGGGCAGCGGCGGGTGGAGCCCGTTAGGCGGCTTTGGCCTGTCTGCGGAGCGTTACCGCGAAGTAATTGACCGCCGCGCGGGACAGGGCTGGCGGTTTGTTTCCGCCGTGCCGCTGGAAACCCGTGCAAACGGGATGATTGAATCCATAGAGCTGGTTTTCGAGATGGAAACCGAGGAAGCGTGACCGGAAAAAGGAGGACGTTTATGACGTTTTTTGATACGCATGCCCACTATGATGACCAACGTTTTGACGCCGACCGGGACGAAATCCTACGCGCCCTGCCGGGGTACAATGTAGGGCTGGTGCTGAACCCGGGCTGTGATTTGGAATCCAGCCGCAAGGCGGTTTCCTATGCGGAAACCTACCCGCATGTATACGCGGCAGTCGGATACCACCCCGAAAATATAGACGGCGTACCGGACGCGGAGGCCGAAGCCGGATTGAAGGAAATCGAAGCCCTTGCCGCTCATCCAAAGGTGCGCGCGATTGGGGAAATCGGCCTGGACTATTATTGGTGCAGGGACCCTGCTGAACGCAAACGCCAGCAGGAGCTGTTCCGCGCGCAGATGCGCATGGCGGGGCGGCTGAACCTGCCGGTTATTGTGCACGACCGGGACGCACATTTAGACTGCCTGACCATCGCCGAGCAGTATCCGAAGGTGCGTGGGGTGTTCCATTGCTATGCGGGCAGCCCCGAAACAGCGGAACGCCTGCTTGCGCTGGGATATTATATTTCGTTCACGGGTGTGCTGACCTTCAAAAACGCGAAAAAGGCGGTTGAGGTCGTGCGCCGCGTCCCGCTCGAACGCCTGATGATTGAAACCGATTCCCCCTATATGGCGCCCGAGCCGTTCCGTGGGAAGCGCAATTCATCCATGTACGTGTACCGCATGGCTGAAACAATCGCGGAAATCAAGGGCCTGCCGCTGGAAGCCGTCGCGGAAGCCACCACCGAAAATGGCTGCCGCCTGTTCGGCATTGAGCGCTGAACGGCCTGCCGGAAGGAGTTTTGAAAATGAAAACCATTCTTTGCTACGGTGATTCCAATACCTGGGGCTATGACCCCCTGACCGCAAACCGCTACCCGCGCGGCGTCCGCTGGACCTCACGGCTGCAAGCCGCGCTGCCCGACTGTTGCATTCTGGAGGAGGGGCTTGGCGGGCGCACAACGGTTTTTGAGGATGACGCCCGGTTCGGGCGGCGCGGCCTGACCCATTTGCCGGTTGCCCTCAAAACCCATGACCCGATTGATTTGATCCTTATTATGCTGGGCACGAACGACTGCAAAAGCCGTTTCCGCGCCCACGCGTGCGAGATCGCCGAGGGGCTGCAAACGCTGATAGAGGTTGTGCAGTCCCCCAGGCTGCTGCATCTGCGGCAGGCTCCGGAGGTACTGCTCGTTGCGCCGCCGATGATTGACGCGGAAGCCCTTGCGAAAGGCGGGATGCGGTTTATGTTCGGCGCGGACAGCGTGGAAACCTCCCGGCTGCTGCCCCGGTTCTGTCAGGAGACGGCGCGCCGCATGGGAGCGCACTTCTTTGATGCAAGCAAAGTCACCGGCGCGGGCGCGGACGGCGTGCACCTTTCCCCTGAAGGGCATGCCGCGCTTGCCGATGCGCTTGCCGCCTTCCTGCCAACGATTCTTTAACCTCCGAACAAATTTTTAAAATTTCTCTTGACCTTGACGCTGCGTCATGCCTTATGATAAACCTGTCAGGAGGGAAAGCCCAATGGAAAAAACCCGGGAATACACGGTCAAACAGCTGGCGGATCTGTCTGGTGTCAGCCCGCGCACGCTGCGTTATTATGACCAAATCGGTTTGCTGAACCCGGCGCGTGTCACCGAGGCGGGGTACCGCGTTTACACCTCACGAGAAGCCGATATGCTCCAACAGATTCTGTTGTACCGGGCTTTGGATTTTTCGTTGGAAGCCATCGGACGGCTGGTGCATCAACCGGGGATTGACCGCCTTTCCGCCCTTGAGGATCAGCGCGCGCGGCTTGAGACGCGCCGCCGGACGCTTGACAGCCTGATTGAAACAGTTGACCGGACGATTGCGTCCGAAAAAGGAGGCAAAATGATGAAAGACAGTGAAAAATTTGCATGCTTCAAGCAAGAGAAGCTGGAAGAAAACGAGCGTTTATACGGTGCGGAGGTACGGAAAGCTTACGGTGAGCAGGCCGCCGATACCTATAACCGCCGTTTCGCGTCGCTGAGTGAAGCAGCGTATCAGGATATGGAAGCGCTGGGGGAAGCCCTGCTGCGAGGCTTGGAAGAAGCGGTGCGGAGGGGCGTACCCCCGGCTAGCGAAACCGGGCGGCAGCTGGCCGGGATGCACAGGAAATGGCTGGGCTTCACCCTGCCGGAATGCACCGATATGATGCAGCAAAACCTGTGCCAAATGTATCTTTGTGACCCGCGTTTTACCGCTTATTACGATAAGAATCAGCCCGGCTGTGCGCAGTTCCTGCACGACGCCGTTGCGGCGCGGCTTGCATAAACAGGCAATTCTCGCGGCAGATAATTTTTGTCGTATGCATTGGATATCTGCTGTACGCAAGGTTACAATTATGTAGGGGAGGGGCAAGCCCCTCCCCTACATAAATGCGGCAATTTTAGCAGCCAAGGGTATCTTAATGAGGGCGTGGGGTTGTCATACCTTTCTAAATTGTAAGATGGGATTCACCGGGGAGTAAGCTTCCTGTAGTATACTGGTGCTTGCAGGGCGGGAATATTGCCCCGCTTGGCAAATATCATTGATTTCAGGAGTGGTTTCATAATGGAAATTTTGAAGGTACAGGGGCTTTGCAAAACCTACGGCACGGGAGCCGCACAGGTGAAGGCGCTGCAAAATGCCTCGTTTTCCCTGCAAAAGGGAGATTTCGCCGCGATTGTCGGCGATTCCGGTTCGGGCAAGAGCACGCTGCTCAACTGCATCGGCGGATTGGATTCCCCGACCGCCGGTAAGGTCTGGCTGAACGGCGAGGATTTGTTCTCGCTGCCGGAGGAACGGCGCACCATCTTCCGGCGGCAGAATATCGGCTTTATTTTCCAGTCCTTCCACCTGATTCCCGAGCTGAATGTCGAGCAGAACATGATTTTTCCGCTGCTGCTCGACGGGCGGAAGCCCGACCCGCAGCAGGTAGACGAGCTGCTGGACGTGCTCGGACTGACCGAACGCCGTCTGCATTTGCCCAGCCAGCTTTCCGGCGGGCAGCAGCAGCGTGCCGCCATTGGACGCGCGCTGATTACCCATCCGACCGTGGTGCTCGCGGACGAGCCGACCGGCAACCTTGATTCGCGCAGCAGCCGGGATGTGATGGATTTGCTGCTGAAAGCCTCGCGCCGCTATCAGCAGACCGTGCTGATGATTACTCATAATATGAACCTGACCACCGCCGCGAACCACGTCTTTTCCGTGCATGACGGCGTGCTGACCGACCTGGGGGGTGCGCAGGAATGAAAAGCTTTCTTGATCTTGCCGGGATTTCTGCCAGGGTGCGCCGCCGCCAGAGCCGCATGACCCGGCTGTGCATTATCCTTTCGGTTTTTCTGGTGACCGCGATTTTCGGCATGGCGGATATGTGGCTGAACTGCCAGAAAATCCAGGCCATCCAGCAGTATGGCAATTGGCATACCCAATTTATCGGGCTTTCAGAGGAAGACGGCACGCTTGTTTCCGCCCGGCCGGAGGTCGAAGCCTCCAGCTGGTACGACGTGGTGAATTCTCATCTTGACGAGGATTATACCGTCAACGGCACCCGCGTCGCGGTGTGCGGTGCGGACGAAAGCTGGAAAGAAATTTTTCCCTCCACTGAAATTTTAGAGGGCGGCTATTCGGCGGAGCCGGGGACCATCTGCATGACGCAGAACGCTAAAATTTTGCTGGGTGTGCAGCCCGGCGATACCGTGACGTTGGCGCTCCCTGACGGCAGAGCGGAGGATTATCTGCTGACCGGGCTGTTCGGTGATACCGTAATGATGGCAGAACAGGACGGGGCGGGTGTCATAATGAACAGCGGTGATTACCGTCGTTTCGTAGGGCAGCCGATGGCAATGTATGTGCAGTATAAGCCGTTTATCCGGATTCACCGTGCAGCGGAAGAAATCCGCGTCCAGTTCGGGCTTGCCGAAGATGCGGTTGGCAATAACCCCAAGCTGCTCGGCATTTCCGGGCAGAGCGACAACGCTTTTATGCAAATGCTGTATACAGCGGCGGCAATCCTGTCTGGTCTGGTCGCGGTTTCGGGCATCCTGATGATGACCGGCAGCATGAACAGCAGCGTTGCCCAGCGCACGGAATTTTTCGGGCTGCTGCGCTGCCTTGGCGCGACCCCAAAACAGGTGAAACGCTTTGTTCGGAGGGAGGCGCTTGGCTGGTGCGGCGCATCCATCCCTGCCGGCTTGCTTGCCGGTACGGCGGTGTGCTGGGCGCTGTGCGAAATGCTCCGCTTTCTCGCCCCGACCTACTTCGCCGAAATGCCACGGTTCGGGATTAGCCCGGTTGCGATTGCCAGCGGCGCGCTGCTCGGCGTGCTGACCGTGCTGTTTTCCGCGCGGACGCCTGCCAAACGCGCGTCTGCCGTCTCACCGCTGACTGCCGTCTCGGGCAACGCGGGCACGGTGCAGGCCGCGGAAACCGCCGCCGATACCCGCTTCCTGCCGGTGCAGACGGCGCTTGGCATCCATCACGCGGTCGGCAGCAAGCGCAATTTCCTGCTGATGACCGGCTCGTTCGCGTTCAGTATCATTCTGTTCCTTTCCTTTAGCGTTGTGGTCAGTTTTATGCATCATGCGGTGACCCCGGTACGGCCCAGCGCGCCGGATTTTTCCATCATCAGCCCGGAGGATATCTGCTCCATCCCGGCGTCTCTCGTAGAGCAAATCTCGGCGATCCCTTCCGTCAAACGGGTGTTCGGGCGCAGCTTCGCCTATGGGCTGGAATGCAGTCGCGGGGAAACGCCCGTCCGAGTTGATCTGATATCCTACGAGGAGAACCAGTTCGGCTGGGCTGAAAAATCGCGGCTGGACGGTTCGGTGGCCGATGCCGAGGAAGGGCGCGGCCTGCTGCTTACCTACAACTCGGACAGCGTGCTGGAAACCGGCGACTTCCTGCAAATCAACGGCTATGCGCTTCCCATCACGGGGAGTGTCGGTTACAGCCCATTTGACCATGAGCCGGGGACGGAAACCCTCTTTTGCTCGGAGGAGCTGTTCCGGCAGCTGACCGGGGAAAGCGGTTACACCATCATTGACGTGCAGTTCCATCGGAACGTCACCGAAGAGGATACTGCGCAAATCCGCGCGCTGGCGGGGGATGCGTTCCGTTTTTCCGACCGCCGTTTGAGCAACCGCGACGCAAAGGGCGCTTATTATTCCTTTGCGCTGTTTGTGTACGGCTTCCTTGCGCTGATTGCGCTGATTACCGTATTCCATATCGTCAACAGTATCGCGCTGAGTGTTTCCGCGCGGATGAAGCAGTATGGCGCGATGCGCGCGGTCGGTATGGATATCCGGCAGCTGACCGATATGGTTACTGCGGAAGCCCTGACCTATGCGCTCAGCGGCGTTGTGATGGGGTGCGGGCTGGGGCTGCCGCTCCACCGGCTGCTGTTTCAGCAAATGGTTGCTTTCCAATGGGGCGACCGCTGGAATATGCCGTGGCTGGCGATGCTGGTGATTGTGCTGGTGCTGCTGGCGGCGGTGGCGCTGTCCGTCATGGCTCCCGCGAAACGAATCCGGGAATTGTCAATTACCGATACCATATCGGCAGAATAGACCTGTTCGGAAACTCGGGGTGCGCCAATCGTCTCCGAACAGGTCTAATAAAATCGCCTTTGCCATTCAGCGTGGTTTCAATTTGTAAATGCAGTTTTTTAACCGTGTGGTGAAATGAAAATGAACACCTTTTCTCAAGTATATGAGCTTGTCCGCTTGATTCCGGCCGGGAAAGCTGCCACCTATGGACAGATTGCCCAGCTGCTGGGAAACCCGCGTTTGTCGCGGGTTGTCGGCTATGCGATGAATGCCGCGCCGCCCGATGTCCCGGCGCATCGGGTGGTCAACCGTCTCGGCGGGCTGTCCGAAGCATTTCTGCCGGGCGGGCGCGAGACACACCTCATGTTATTACTCGCGGAGGGTGTGCCGTTCCGGGAGGATGGAACGGTGGCGCTTGAGCGCTGCCAGTGGCAAGGGACGTAAAAATTCTAATAAACATAACAAAAAGCGTGCCCTCCTGTACGCTGCCCCCAACAGATTACAACCTCGCGCGCGGCAATACAATACATGCGTAACCCTCACCTGCGGCGCAAAATACAGGCGATTTTATGCATTTTTAAGAAAGTCTTAAACTGTTCTTAATTGACTTCCCACAGCCGGAATGCTATACTTTCCCCGAATCAGTAAAAGGGGGAGCTGCTTTATGACAACATTCCAGCTAAAAGCGCTGGCGCTGCTTCTGATGGTCATTGACCATATCGGCTATTATTTTGACGGTGCACCCGATCTGCTGCGGCTAATCGGGCGGCTGTCGTTTCCACTGTTCCTATTCTGCATGGTGCAGGGCTGGCGGCATACCCGGAACCGGAAAAAATACCTGCTCCGTCTATACGGGATGAGCCTTGTCATGTCCGGCATCATGCATTTTGCGGGCGCAGGCTACGGGAACCATAACATTTTCATCACCATGTTTTGGGTTGGCGTGCTTATCAGCGCGGCTGAGCTGTTCCAGAAGGATTTCCGGCAGGGGTGCATGGCCTATGGACTAATTGCCGTTTCACAGATTCTGTTCCAGTCTGTCAGGAACCTTATCCCCGCCCTATCCTCGCTGAGCGGCGATATCCTCTGCGGCATCCTGCCCAGCCCGCTCTCCTGTGAATACGGTATTCCCTACGTCCTGCTTGGTATCGCAATGTACTTTTTGTGGGACAACCGCGCCGGGTTCTGTGCGGCCTATCTGATGGCTGCGCTGCTGGAATTCTGTAACAACGACCCGCAATGCCTGATTGTACTGGCATTACCCTTGATGCTCCGCTGGAACGGCGAAAAAGGGCCAGGCTGCAAGTGGTTTTTTTACCTGTTTTATCCAGCCCATACATTGGCGCTCTTCCTGCTGTCCAGCCGTTTTCGGTAACCATCCGTACCTCGATGCTGCATAAATTGTTACCTTCCGTCGCATCAATTATTTTAGATTTTACCAATTCCGCAAAAAAGTACTTGTTTTACCTCGGTAAATATGATAGAATGGTAACAGAATTATTACATGTGGCGCTCATTTGAGCGCGCGTTTTACATATCCCTTTGAGAGGTGCAGCATTATGAAAAAGCTTCTTGTCGGCACACTGTCCGCAGCCCTGCTGCTGACGCCGTCCGCCCTTGCGGCGAGTGACATTGACGGCAGCTGGGCCAAGCCCTATATTGATTATCTGGGTCAAATCCCCTATAACGGGGAAACCGGCGGCGTCATCCGCCCGAATACGTCAACCGGCAACTATGACCCCGACAAACAAGTCACCCGCGCGGAATTCATGCGCTATGTCAACCGCGCATTCAACTTTACCGAGCGCGCTTCAGTTTCCCAGTACACCGACCTCAGCGCCAACGGCTGGTATCAGGACACCGTACAGATTGCCGCCAAGCACGGCTATATTTCGGGCACCAGTGCCGATGCCATGTCCCCGAATGCCCCTATCACCCGGGAACAAGTTGTCAGTGTCATGGGGCGGCTGTTCAAAAAAGAGCTGGAGCCTGTCGCACCGGAAAAATTGCCCTTTATTGACAATGACTCCATCGGCAAATGGTCGGCAGCCTATATCAAGGACGCGGTAGAGGACGGGATTGTCCACGGCTATAACGACAGTTCCTTCCGCCCGGGCGCAACCGTGACCCGCGCCGAAATCGCTTCCCTGCTATACTTCTACATGGGTTCTTCCCTGAACCAGCAGGGCGCTGTCTATTCCTCCACCATGATTAAATCGGATACCAGCAATGTGACGATTTCCGCCCCCTGCACGCTTCAGGACGCCGAAATCCAGGGCGACCTTTATATTACGGAAGGCGTAATCGGCACAGTGACCCTGACCGATGTCACCATCAAGGGCGACCTCATCCAGTCGGGCGGCACGCTGCTTTGCAACGGCGTAACCGCGGACCGCCTGATTGTGGATTCCCCCATGGGACGGCTGGTAGAAACCATCGTCAGCGGGGATACCGAAATCAAGGATACAGTAATCCGTTCGGCAGCCAGCCTCTCCGAAAAGGATTTGACTGGCGTCGGCTTTGTGGACGTTTCCCTGGCGGGCAGCGGCTCGCCTTCCCTCACGCTGGACGGCACCGCAGATGTTTCCGTTTCGCAAAAATCGACCATTACCACCACAAACGCCGCGATGATTGACATGCTGTCCGCCGACGCGCCGGTGACGGTCAGCGGATACGGTTCAATCGGCTCCGCAATCCTCAACGTGGCGGACTGCTCCCTCGCTATGGTTCCGCAGAACGGTTATACCATCCGCAGCGGCCTGACCGCTTTCATTGACGGCAAACCCGCCAGCGGTTCCGGGCGCGGCTCCGGTATAACACAGTCCAGCGTCCCGACAAGCTCACGCCCCGGCAGCAACCCGACAACCTTTACCTTTGACCGCAACCCGGCTTCCAGCGGCTGTCAGGATTTGATCATTGCCATCGGCAGCGGCGGCTTCGGCGGCGTGCGGCTGGGCAACGCCGAGCTGGAATCCACCCTTTCGGGCGGCGCTGTCACCGTCAGCGCCGACACTTTGTCCGCCATCCATCCCGGGAAATATACTATCACCTATCAGATGGACAGCGGCAAAAGCCCAACCGTTGAGCTGACCGTCATTGACACCAGCGAATCCAATCAATTTGATTTGAATGCCGAATGGAGCGGGAAACCGGCGGATGATATCGAGTTCTATACGGTCAGCGGTATCCTGTTTAAGGATTCTACGCTTGTCAGCAGCGTGAAATGCGGCAGCAGCAATCTTGCCCCGCAAACGTTCCGCTGCCGGCTTACCGACAGCGACCGCCTTTCGATTACAATTGACGGCAGCGAAGCCGACAAATGGTTCCAATATTATGGCAATCCGGATCATCTGGACTTTGATGTGAAGCTAACAGATCTCAACCAGGCATTCACCGTGCGCATCTGGCGCGAGAGTAAATAAACATTCCCCCAATCCCGTTTAAAAAAAGGGGCTGTCTCAGCGAGAGGCAGCCCCTTTTCTTTACCCGGAATCAGGCGATTGCTTTCTATTCCTGCTTGGTTTTGTAACGCGCGGGCCGTCCGTGTCCAAAATAAACCGCCTGCGGTTCAAGTCCCCGGATTCTTTCCACACTGCGCAGCATCATCATGCGGTTATTGTACAGCAGCGATGGGCGCGGATAGGGCAGGTTCATCATCGTATCCCCCGCAATCAGCGAGTGCCCCCCGACCAGCACGCCAATAGAACCGCGCGTGTGCCCCGGCAGCGTAATGACCTGGGCATTCACACCATACCGGAACAATAAATCCCCATTTCGCAGGTAAAAATCAGCGGAAAACGGCGGGATTTTATCCTTTTGAAAACTGCGGTTCGTGGCGGAAAGCATCAGCCTGCCCAGCAGCCCGTTCGAGGAAAGCGGCTGCCTCCGGTTATCCGCAAGCAAAGGGGCATCCTCCCGGTGCATCGCAATCGGGACACACAGCTCCTGCGCCAGAAAAGCGGCATTTTGAACGTGGTCAATATGCCCGTGCGTCAGCACAATCAGGCGCACCGAAACCTCCTCACGGGCGCGGCAGGCGCGCAGCACCTTTTCCCGGTACGCCGCCCTGCCGGTATCCACTAAAATTGCGGCTCTGCCGCTCTGCACCAGGAAGCAGTTGACACTCCCGCAGCGGATTTGCTGTATGGTTTCCATGCTGTCCCTCCCTCTTTGCCGCCGTTATCCCAGCCGCGGGAAAAGCTCCTGGTCAATCGCGGCCTGAAGCGGCGTGCCGGTGAATCCGACGGTTGCAAGCCCGTCAATAAACCGGCTCACGGACGCGAACAACAGCGAAATGTTATCCGCAACAAAGGTGATTACCTTCTCGAATTCCAGGCTGGAATCGAGCAGCGTATTATGCTTCAGGAAAATCTGCCCGGCGTCCTGGAAAAACCCAAAGAATCCCAGCGCGCTGAAATCATTGCAGTATTCGCACGCCTGTTTGGTCATCGGCGCATACATCTCGGGCACGCCGCCGAACAGTGTCACAAAAAATTGCAGCAAACCGGTTTCCTCGCTCGGCATGGCGATCGGGATGAAGCAGCACTCAATGATGACATCCTTCTTGACCTTACCCATGGCGCGGTTCTCGCAGCGTAGCATCAACGGGTTTCCGTCCCCCTGCCGCAGCAGCTCTGCGCGGAAGCCGTTCTGGTTCAGTACATCGGCCATACAGCCCAAAATGCGCTCCTGCATCTCCTTTTTCATGCCCAGTCCCTCACTTTACACCAATATCATTGCGGAAATGCGCGTTTTCAAACGTAATCCGATGCACATCGCCATAGGCCTTTTCAATGGCTTCATCCAAGGTCGGCGCAACCGCCGTGACGCCCAACACACGCCCTCCGTTTGTGACGATTTCACCGTCCCGCAGTGCCGTCCCGGCATGGAACACGAACGAATCCTGTACCTGCTCCAACCCTGCAATGGCCTTGCCTTTTTCATAGCTCCTGGGGTAGCCGCCCGACGCCATGACCACGCAGCACGCGGCATCCGGCTTCCACTGGATATCCATTTCCGCCAGCCGCCCGTCAATCACGGCATTGAAAATATCATAAAGGTCGCTGTCCAGCCGGGAAAGAACCGCCTGTGTCTCTGGGTCGCCGAACCGTGCGTTATATTCAATGACACGCGGCCCCTTTTCGGTCAGCATCAAGCCGAAATAAAGCACACCCCGGAAGGGCCTTCCCTCTTTCGCCATCGCGGCAACGGTGGGCTTGAAAATCTGCTCCATGCATTCGGAGGCAACCGTTTCCGTATAGAACCGCGAAGGGGAAAACGCACCCATACCGCCGGTGTTAGGGCCTTCGTCGTGGTCATACGCGCGCTTATGATCCTGTGCGGAAGGCATGGTTTTGAGATCCTTGCCGTCCACAAACGCCAGCACCGAAACCTCGGGGCCTGTCAGGTATTCCTCAATCACGACGCGCGCCCCGGCCTTGCCGAAGCTGCCGCCGTCGATGGCGTCACGCACTGCCGCAGCCGCGTCCTCCTCGGTCATGGCAACGGTAACGCCCTTCCCAAGCGCCAGCCCGTCCGCCTTGACGACAATCGGCGCGCCCTTTTCACGGATATAGGCAATCGCGGACGCGGAATCCTCGAAAACTGCATAGTCTGCCGTCGGGATGCCGTATTTCTTCATTAGTTCCTTTGCAAAGGATTTGGAGCCTTCAATCACGGCGGCGTTCGCCTTGGGGCCGAACGCACGGATTCCCGCCGCTTCCAGTGCGTCAACCATCCCCATCGCCAGCGGGTCGTCGGGCGCAACCATGACCAAATCCGGCTTGTGCTCCTTAGAAAACGCAACCACGCCGTCAATATCAGTCGCGCCAATCGGGACGCACTCCGCCACGGACGCGATACCGCCGTTGCCGGGGGCGCACCAGATATGGTCTACCTTCTGGCTTTTCGCAAGGGTGACACAAATCGCGTGCTCGCGCCCGCCAGAACCAATTACAAGTACCTTCATCGGAAAACCTCCTGAAATATCAGCAAACAGAGGGACATCTGATCCCAGCCCTCACGCCGGAACCCGTTGACAAGCCCCTCTGTGCCGCTTTGAATTAGTGATGGAACAGCCGTGCGCCTGTAAAGGCCATTACCATATCATATTTATCCGCCGTTTCAATCACGTTGTCGTCCCGGATAGAGCCGCCCGGCTGCGCAATATACTGCACACCGGATTTGTGCGCCCGTTCCACGTTGTCACCGAACGGAAAGAACGCGTCTGAGCCAACCGTAACGCCAGACTGCTTCGCAATCCACGCCTTTTTCTCCTCCATCGTCAGCGGCGCGGGGCGCATCTTAAAGACCGCCTGCCAAGCGCCATCCGCCAGCACGTCCTCATACTCCTCGGAAATATAAACGTCAATCGCGTTGTCGCGGTCAGGGCGGCGGATGTTATCCACAAATTGAAGCCCCATCACCTTGGGGTGCTGCCGCAGGAACCAGTTATCCGCCTTCTGCCCCGCCAGCCGGGTGCAGTGGATACGGCTCTGCTGCCCCGCGCCAACACCGATGGTCTGACCGTTCTTCACGTAGCAAACCGAATTGGACTGCGTATATTTGAGCGCAATCAGCGCAACAATCATATCCATTTTTGCCGATTCCGGCAGCTCTTGCTTCTTGGTCACCAGATTTTCCAGCATACTCGCGTCAATTTTCAGGCTGTTGTGCCCCTGCTCGAAGGTAATCCCGAAAATGTCCCGCCGCTCGACTGGCGCTGACTCATAATCCGGGTCAATCTGAATGACATTATAGCCGCCCTTGCGTTTGGTTTTCAGGATGGCAAGCGCCTCTTCTGTGTAAGACGGCGCGATAATGCCATCCGAAACCTCGGCAGCCAGCAGGTTTGCGACATCGGCGTCGCACTCGTCAGACAGCGCGACCCAGTCGCCGTAGGAGCACAGGCGGTCTGCGCCGCGCGCCCGCACATAGGCGCACGCAATGCTGGAAAGCTCCTGGTGCATCCCTGTAAAGTACATCGCCTTGTCAGTTTCGCTCAGCGGATAGCCCAGCGCCGCACCCGCCGGGGAAACATGCTTAAAGGAAGCGGCACTCGCCCAGCCAGTCGCCGCCTTCAGCTCGCGCACCAGCTGCCACGAATTAAACGCGTCCATAAAATTGATATAACCGGGTTTGCCGTTCAGCACGGTAATCGGCAGCTCCCCCTCCTTCATAAAAATACGAGAAGGCTTCTGATTGGGGTTACAGCCGTATTTCAGTTCCAATTCGGTCATAATTCCGCTCCTTTCAGGCGTGTTTGTTCAAAATAACTTCGTCCAGGCTGCCGTCCCTGAGTCCGGCATAGCAGACGTAAAGCGAGACCTTGTTATCATTGTTCAGGTGTTTCCAAAGCAGTTCCGCGAAGGCTTTCGCGTCGGGCGCGTCGCAGACAACCCGGCGCGGCTCCCCTTCAAATGAGGGCAGCGGATCAAGGTTTTCCTGATAGGTGTGGACAAAATGCCCCTGCCCGGCAATCGGGTTGTCGTACTCATAGAAGCACCGGTGGTTACAGGAAGGGTCGCCGTCCAACGATTTCAATATGGACAGCTTATAGCTGCCGTCCCCAAGCAGTACGCCCGAAATCCGGGGTGTATAGTTCGGCGGGTCAGGCTCAAAGCAGCGCGATCGGAGCGCGCAGACGTAGCACTCCCCCTTTGCCAGGAAATCGCGGATGGTATCGGTCTGGTCGCCGTTGGTCACAATCATGCAGTTTTCCATCCGGCGAACCGGATGATAGATGATCAACGACGGATCCGTCATTTTCGATTCATCGTAAGCGCGGGTACGAATGCCATCGCCGGTCTTTTCAAAGACGCGGTTGCGGCTGTTTTCGCTGCGCCCCATGATGAAGTAAGCGACAACCGCCTTTTCGTTGTCAGCCGACCGCCCAAGCAGGATGCCCCGCCCCGGATAGGGATGCCCGGACAGGATATCTTCCATTCTTTGCAGCTTCATATGAGATTCCTTTCCTGTAAATTTCAGTTTATTCTATAATATGAACCTTCTCACCCTCGATTTTCAGCCGCCCCTCGCAGAACAGCGACACCGCGCGCGGCAGGAGCTTCCACTCCGCCTCCTGCATCACGCGCTTTTGCAGCACCTCCGGGGTGTCCCCTTCGCGAACCTCAACCGCCTTTTGCAGGATAATCGCCCCGCCGTCCACCACCTCAGAAACAAAGTGGACGGTTGCGCCGGTCACCTTAACGCCCTTGGCGAGCGCAGCCTCATGCACATGCAGGCCGTAGAAGCTAGGGCCGCAGAAAGACGGGATCAGCGAAGGATGGATATTGATGATACGGCCTTCAAAGCGGCGGCAGAAGTCCGGCGAGAGCACGGTCATAAATCCGGCGAGGACGACCAGCCCAATGTCGAGCTGCCCCAGCATTTCCGCCAGGGCGTCCCCATACGCGTCGGTCGAATCGAAATCGCGGCGGCGCAGTACATAGCTCGGGATAAACGCGCGGTTTGCGCGCTCGAGCGCATATGCGTCCGCGTTCGACGAAATGACCGCCGAAAGCTCTCCGTTTTTCAGTTCCCCGCGCCGCTCCGCGTCAATCAGCGCCTGGAGATTGGTTCCGCCGCCCGAAACCATGACTGCGATTTTTAGCATGTTTCAATCGTTCCTTTTATTTGATCTGGATTCGCGCTCAGCGCAGCTCGATACCTTTTTCGCCCGCCTTGCACGCGCCGATGAGATAGCCGGTTTCGCCCGCCGACGCAATCGCCGCCAGCGCCTTATCGGCATCATCCTTCGCGACCGCGACAACCAAGCCCACGCCCATATTAAAGGTGTTGTACATATCACGTTCCGGGATTTTACCGGTCTTTGCAATCAGGTCGAAAATGGCCGGAACCGGCGCCGCCGCCTTTTCAATGTCGGCGCAGATGCCATCCCCCAGCATGCGCGGGATATTCTCGTAAAAGCCGCCGCCGGTGATATGGCTGATGGCCTTGACCTCACAGGAAGCAATCAGGCTTTGGATGGTTTTCACGTAAATCTTTGTCGGGGTCAGCAGCTCCTCACCAAGCGTCTTGCCGAACGCGTCAATATATTTGCGCACCGATTTTTCATTGATACCCAGCGTTTTCCGCACCAATGAGTAGCCGTTGGAGTGCACGCCCGAGGACGCCACGCCAATCAGCACATCGCCCGGCGCCAGCTTGGAACCGTCAATTATTTTTTCCTTGTCCACAATGCCAACCGAAAAACCTGCGACATCATATTCGTCCTCGGGATAAAAGCCAGGCATTTCGGCAGTCTCGCCGCCAATAAGCGCGCAGCCCGCCTGACGGCAGCCCTCCGCGATGCCGGTTACGATTTTCGCGACTTTGGCCGGGTAATTCTTGCCGACCGCGATATAATCCAGGAAAAACATCGGCGAAGCGCCGCAGCAGGCAATATCATTGACGCACATCGCGACCGCATCAATGCCGATGGTGTCATGCCTGTCCATCAAAAAGGCAAGTTTGAGCTTCGTGCCTACCCCATCGGTGCCGGAAACGAGAATCGGCTCCTTCATGCCCGCAACCGGCGGCTTGAACAGCCCGCCAAAGCCGCCCAGCGAGCCGATCACGCCTTCGGTGAAGGTCGATTCCACATGGGGCTTCATCAGCCTAACGGCCTCATATCCTGCGGTAACGTCTACACCCGCAGCCTTATAGCTTTCAGAACGGCTCTCTGTCATAATTCAATCTCACTTTCAAACATATTTTTTATCGTCTGGTCAGGAACCTCCATCGGATATTCTCCGGTAAAGCACGCGTCACAGAACCCCAGCCTGCAGCCGACCGCGATTTTCCGCGCGGCCCCAACCGACAGGAAGCCCAATGAATCCACGCCGATGATTTCCCGCATCTCCTCGACCGTTCGGTTGTGCGCCAGCAGCAGCTCACGGTCGGGGATATCCGTACCGAAAAAACAGGGGTGACGGAACGGCGGCGCGGAAATCCGCATGTGTACCTCGGACGCGCCCGCGTCGCGCAGCAGCTTGACCAGCCGCGCGCTGGTGGTTCCGCGCACAATGGAATCATCCACCAGAATCACCCGCTTGCCCGCGACCGCTTCCCGCAGGGCGTTCAGCTTGAGCCGCACTGAGCGTTCCCGCCGCGATTGCCCCGGTTGGATAAAGGTACGCGCAATATAACGGTTTTTAATTAAACCGACGCCATACGGGATGCCGGAGCACTTCGCGTAGCCAATCGCCGCCGGAATGCCGGAATCGGGCACGCCGATGACCACATCCGCGCCGACCGGGTGCTCAATCGAAAGGTACTTCCCCGCCTCCTGCCGCGCGCGCTCGACCGACGCGCCGTCAATCACGGAATCCGGGCGCGCAAAGTAGATAAACTCAAACACACACTGCGCGGAAGGCGCTTCAATGCCGCAGTGCAGGCTGCGGATACCGTCGCGGCTGACCACAACGACCTCTCCCGGCTCGATATCGCGCACAAACTCCGCGCCCAGCGCGTCAAACGCGCACGATTCCGAGGCAAACAGCACCGCATTCCCAAGCTTGCCCATACAAAGCGGGCGCATCCCGCGCGGGTCGCGCGCCGCAATCAGCTTCCGCGGGGACATGACAACCAGCGAATAGGAACCACGAATGACCTTCATCGCGCGCAGTACGGCTTCCTCAATGGACGGCGCGTGGATGCGCTCACGCACGATGGTATAAACCAGCACTTCGGTATCCGAAGACGAGCGGAAAATCCCGCCGTTCAGCTCGATTTCCCGGCGCAGCTCCATCGCGTTTACCAGATTGCCGTTATGCGCGACCGCGAGATTCCCCTTGACATGGGTGATGGAAAGCGGCTGCGCGTTCTCCCGTGAGGGCTGGCCGGTCGTGGAGTAGCGCACGTGACCGACCGCCATTTCCCCGGACATGCTGTCCAGCCGTTCCTGCGAAAAAACCTCGCTGACCAGCCCGACATCCTTGTGGCAGCGGATTACGCCGCGGCTGTTGACCGCAATGCCGCACGCCTCCTGCCCACGGTGCTGCAAGGCAAACAGCGCGGTATAGGTATCATGCGCCGGGCTAACCTCCGGGCAGCCTTGGGCATAGATGCCGAACACGCCGCATTCCTCATGCACCGCGTCGCTGTCAAAAGGGGTGCGCGGCAACTTTTTCATAGTATATTTCATCACATTTTCTCCGAGATTCGCGGCTATTCCTTGCCGTTCCAGCAGTAGGTGCACACCTTGGAGCGGTCAATGCCAATGGCCTGCAGCAAGAGGTCCAGCGACTGGTAGCCCAGCGAGCTGAAGCCGAATTCCTCACAAATTGAGCGGAGCATACACTGCCCGCGCTCGGTGTCCGCGTCCGCGTACTCCTCCAAATGCTGCTGCCCCTCGTCGCCTTCCAGCTTCTGCACCGTCCGGCGCGCGAGCAGCTCCATTTCGGAATTGCTCGATGAAAAATTCAGGTATTTGCAGCCATACATAATCGGCGGGCACGCCGAGCGCATATGCACTTCCTTCGCGCCGCTTTCGTACAGGAATTCAACAGTTTCCCTCAGCTGGGTGCCCCGGACGATGGAATCGTCCACAAACAGCAGCTTTTTGCCCTCAATCAGCTCCGGAACCGGGATTTGCTTCATTTTGGCAACCTGGTTGCGGATATTCTGATTCGTGGGCATAAAGGAACGCGGCCAGGTCGGCGTATACTTGATGAAGGGGCGCGCAAACGGGATGCTGCATGCGTTCGCGTAGCCGATGGCATGCGGGATGCCCGAATCTGGGACGCCCGCGATGTAGTCCACATCCTGCGCAAGCCCCCGCTCCTTGTCAATCTGCGCAAGCAGCTCACCGTTCCGGTAGCGCATAACCTCTACGTTTTTGCCCTCATAGTTGGAGTTCGGATAGCCGTAATAGGTCCACAGAAAGGAGCAAATCCGCATTTCCTTCCCCGGGGGCGACAGCGTTTCAAAGCCCTCCGCCGTGACCTTGACAATCTCGCGCGGGCCAAGCTCATAGGCATCCGCATAGCCAAGCTTATGATAGGCAAAGGATTCAAAGGAAACGCAGCAGCCGTCCTCGCTCTGCCCAATGAGTACAGGCAGGCGGCCCAAACGGTCACGCGCCGCGATTACCGCATCCTGCGTTAAAACCAAAATGGTTGCCGAGCCGTCGATCTGCTCCTGCGCGTGCAGGATACCCGAAACCAAATCCGGCTTTTCGTTAATCAGCGCCGCAATCAGCTCGGTCTGATTGACCTTGCCCGAGCTCATCGCCATGAACTGGTGCCCATGGTCGGAAAAATACCGCGCAACCAATTCCTCCGCGTTGTTGACAATGCCGACCGTCGTCAGCGCGTACAGCCCGATATGGGAGCGCACCAGCAGCGGCTGCGGGTCGGTGTCGCTGATACAGCCGATGCCGCTGTTGCCGTGGAACTGCCGCAAGTCGTTTTCAAACTTCGTACGGAAGGGCGTATTCTCAATATTATGAATCTGGCGCTGGAAGCCGTTTTCCTGGTCATAAATAATCATGCCGCCGCGCCGTGTGCCGAGGTGGGAATGATAATCCACCCCGAAAAAAATATCTAAAACGCAGTCCCGCTTGGAGATTGCGCCGAAAAAGCCACCCATAGGCCCTCCTTCGTTTCTCTTTTAACGTGTCTTTCCATCCGGATCAGGCCGAAAGGCGTTTTTTATTTGCCAAGCAGGCGGCGCGCCATTTCCTGATATGCACCCTCTACGTTGCCAAGGTCGCGGCGGAAACGATCCTTATCCAGCTTTTCACCGGTCTTAACATCCCAGAAGCGGCAGGTGTCGGGTGAAATCTCGTCGGCAAGGACAATGGTACCATCCGCCAGCTTGCCAAACTCAAGCTTGAAATCGACCAGCGTAATGCCGCATTCCAGCAGGGTCTTTTTCAGGAAGCCGTTGACCGTAAAGGCATACTTTTTAATCAGCTCGATTTCATCCCAGGTTGCCAGCTTCAGCGCCGATGCGTGATAGTCGTTAATCAGCGGGTCGCCGAGCGCGTCGTCCTTATAGGAAAATTCAATGGTCGGCTGCTCGAACACAATGCCTTCCTCTACGCCGTAGCGCTTGGAGAAGGAACCGGCGGAAACATTGCGGATAATGACCTCAAGCGGCACGATGGAAACCTTTTTCACGGCGGTTTCACGCTCGGAAAGCTCCTCGACGAAATGGGTAGGGACACCGGCTTCCTCCAGCTTGCGCATCAGGTGGTTGGTCATCTGGTTGTTAATAACGCCCTTGCCGACAATAGTGCCCTTCTTTTCGCCGTTGAACGCGGTGGCATCGTCCTTGTAATCCACAATGACGATTTGCGGGTCGTCCGTTGCGAAAACCTTCTTTGCCTTGCCCTCGTAAAGCTGTTCCTTTTTGACCATGGTTCTTTCCTCCTCTATTTCAATGAAAAAATTTACACATATTGAATCGTGAAACGCTTCTCTCTGCCTGTCACTCAGCGAACCGCGCGCGGACAGACGCGTCCTTTGCGGAGACCTCCTCCGCCATCTGCGCCTTGAAGGCCGCAAGCTTGTCCGTCAGCGCTGGGTCTGAGATTGCCAGCATCTGCGCGGCCAGGATTGCCGCGTTGTCCGCACCGTCAATCGCAACCGACGCCACCGGGATGCCCTTGGGCATCTGGACGATGGAAAGCAGGCTGTCCATTCCGCCCATGACCGAGGTTGCCATCGGTACGCCAATCACCGGCAGCGTGGTATATGCCGCCAGCACGCCGCCCAAGTGCGCCGCCTTGCCTGCCGCCGCAATGATGACGCCGAAGCCGTCCGCCACCGCGTTTTTGGCAAGCTGTTCGGCGGCTGCCGGGGTACGGTGCGCCGAAATAATACGCACTTCAAAGGGGATGTCGAAAGAGCGCAGACGGCTGACACACGCTTCCATGACCTTCAGGTCGCTGTCAGACCCCATTACAATGCAAACTTTTTTCATGCTGTTTCCTCCTGCCAAAAAATAAGCAGGACGCAAGAAACGTCCTGCCTTGTGCACTTAGGGTACAAAAATGCCTGCAAAAATCCCGTTACAGGACTCTGCCGTCATGTTTTTTCGCTTGTGCGCAGGCAGACAGACAGAAACATTGCAATACATCTCTGATCCGCCTCCCTTTCCTGCCGCAAAAAACATAACTCCAGCTCAGGTCTTGTTTGAAAATTATCCGCACACCCATTGGCGGATCTTTTTCCGCCATACTGCGCTAAAAATTCTTGAAATCCGTCAGGATTCCCGCGAATTTTTGCCTTGTCCGGCGAAAAAAACCTCGCCACTCGGGGCACTTCCAATAAACAAACAAGGCCTAATTCACTTCTATTTTAGCGGTTTTTTTTTCAGGTTGCAAGGGGCTTCCGCCCGCTTTTTAGAAAATCGTCCGAATGAACAAACCGCCGCGCATTTTTTCGGAAATTGTCGTTGTATCTGCCAGCGGGAAATCAGTGCTACCGAAGGATGCCACGGGCATACAGCTCCCCTTCCATCTGGCGGACGCGTTCGCTCCACGAACACGCCTTGCCGTAGGCCAGGCGCTTCGCAA
>CAJUJQ010000039.1 GCA_910586575.1 uncultured Clostridia bacterium | reverse complement strand
TTTCATGGAACAATACAATCTTACAGCACACCCATTTAAGTGGACATATGCCGGGATACCATTGGTGATTTAATCACTGATATTTAAGCAATGCTCTACTAGCCAGCATATCAGATGACAAATATTGACACAAGGTAGAAATGGTTAATCTTGTGTTAAGCGGATTGACTCCGTCTTATCTGAGTACCGATTGCAGCAGCAGCAAACGCATGATCACGTTATGGGTAAAGATTGCGGACGAACAGGGATTTGAGGCGCTCAAACCCAAGAAACCAATTCCTCCCACCCTATTCTCCTGATTTGAATCCGATTGAGCAGGTGTGGAGAATTACCCGGCGTGAGGTTACTCATAACACTTACTTTGCAAATCCTCAAACCCTTGAAGACACTTTGGACGATTATTTCGCTTTTTATCGTCAGCCAAATGACAAATTGGCCTCCTTATGTGCCTTTAAGTGCGAAAGCTAATGTCGTTTACGATATTGTAATCTGCTCCAAGTCTGGCTCCGCCGCGTCTGGTGAGGCTATGGACTCTGCCTCGTTAAACAAAGAGAACTGCGCTGAAAGAACCTGCGTCTGTTCGCTGGACGCGCTGAAACGCTGCCGTCGGGTCAGGCGGAGCTGCTGGCTCAGCCAGTCCACCTGTCTCTGTCGGGCAGTGATTTCTTCTTCCTTTTTCGTAAGCAGCACACGCCATTCCGCAGCGCTTTTCATCTCTTTTCCCATGACATGATTATACAAAAAGGGCTGTGATTTCAATCATCACAGCCCTTTTTCTCCTGAAATGGAACGATTGATTTGCTTAACAGATACTCAAATTCTCTCTCGTTAATCTCTACGATGCTTCCGCTTTCTCCCTTCGGCCATGGATAGGTCCCGCTCTGAGCACGCCGCTTTCCCTGTAGGAAGCTCTGCCCATCCCACTCCAGATATTTCAGCATCGTGCCTGTGCCGTCCCGAAATACATATACGCTCCCGTCGCAGGGATCATGCTTCAAGTGGTATCGAATGATTGCCGTCAGGCCATCCAAGCCCGTGTACATGCTGGTAATCCCGCACTCAGCCGGACCCGCTTCCCTCGTTTCCCGGCTCCGCAGGCCCGCGCCGCTTCCGTCAGTTTCTTCCGCCAGTTCTTTGCCTCATCCGAAGGGATGCGCCGGCTTCCACGCCGTGCTCGAGGGGGGAACCGAGCCGCTGTGGCACAGCTCCGGCTGCAGTACCGCCGCCCTCGTCCGTTGGCGTCTGTAAACTTCTCCCCGCACCATTCGCAGGTTTCCTCCACATGCTTCTGGTCCATCGCCAAAAGATAGCAAAACCGGCTGCAATAGGTTTTTCCCCTCTGTTTTCCCGTCAGGGGTGCTCCGCAAAACGCGCATTCCTCTGCCTGCAATTCTTCTGAAAGGTGCGCTTTGTGGTACTCCATTCACCACTCGATCCGGCAGGCGTCGCCGCAGAATTTCCGCTGGATGCCCGTACCCCATTCCGGTTGGAACGCCTTTGCGCAATTTGGGCATATCTGTGGGGGACGCGCCCGGCTTCGCCGCTGCTCCAATACCTTCTGGTAATGGTACCTTTTCCGGCACTGGTCGCTGCAGAACCTCCGTCACCGTCCTGCCCGGCACTCACTCCGGTCCACCACATCTCCACATGCCGGACAGATGTTTACCGGTGCCGGATAATACCTTTTTGCGTTGTTATACCGGTACCGGCATTCATTGCTGCAATATTTATACCTGAGCGGTTGGGCGAGCATCAAGCCAGCCGTCCGCAGAACAGAGACATTTGTCCGCGAATCAGCAACGCAATCGGCAGAGTACTAGCAGCAAACCTCATAAAACCATGCTTATATTTACATCTTTATAAGATTATTGCTATCAATAAAGAAAGGATATGGCAATCCGTCCATTGCAACCGCTCAGGTAGCAATATTTCTGCCGTGTGACATGACAGGTTGGGATAAACTTTTTTCCACAGTTAAAGCATTCTTTTTCTTCTTTCATTCCCTATTCCTTTTTTTCCATTCTACCATAGGGGAATAGATGCCGCCCTATTTTACGCTTACTTGCATCTACGATACGTTATTTTTATTTTACGCCCCCTGATTTTTCCAATATGTGATAATTGTTCTTGATTATTTTATATTTCCTTGGTTTATGCACAAAAATCCCGCACCGAAGTGCGGGATTTTTGCTTGCATTTTTTTGTCGATGGAAGTTGGTGGACACTGGGGGGCTCGAACCCTCGACCTTCCGCACGTCAAGCGGATGCTCTTCCAGCTGAGCTAAGTGTCCATATCAGGCGGCTTTGAGAAGCCGCCATTATTTACGAATCTTCTTGGGGATTTTCAACGCTCTCAATGATGGATTCCGCCAAATCCTCGTCTGTCAGGTCTGAGAGATCAAACTCCAGCTCTTCCCCGCAGGCAGGACATACGATGCAGCCCTCCGACAGCAAATCATCATCCATGTAAATCACTTCATTGCATGTTGGGCAAATCACCTGATAAAGCGGCTCGTCCTCATCGTCAAAAAATTCATCATCGTCGTCATCAAGGAAATTCTCCTCAATCACGCTGAGTTCCTCATAGATGTCGTCAAGCTCTTCCGAAAGCGCGGCATTCTGCTGTTCCAGGTCGGTTATGCTTTCCACGAACTCCTCCAGAACAGAGACGACAGCCTTCCAGACCTTGCCTTCTTTTTTGTCCGTGTCCAACTCCATGCCTTCCAGCAGACCCCGCAAATATGCGACTCGTTCGGTTACATTCATCTTTGTACCTCCGGACAAAAGCCAATATGTGAATTTTAACCCTTCGCGCGCTCGAGATATTCACCCGTGCGGGTATCAATCTTAATCTTGTCGCCGGTCTCGATAAAGAGCGGGACAGAAACGGTCGCGCCGGTTTCGACCTTCGCGGGCTTGAGCGTATTGGTCGCCGTGTTGCCCTTAAAGCCGGGATCGGTCTCTGTAATTTCAAGCTCCACAAAAAGCGGAGGCTCTACCGCAAAGACGCTGCCCTTATAGGACAGAACCTTACAGTTCATGTTCTCGGTTACGAAGCGGAAATCATCGCCAAGTGTTGATTTGTTAATCGGCAGCTGCTCATAGGTCTCGGTATCCATGAAGTAATACAGATCACCGTCCGCGTAGAGGTACTGCATCTCCTTCCGCTCGACATAAGCAGGCTCATATTTATCAGAAGGATTAAAGGAACGCTCGGTAACAGCGCCGGTAATCACATTCTTCATTTTCACACGCACAAAAGCCGCACCCTTGCCGGGCTTGACATGCTGAAACTCAACGACCTGAAGAACCTGGCCGTCCATTTCAAATGTAACGCCGTTGCGAAACTCGCCAGCAGAAATCATACAATACAAACCTCCAAAATGAAGTGCTGTTCATCAGCTTTTTTAGTTTACAATATTTTTCACGAATATGCAAGCCTTTTTTTGAAATTTTTCAAAAAATTTTTTCACGGATCCTCCACGCGTTCAATTTCCAGCTTGTCGACGCGTACCGATATCCGCCCGTCAGACAGGGATTCGGCGATGCTTTCTACCGTTCCCGTCACAAAATCCTCCATATCGTCCGCCCATGCGCCGTCCGTTGTCAGTCCGTCCATCGCGTCCTGCAAAACCATCCTGAAATTTTCGAGCATTAGGACCACCTCGGTTCCCGCGACATCGTCCCCCAGGATTTCCCAGCCGACGGTGCAGCGGACATTGACCTGCTTGTCAAGCTGCACGAACAGCGTCCCCTCGGACGCAATGCCGCGCGTGACAAGGATATCCTGCGCCCCCTGCGATTCGGGCGCAAGGAATTCCTTCTCGCGCGGGGCTTCCGCAGCGCAGCCCGCGAGCAGCAGCACAAGCGCAAGCGCAAAGCATCCAGTTTGAAACCGCATAAAAAACCTCCCCCCGACATTTCCAAACCAAGTATATCATAGTTTCCCGGACTTGTCACGGCCGGACAGGGACTTCCTTTCCTGAAACCAGCGATATCCCGGACAGGCGGGCATCTTCCCCCGCGCGGGGCTGCCATCCAAATTTTTCCTCGGGTGGGGGCTTGACCTCTCCGGCAACTGTGTTAAAATAGAGATATGCCTGTGCCGTGATTTTCCAATCCCGCATGGCAAATACGATTGTAAGAGGAGGAAACTCTCTTGAAAAGAAACAAACTCCTGTCCATGGCACTCAGCGCCGCCCTTACGGTGTCCCTGCTCGTGGTACCGGCCGGCGCGGCGTCGGTGATCGAATCCATCCCCTGCCGCTATGATGGCGCGGGTGATTTTTCCGAGGGGTATGCCTGGGTCAAAATGGGTCAAAAATATACCTTCATTACCAAAAAAGGCGACGAGCTGACAGCCTTCCGGTACGATCAGGTGTCGCCGTTCAACAACGGCACCGCCATGGTCTGGCGCGGCGGCAAGGGCGGCTTCCTCAGTACGACCGGCAGAGAGGTTGTCCCCTGCATGTTCGATGAGGTGGGCGATTTCTCAGACGGCCTTGCCCTGGCGAAGCTGGACGGCAAATACGGCTTTATCAACAAATCCGGGCAGAACATCGTTTCTTTCAAATTCGACCGCGCGGAAAGCTTTTCGGACGGACTTGCCGCCGTCTGCATCGGCACGGGCGAAAATGAAAAATGGGGCTTTATCAACACGCTCGGCGCAACGGCAATCCCCACCCAATTTGACCGCGCATACAGCTTTTCCGGCGGCTTGGCGGCTGTCAGCCTGAACGGCAAATGGGGCTATATCGGCAAAACCGGACAGTTTGTTGTCCCCTGCGTATACGATGACGCGGCACCCTTCTTTTCCGAGGGCTTTGCGCCGGTCTGCCGGGACGGGAAATGGAATTTTGTCGGCACCTCCGGGAAAGAGCTGCTTTCCGAGACGCTTTATGACGCCGCCGGAAACTTTTCGGACGGGCTTGTCCGCGTGCGGCGCAGCGGCAAATGGGGCTTCCTCAACCAAACCGGCGGCGAAGCCGTCCCCTGCCAATACGACGATGTTTCAGACTTCCAGAACGGTTACGCGCCCGTTATGCGGAACGGAAGATGGAACCTGGTCAGCAAAGCTGGCAAAGAGCTGCTGAGCAACCTTTCCTGTGACCAGGTCGGCAACTTCTCCGAAGGGCTTGTGCAGGTCATGCTGAACGGCAAATGCACCTTTGTCAACCAGGCTGGGAAAACCATCGCCCCCTACCAATACGATTTCTTCGGCGAAGCCTCCAGCTTTGCAGACGGCCTCGCAAAGGTCCAGCGCAACGGGAAATATGGCTTTATCAGCGTCGGCGGCGCGGAGATTGTCCCCTGCCGGTATGATACCGCGAGTGCGTTCTCCGACAGCCTTGTTTCCGTGTCCATCGGCGGCAAATATGGCTTGGTTGACCATCTTGGCAAACCGGTCACCCCACTGGAATATGATTCCATCGGGGACTTCAGCGAAGGCCGCGCCTCCTTTTCGCGCGGCGGGAAATACGGTTACCTTTACAAAATCGGCAGCAAATATACAACCAACTAATCAGCCCACATAAACACAAAAAACAGGTCTGTCCGAAGCGCGGCAGGCCTGTTTTTCGTGTCCCGGCAGACTTTTTCCGTTGGATTCCCCAGCCCGCAGGCCCCTCAGAACCATTCCTGTCAAAAGGAACGCTTCAGCTCGGTCAGCGAGCCGAAGGAATACCCGTCGGCTTCCCAGCGGTTCAGCAGCTCGTCAAGAATCGCCGCATTGGTAGACGAGGTTGAGTGCAGCAGCACAATCGCGCCCGGATGGATGCGCGGCAGCAGCTTGGAAAAAGCCTGCTCGGCAGTGGGCTGGTTGTCAGTGTACCAATCCACATAAGCTAGCGACCAGAATACCGAGGTATAGCCAAGCGCTTTGGCCTGCTCCAGATTTTCTGTGGAATATTTGCCCTGCGGCGGGCGGTAGAACTTGGGCAGCGGCTTTCCAATCAGCGTCTGATAAGCGTCCTCCAGCTTGGTCAGCTCCTGCGAAAATGATTCGCTATCGCTGATTTTTGACATATCCGGATGGGTATATGTATGGTTCCCGACCAGATGCCCCTCATCTACCATGCGCTGTACCAAATCCGGCGCGGTTTCGATATAATTTCCGACCAGAAAAAAACACGCCGTGGCATTGTGTTTTTTCAGCGCGTCCAGGATGGCGGGGGTATTCCCGTTCTCAAAGCCCGCGTCAAAGGTCAGATAAATCACTTTTTTCGAGGTATCGCCGATGTAATACGCATCATACGCGGCAAGCTCGGCAGCGGTTGCGTTGCCGATGGGCGCCGCGCCTTCAGTTTGAAAGGACAGCCCCCAGTCGGTCGCGGCGGCGGCCACCGCAGGCTGTCGTTCATAGGGGTTGCCAAAAGCATAAACGCTGCCGCCAAGCACCACGCACAGCGCCAGCGTAATCAATTTATGGAAGGTCCTTTTTCGCATTTTTTTACCACCTCACAATATTCTATGCGGGGCGGCGGCTGCGCAGTACCGATTTTTTACGCCTCAGTACCGATCATGCGAACGTTTGCGGACGCTTGAGCAGTCATGCGGACGCTTGCGAACGTTTGAACCGTTATGCGAACGCTTGAAAGCGAATGTCAGATACGGGATGCTTTCTCCGGCAACTGTGCCAAAATAATCGCGCAGAATACCAGCGCGCACCCGCCCAGCTCCCGCGGGGAAAGCGGCTGGTGCAGCAACAGCCAGCCCGCCAGCACAGAAACCACCGATTCCAAGCTGAGAATCAGCGACGCGACCGTCGGGTCGGTATCCCGCTGCCCGATGATCTGGCAGGTATACGCTACACCGCAGCTCATCACGCCCGCGTACAAGATGGGCATCCACGCGGTCAAAACCTGCCCGAAGGACGGTTTTTCAAACACAAGCATTCCCACCGAGCAAAGCAGGCCACAGGTAAAAAACTGGATACAGGACAGCTTCACCCCATCCGCACGGGGCGAAAAATGGTCAATTACCAGGATATGCACCGCAAAAAGCAGCGCGCACACCATGACCAGCAAATCACCGAGGGCAATCGAAAATCCCTCTTTCACACACAGCAGGTACATGCCCACGACCGCAATCCCAACCGCGAGCCAGACCCGCCCGCTGACGCGCTTGCCGAACAGCAGCCCGAACAGCGGCACAAGCAGGATATACAGTGCGGTGATAAAGCCCGCCTTGCCGACGCTGGTATACTGAATGCCGAACTGCTGGAACGAGCTTGCGAGCGCCAGGAAAAAGCCGCAGCAGACACCGCCGGCCAGCAAATCCCGGCGGGAGTGCGGCGCAGACGCCGGTTTTCCCCGGTTTAACAGAAAAACACACGGGATGAGCACCGCGCCACCGATGAGCGAACGCACCGCGTTAAAGGTAAACGGGCCGACGTAGTCCATCCCGGCGGACTGCGCGACAAACGCCACGCCCCAGATGACAGCGGTCAGCAGCAACAGCAGGCTGCTCCGGAAGCTTGTTTTTTTCATATCCATTCCTCCCCAAAACAGACCAGTTCGGGAACCGGGGGTGTGCCGGATGTCGTGAAAATTTATCGTCAGAATAGGACGATTTCCCGCAGGAATCCTGCCGGATTTCAAGGGGAAACGGCTCGTTCTGACGGCAAGGGTTCGCGGCGGACGGTGCGCCATCAGTTTCCGAACAGGTCTAATACAACGCTCTTATTATCCGACATTTTCCCGCGTTTTGCAAGAGGAATCTTGCTGTTTCATCAAAGAGCGCATGGAAGCGAGATAAACAGAACCAATTTTTATAGGGATTTGGCAAACATCGCCCGCTAAAAGCCACCCGCATGAAATTCTCTGTTGTAAAAGCTCTTTCTATATTGTATAATAAACCTGTTCACCAAGACAGCAAACAACAACGGAAGTGAAAATACATGAGATTTATGAAACGCGGCCAGGCGGTTGACTCGAACATTTTCAACCAGCTCGACCAGAAGAAAAAAGAAATCCTCGCGTCCGGCGGGGATGTGATAAACCTGTCCATCGGCACGCCCGATTTTGCCCCGGATGAACACGTCATGCAGGCGGTCGCCGAAGCGTGCCGCAATCCCGAAAACTACAAATACGCCATGGAAGACACCCCGGGGCTGGTCTCCGCCGTGCAGGATTGGTATGAGCGGCGCTACGGCGTTTCCCTTGCCCCCGACCAGCTGATGACCGTGGGCGGCTCACAGGAGGGGCTTGCGCATGTCGCGTTCCCGTTTGCGGGGCACGGCGACCTGGTGCTCGCGCCCGACCCAGGCTACCCGATCTTCTCCTTTGGCCCGCTGATGACCGGCGCGGAGGCCGGCCTTTACCCGCTGCTGCCCGAGAATGATTGGATTGTTAACCTGGACAGCATCGACCCGGCGGTTGCCGATCGCGCCGCCGCCATGGTCGTTTCCTATCCCAACAACCCAACAACCGCGGTTGCGGGCATGGATTTTTACGAGCGCTTAGTGCATTTCGCAAAGAAGCACGATATCATCATCATTCACGACAACGCCTATTCCGACCTTTTGATGGACGGGAAAAAGGGCATTTCCTTCCTGTCCGTCCCCGGCGCGATGGAAGTCGGCATTGAAATGAATTCGCTCTCGAAAACCTATAATCTAACCGGTATGCGCACCTCGTTTGCGCTGGGCAACCGGGAAATCATCCAGAAATTCCACGCCTTCCGCTCCCAGATTGACTACGGCATGTTCCTGCCCGTGCAGGCGGGCGCGGCGGCGGCGCTGAACGGCCCGCAGGACATCGTCGAGCGCAACCGGCTGGGCTATCAGGCGCGGCGGGACGCGCTCTGCGGCGGGCTGCGCGGCATCGGCTGGGACGTGCCCGACAGCAAGGGCACCATGTTCGTCTGGGCGAAAATCCCGGAGGGCTACGCTTCGTCCGCCGAATTTGTTATGAAGCTGATGGAGCGCACCGGCGTGATTTGTGTGCCGGGGGAAAGCTTCGGCGCGCTGGGGCAGGGCTACGTGCGCTTCGCGCTGGTCGTGCCGCCCGAGCGGATGCGGGAAGCCGTGCGGCGCATTGGCGGCAGCGGCATATTGAAAGGATTGTAATATGAAACTGATATCATGGAATGTAAACGGCCTGCGCGCGTGCGTTGGCAAGGGTTTTTTCGATTTTCTGGCGGCGGAAAGCCCGGACGCGATGTGCTTGCAGGAAACCAAGCTCCAGCCCGAGCAGGCACCGCGGGCAGAGGGCTACCACGAATACTGGCACTCCGCTGAAAAGAAGGGCTATTCCGGCACGGCGGTCTTTTCCAAAACCGAGCCGCTGTCTGTCACGTTCGGGCTGGGCATTGAGCCGCACGACCACGAGGGGCGTGTGATTACCGCCGAATACCCGGGGTTTTACCTGGTCACGGTCTATACGCCCAACGCACAGGACGAGCTGAAACGGCTGGACTACCGGATGCAGTGGGACGACGCGTTCCGGGACTACGTCTGCGCGCTCGACCAGAAAAAACCGGTCGTCATCTGCGGCGACATGAACGTTGCCCATCAGGAAATCGACCTGAAAAACCCGAAAACCAACCGCCGCAACGCGGGCTTCACCGACGAGGAACGCGGCAAAATGACCGAGCTGCTGGAAGCGGGCTTCGCCGACACCTTCCGGCGGCGGAACCCGGAGCTGACCGGCGCTTACTCCTGGTGGAGCTACCGGTTCCGCGCCCGCGAAAAGAACGCCGGATGGCGGATTGACTATTTCCTGGTATCCGAGCGGCTGATGCCCAGGGTACGCGACGCCCGCATTTTGTCCGACGTATTCGGCAGCGACCACTGCCCGGTACTGCTGGAGCTGGAATAACACCGGTTTCAGAGGAATGAATAAATTTCCTGTGAAAACCTTGTGAAAACTGCCGAATTATGTGTGATTTCCGGTTCTGCCCTTGACAACCAGAACCGGATAATGTATCCTATCCTTAACAAGCGAAAATGTCTTGTGACTGGTCATGCAGGCAAGGCCAAACTGCCGGAAACCCTTCCGGTCAGTTTGGTCTTTTTATTTTTCGCAAATCAAAACGAAAGGGGGAAACCAGGATGAAACCGACCCGTGGGCAGGCCGTGAGCGGGGCGAAAGGCTCCTACCGCATCCGCCATGTCATCAGCAACAATTTTGTTTCGGTGCTGGACGAGGGGCAGGAAATCATTCTGCGCGGCCTGGGCATCGGCTTCCGGAAGCAGCCGGGCGATTTGGTCCCGGCGTCGCGCGTCGAGAAAATCTACGCCCTGCGCGACCCGGAGAAATCGAGCCGCCTTTTGCAGCTGATGGCGGATGTCCCGTCTGAATTCCTGGATGTCAGCACGGCAATCATCGAACAGGCGGAAACGGCGCTGGGCGGAAGGCTGAGCGAAAATATCTATATCACGCTGACCGACCACATCTGCTTTGCGGTCGAGCGGCTGCGCAGCGGCGCGGCCTACCCGAACCACCTGCTTTGGGAAATCCAGAGCTACTACCCGGCGGAATTCGCGCTGGGGCAGAAAGCGCTGGATTGCATTGAGGAACAGCTGGGGTTCCGGCTGAGCGAGGACGAGGCAGGGTTTATTGCGCTGCATATTGTCAATGCTGAGATTAACGGAAAGATGTCCGATATGGTCCGGATTACGGAAATTGTGAGCCGCATTATCGAGATTGTACAGGCGTATTACGGCGTGCGTCTTGACCAGCGGTCGCTGGATTACGGGCGCTTTCTCACGCATTTGAAATTCCTTGGGCAGCGCATCACGCAAAACAAGTATACCGCCGAACGGGACACCGAATTCCAGGGCATGCTTGCGCGGCGCTACCCGGAGGCGTACCACTGCGCCGAGCGCATCCGTGACGGCCTGCTTGAGCCTTTCGGGATTGCCCTTCCGGCGGAGGAGCTGACGTTCCTGACCATCCATCTGCACCGCCTCGCCCTGTCCATGGGCTTAGCGGAGGAGGAACAGTGACGGACTGCGCCAAGGACGTTTGACCAGTTTCAAAGCATTTATTATTTTGTTAAAGGAGTACAGGGTATGAAAGACAAGATTTTTGGTATTTTGCAGCGCGTTGGCCGCTCCTTCATGCTGCCGATTGCCATCCTGCCGGTCGCGGGCTTATTCCTCGGCATCGGCGGTTCCTTCACCAACGAAACCATGCTGCAAACCTATGGTTTAATGGGCATCATGGGGCCGGGCACCTTCATTAACGCGATTTTGCAGGTGCTGAACGCGGCTGGCTCGATTGTATTTGACAATCTGCCGATTATCTTCGCGATGGGCGTCGCCATCGGCATGGGCAAGCAGGAAAAAGAGGTTTCCGCGCTGGCGGCGGCGATTTCCTTCTTCGTGATGCACGCCACCATCGGCGCGATGCTGGCCGCCTTCGGCGCGCCCGACCTCAGCGGCGCAACCGCCAGTGTTGTCGGCATCCAGTCGCTGCAAATGGGCGTTTTCGGCGGCATCCTCGTCGGCCTGGGCACGGCGGCGCTACACAACCGGTTTTACAAAATCCAGCTGCCGCAGGTGCTTTCCTTCTTCAGCGGCACGCGCTTCGTGCCGATTATTTCCTCGGCGGTTTATTTGGTGGTCGGTATCGTCATGTATTATGTCTGGCCGGTCATCCAAACCGGTATCAACGCGCTGGGCAGCTTTGTTCTGGCTTCCGGCTACGCGGGCACCTGGCTGTACGGCTTCATTGAGCGCGCGCTCATCCCGTTCGGCCTGCACCATGTTTTTTATATCCCCTTCTGGCAGACCGCTCTGGGAGGTACCGCCAACGTCGCGGGGCAGCTGGTAGAGGGCGCGCAGAACATCTTCTTTGCCGAGCTTGCCGTCCCCGGCATCGAGCATTTCTCGGTTTCGGCGACCCGCTTCATGGCGGGTAAATTCCCGCTGATGATTTTCGGCCTGCCGGGCGCTGCCTTCGCGCTGTACCGCTGCGCCAAGCCGGAGAACCGCAAGGCTGTCGGCGGCCTGCTGTTGTCGGCGGCGCTGACCTCCATGCTGACTGGTATCACCGAACCGCTGGAATTTACGTTCCTGTTTGTCGCGCCGGTCATGTATGTGGTGCACTGTGTGTTCGCGGGCGCGTCCTATATGATGATGCACATCCTGAATGTCGGCGTCGGCCTGACCTTCTCGGGCGGCTTAATCGACCTGACGCTGTTCGGCATCATGCAGGGCAACGCCAAAACCAGCTGGCTTTGGATTCCGGTTGTCGGCGTGATTTATTTCCTGCTTTATTACGCGGTATTCTCGCTGATGATTACCAGGTTTGACTACAAGACACCGGGCCGCGATGACGCGGAAATCAAGCTCTACACCCGCAAGGATGTAAACGCCCGCAAGGAGGGCGGCGAAAACGCCAGCGGCGACGACGCGCTCTCCCGCCAGATTATGATGGGGCTTGGCGGCAAGGCGAATATTTCGGATGTAGACTGCTGCATTACCCGCCTGCGCTGCACTGTGCACGACGCTTCCAAGGTCAGCCAGCAGCTGCTCAAGGAGACCGGCGCTTCCGGCGTCATCTGCAAGGGCACGGGCGTGCAGGTTGTTTACGGTCCGCGTGTTTCGGTGATTAAATCCGACCTGGAAGCGTTCCTTGCCTCCCCGGCCAGCAATCAGGAGGGCGCGCCCGCAGCCGCCCCGGCCGCGGTGCCGGACGCCGCCCCGGCTTCCGCGCCCTGCGGAATCGCCTCCCCCATCACGGGTAACATCATCCCGCTCGAGGAAGTCGGCGACGGCGTATTCTCGGAGAAGATGGTCGGCGAGGGCTTCGCGGTGGAGCCTTCTGACAACCGGGTCTATGCCCCGGCGGACTGCGAGGTTGCGACCGTATTCGGCACCAAGCATGCCATCGGCCTGCTGACCAGCAGCGGCGCAGAGCTGCTTATCCACATCGGCATTGACACCGTCCAGCTCAACGGCGCGCCCTTTACCATCAAGGTCAAGGAGGGCGACCGCCTGAAGAAAGGCGACCTCATCGGTACCTTTGACGAAAAGGCGATTCTCGACGCGGGCTACCGCACGGTTACGCCGGTAATTGTCACCAACAGCGATGATTTTACCGGCTTCAAGCTCGAAAAAACCGGTCCCGCCGCTGCCGGGGATCCGGTGTTCCACATCCATTAAGCAAGCCCTGAGGGACTGTCAAAAGCAGCCTGAAAAGGGGTCGTCCAATGCGGACGGCCCCTTTTTTGCGTAAAAACCCAGATTATAATTCGTTAATGGTCTCTGACACCGCCATATTCCATATCCGCCTGACCGGTGCATAAACGGCGGCAGCCAGCACAAACAGCAGGATGAGGAAAAGGGACGCGGTATGCAACGCCCATGCAAAGTATGAAAAATGCTCAGCAACCAACTTATCAAAGCCGGACTTTCCCGGAATACGCGCGCCGCCGCAGGATAAAATATGCCGCCAGCACCGCGCCGCCGGTCAGGAACCAGGTCAGCGGGTAAACATCCATCAGGATTTCAAAGCTGCCAACCCGCGCAAAAACCGTATAAATCCACCAGATACGGACAACGCAGGTTCCGAAAATAGTAATCAGCGCAGGCATCATGGAATAGCCGACGCCGCGCAGGGCCGCGCCGCCGATTTCGTAGGAGGCACAGATGAAACTCAGGCTCAGCGTATGGAGCATCCGTGTTTTGGCGAACGCGGCGACTGCCGGGTCTGGGGTAAAGAAAGACGCGAAAAATCCCCTTCCGACGACGAAAACCAGGCTCATCGCACCGGTTGCCAGCACGCTTGCCGCCATGCAGAGCCAGAAAATCTTTTTGCAGCGGCCGTACTGCTTCGCGCCGTAGTTCTGGCTGGTAAAGGTAACGGTCGCCTGATTGAATGCCGCGACTACAAAATAAGTAAAGTATTCGTAATTCAGCGCAACCGCCGACCCAGCGACCGCGTTGGTGCCCAGGCTGTTCAACGCAGACTGTACAAACACGTTCGCGATCGAAAAGACCATGCCCTGTATCCCTGCCGGTACACCGATTTGCAGGATGCGCAGCAGCTCGGGCACGGAGACCCGCAGCTCGCGGGCAGACAGCCGGACCGGCTCGGCCTCATGGGACAGGAAGCGCCAGACCATCGCAGCGCTGACCACGTTGGAAATCACGGTTGCGATGGCGACGCCCGCCGCGCCCAGATGAAACACAATCACCAGGAACATGTTCAGCCCGGCGTTGATCACCCCGGACACCACCAGGCAATACAGCGGCCTTTTGGTATCCCCCATGCTTCGCAGGATGGCCGCGCCGAAGTTGTAAACCATAATGAAGGGCATGCCCCAAAAGTAAATCCGCAGATACGTCACCGCATATCCCAGCACTTCCGCCGGGGTATCCATCCACACCAGCAGCGAGCGCGCGGCCAGCATGCCGGCCCCCAGCAGCAGCACGCCGCTTACAATTGCGGCAACCATGGAGGTATGGACAGCCGCGTGAATGCGCTCCTTGTGTTCCTGCCCGATGTAATTTGCGATTGCGACGTTGGTGCCGACCGAAACGCCGACAAACAGGTTAATCAGCAGATTGATCACCGGGCCGTTGCAGCCGACAGCCGCCTGTTCCTGGCTGCTTGCGAACTGCCCCACCACGGCTACATCAACCGCGTTAAACAGCTGCTGAAGGATACTGCTTGCCGCAAGCGGCAGCGCAAACAGCAGCAGCTTGCCGAACAGTTTCCCATGGAGCATATCCATGCCAGTTTTTTCCTTTGATGTCCGCACAGCGACTCCCCCTCATTTATTAGTCCATCCGGTTAGAAATTGGAGTTGGAGCGGGATTTTCGCAGGACGATAACGCAGCCATGCGGAAATCCGGCCCGAGGGCGGCTTTGATTTCTGGCCGGATGGAACAGTAGCGTCCTATCATCATAGCACGGGGGAAACTTGGCTGTCAATCCATAAATTGGGGGAATTTGCTTCCGCGCCGAGGGGCTTTTTTTCTCCCTGCGTGAGAGTTCGTTTCAGCGGATGAAAAAAATATTAAAGATTTGTTAAATTTCATAAAAGTACGGCTCATCCGCTATGGGTTTGTGGTAAAATAGACGTATCAATCCGGAACTGCAGGGAATGGCCTTCTCGGCATGGCATTGATTCCCGGCGGTTCCCCAAGGCATTTTGGCCGCAGCTGAACGGAAAGGCTTGATCACATGAATGTTAAATGTACACAGAACATGTTCAAAAGCGCAAACGGGGTGTCCAATGTCTCCTATTATATCCTCTGCCCGGAGGATGTCCCCATACGCGGCGTCGTACAGGTCATTCACGGGATGTGCGAATACTTTTCCCGCTACACCGTTTTTGCCAAGTACCTTTGCTCGCTGGGCTTCGTCGTCTGCGGGCATGACCACGTGGGGCACGGCGCGTCAGTCTCCAAGATGGACGACCTCGGCTTTTTCGCGGCGAAGGACGGCTGGCGCGTGCTGATCCAGGACACCGAAGCGCTGACCGACCTGATGCAGGAGCGTTACCCGGAGCTGCCCTATTTCATCCTGGGGCATTCGATGGGTTCGCTGATTTCCCGGCTTTATCTGACCGAATACGGCGAAAAGCTGCGCGGGGCGATTATCTGCGGTACGGTTGGCCCCAACCCGATGGCGAAAACCGGCATGCGCCTGTCCGATTCGGTCGCACACGCCAAGGGCATGACGTACCGTTCGGCGTTCCTGTCCCGGCTTGCGTTCAAGAATTACAACCGGCGGATTAAACCGTCCCATTCAGCGTTCGACTGGCTGACGCGCGACACCCAGGTTGTCGAACTGTATGAATCGGATGAGAAGTGCAATTTCATCTTTACGGCGGTCGGCTTCCGGGATTTGTTTACGCTGGTCGTGCAGTCCAATTCCATCCGCTGCTACCGCCAGACCCCGCACGGGCTTCCGCTGCTGCTGATTGCGGGCGACTGCGACCCGGTCGGCAGCTACGGCGAAGGCGTGCGGCAAGTCGCCAACATGTACCGCACCTATGGGCAAAAAGACGTTGACGTGATTTTCTATAAAGGCGGCCGTCACGAGATTCTGAACGAAATCAACCGGCTGGACGTTTTCGGTGATATTTCACATTGGCTGGAGGAACGCCTTGCGCCTCCCGCCGCCGAAGCAGTACAGGAGGGCTGAAACCATGCTTCTGCTTACCATTGATCAGATTCCCGGCAAATCCTTTTCCGTCCTCGGGCTGGTGCGCGGCAGCACCATCCAATGCAAAAACATCGGCCACGACTTCCTCAGCGGCCTGCAAAACCTGGTCGGCGGCGAGATGGATTCCTATACCCAGATGATGAACGATGCGCGCGACATTGCCACCGTCCGCATGACGCGGGAAGCCGAATCGCTCGGCGCGGACGCGGTTATCGGCCTGCGCTACACAACCTCATCGGTCGCGCAGGGCGCGGCGGAGGTGATGGTCTACGGCACCGCGGTGCGGTACGAATAACAATTCAAGGCTGATGCACAAATGGTATCACGTTTGTGCATCAGCCTTTCTTTTTCCCGGTTCAGTCCACGATTTCCCGGCGCAGCAGCGCAATCGCCTTGCGTTCAATCCGGGATACCTGCACCTGTGAAACGCCAATCACCGCCGCCACCTGCGCCTGGGTCATGTCGCGCCCGTAGCGCAGCGCAATCACCTGTTTTTCTCGCTCTGGGAGGTTGGCAAGCGCCTGCTGGAGGCTCAGCCGGAGGGTAATCCGTTCTTCGATGCCTTCGTCGCCAATCACCTCCCCCAGTGACGCGCCGTCGTCCGAGAGCGCCCGCTGGAGGGAATCGACCTGGCCGGTTGCCTGCTCGCAGGCGGCAACCTCCTCCGGCGAAATCCCGGCGCACTCGGCAAGCTCGTTCACCGTGACCTCACGCCCCAGGCGGGCCTCCATTTCGTTTTGCAGGCGGCGCAGGCGGACGGCCTGCTCTTTGACCGCGCGGCTGACCTTGACCGTGCCGTCGTCTCGCAGGAAGCGGCGGATTTCCCCCGCAATCTTGGGCACGGCATAGGTGGAAAATTCCGTCCCATACGCGTCGTCATAGCCCTGCACCGCCTTGACAAAGCCCAGCGAAGCCAGCTGATACAGGTCGTCCGGCTCAACGCCGCGCCCAAAGTACCGCCGCGCAATCGCCCAAATCAGGCCATTATTTTCCTCCACCAGCTGCTCACAGGCACGCGTGTCACCCTCACGGGCCTGCCGCAGCAGGGTACGGGTGCTGTCGGTCACGCCTGCTTCCCCCATTTTTCGGAAAGCTTCCGGGTGAGGGTGACCAGCGTGCCGTGCCCCGGCGCGGAGCGCACGCGCAGGCGGTCAGTGAAGCTTTCCATAATCGTAAAGCCCATGCCCGAGCGGCTGTCGTCGCCGGTCGTGAACATCGGCTGGCGCGCCTGTGCGACATCGGCAATGCCGCAGCCCTGGTCACGCACCTTGATTTCCACCGTCCGGCCCTCCAGCAGGCGCACCGTGACGGTTATGTAGCCGGGGCGGTCCCGGTAGCCATGGACAATGGCGTTGGTCACCGCCTCGGAAACAACGGTTTTAATGTCGTTCAGCTCCTCCATCGTCGGGTCGAGCTGCGCCAGGAATGCCGCTACCGCCTGCCGCGCGAATCCTTCATTCACCGAGCGGCTTTCCATTTTCAGGCACATTTGATTCAATACGGTCAGCATGTCGCTTCCTCCTCAAAGGGGATGATTTTCGGCAGCCCGGCTGCCCGGAACACGCGCAGCGGCTGGGGCGGGCAACCGGAAACCACCATTTGCCGCCCGGTGCGCTGTAGGGTGCGGTATAGGTTCAGCGCCACCGCAAGCCCCGAGGAATCCATAAAGGTCAGCCCGGACAGGTCGAGCACATAGCGCTCCACCGGATACAGCACCGCCAGGCTTTCCGCGTAATCCATTGCCTTGCGCGCCGCATGGTGGTCCAGTTCGCCGCTGTAATGGAGAATCAGCTGGTTTTCGCAGCTTTCATGTGTAATTTGCAAGGTAACACCCCGTTTCCGTCAAAAAAGCCGTGGGGACAAGCTTCCCCACGGTTCTATTTTACAGGTTTTCCTAATTTTTTTTTGTTGAACGCGGTCGATTGCCCTGGGAAAATCTTCCTGCCCGCGCGCGCCGGCAATCCCTGCCTGATGGCCTCGCAAAGGCGAGGAACCGCGGAAACCCAGCGATTTAGGTATATATTGGAGCACTTCTCTAAAAACGCCAAAAAAGTACCCGAATTTACCCAAAATAATTTCTGCCACTCTCTTTTGTTCACAAATTCTTAACGGATTCGCAATTTTTTGCTCACCATTTCCAGCCCGTCGTCCTGTATAATAGGATTCAGAAAGGAGAGCAAACATGCTTCTATACCGACTCTTTCAGGCGTGTGGAATGGATCGTGATTTCCTGCGGTTCCTGTCCCGCCTGCCCTTACGCGTCCAGCGTTGGCTCGGCCTTGTGCCCGTCTTTGTTTCGGAGCGCTGATTTCGACCATATCTTACTAAAGTTCACCATATTCCCCTTTTCTAAGAAAAAGCCTGGCTCAGCCAGGCTTTTTCATGTCCAAAAATGGCGCAGAACAAAACAGGGCACGCTCAAGGCGTGCCCTGCGGTATTTTCCAATCCAGGACGGCAATTTGATGTGCCTCGGTACGGCACAGCGGCGCGATAAACGCAAGCGGGAACGGCTGATCCGGTGAGAACGGGCAGGTAATCCGCAGCCCCTCCGGGACGGATTCACAGCGGGCGTCCCCGCGCGCAAGCACAGCATCGAGCAGCGCGTCCCCCGTCCGGGGAATGGGCGGCTTGCCGGTTCCGGGTGGTTCCTCCGGCGAAAGCGCACCCTCGGTCGGCGAAAGCGTCGCTTCGACGGACTGCGTTGGGGGCGCGGCTTTAGCGGACGTCTCCGGCTCTGCCGCTTTAGCGGACGTCTCCGGCTCTGCCGCTCCGGCAGCTTCCGGTCCTGCCCTGCCGGCGGACTCTTCCGAAATAGCCGTGGTTTCCGATGCATGCTCCCGCGCGCCGCCATCGGAAAGGTAAAACCGGTCCGGCAGCTTCCCATCGGCTCCGGCCTGCCGCAGGGTTTCCCGCGTAATCCGCCGGTCGAGCACCAGCCGCCCATTCTGCGGTTCCAGCACGCCGAGCAAAAGGTCGGGGTTTTCCCCATAGCAGCGCAGCAGCCGCGCAGACTCACAGGGCGGCTGACAGTCCACCCGGAAGCGCACCGCGTGGCCTTCCTCCCGTATGGTGACAGCGCCGTCCGGCAGCGGCCAGGTTTCCATTACCCGCATCCCCTTTCAGCCGCGGGACAGCCCGCGCAGAGTTTCAAAAGCCCGTTCCAATGGCTTTCATCTAAAGAAAGGATATGCGGAAATAACGGCTGATATGCCTATTGCCCGCTCATTCGGCTGCCAATAATCTGAAAAATCTCCGCGAAATCGTCCCGTATCTGCAAGAATGGATTCCCGCCGCCCGGCAGCGTGGACTGCCGGTATTCCTCGGTGACACTGGGGACATCGTCCGAGCGCAGCGCGGTGACGGCGGCATAGCAGGTGGCAAGCATTATAAATGCCAGCACGGCGCCGGTCGTAATAATAAAGTTCCGTTTATTCAAATTGGTATCTCCCCATGCCGGACAATCCCGGCAATCTATCTAAAAAAGCGTCCCAAAGCGGGTGCTGTATCGTTTATGTAACCCGCCGGCGGCAGCCGCCGGCGGGAAGGCTGCATTCATCCCTGAAGGCCGAAGCTGACGGCCAGGGCTTCGTCTACGCTGCGCATGGCGTTTTCGTCCAGGCAGCCCATTTTCTCGCGCAGGCGTTTCTTATCAATGGTGCGGATTTGTTCTGTCAGCACAACCGAATCACGGGTCAGGCCGAAATGGGGTGCGCCGAGTTCAATATGGGTCGGCATTTTTGCCTTGTTGACCTGGGAGGTAATCGCGGCGGCGATTACGGTGGGGCTGTAGCGGTTCCCTACATTGTTCTGGACAATAAGTACGGGACGCATACCGCCCTGCTCGCTGCCAACTACCGGGCTGAGGTCGGCGTAGTAGATGTCTCCGCGTTTAATATTGTGATCCACGTTCATTCACACTCCGTCGGAATTTTAGATTCACAAGGGGAAAGAACCCTTGTAAACCTATCTTCCCCACAAAGCCGGGGAATATAACCCCGGACTTCAAAAAAATCTGCAAGACCGGGCGTATTTATTCGCCCAATTCAGTTTATGCGCACCGGATAACCGGCGTGCGGACGGCGTGCAAACGGATGGGGGCGCGTGTCTCATTTTGCCGTTTGGTGCGGAAGCGGCAAACCGCTCCCCTGGGAACCAACATTCTCCAGTGAGCATGTCAGTCGATGTAAATACGGGGGACACGCTTAGAGACCGCGCAAAGGACTTCGTAAGAAATTGTGCCCGCAGCCTGCGCCACCGTATCCGCCGTGACCGCGCCCGGCCCGAAAAGGATGGCTTCGTCCCCATGACGCACCTCCAAGCCGTCCGGCAGCTCCGCGATGCACATATCCATACAAATCCGACCGCGCACCGGGCAGAGCTGCCCCGCGATTTCAACAACGGCCTGTCCGGAGCCTGTGCGCAGATATCCGTCGGCGTAGCCCGCCGTAATCACCGCCGCACTGCAATCGCGGTCCGCTGTAAACGTCCTGCCGTAGCTGACCGACTGCCCCGGATATAGGTGCCGTACCTGCGCAATGCGCGCGCGCACCGTCATTGCCGGACGGACATTCAGGTTTGTTGCCAGCGTCGGGTCGGGCTGGTAGCCGTACAGCACAATCCCGGCGCGCACCAGGTCGAAATACGGGTCGTCGTAGCAGGCCAGCCCCGCGCTGTTCGCGCAGTGCTTCCAGCGCAGCCGCAGCCCCGCGCGTTCCAGCCCGATGCACACCGACTTGAAGCGGGCAATCTGCGCCCGGGTAAAGGCTTCGCCCGACGGCGTGTCCGCCTCCGGGAAGTGGGTAAAAATACCCGTGATGGACAGCCCGGGAAGGCGGCTGACCTCCAGCATGCTCTGGATTGCATCTTCCGGGTCATGGGAGTCAAAGCCGATGCGGCTCATGCCGGTATCCACCGCGAGGTGGCACTCAATCGTGCCGCCGTTCGCCGCCGCCCAATCGGAAAAGACGCGCGCGGCTTCCTCATCATGCACCGTCGGCGTAATACGGTATTCCATAATCGCGGCGGCGTCGTTTTCATCGACGTAGCCCAGGATTAAAATCGGCGTGCTGATGCCGTTGTGACGCAGCTCGACCGCCTCGCCGACCGTGGCAACGCCGAAATACGCCGGACAGTGCCGCTCCAGGCGGCGGACAACCTCCGCCGCGCCGTGGCCGTAGGCATCCGCCTTCACCACGCACAGGATGGGCTTGCCGCCCGTGTGCGCGCGGATGGCCTCGTAATTCTCTTCTATCGTACGCAGACTGATGTCCGCCCAAATGCGATGTCTGTTCTGCTTCATGGATACACTCTCTTAATCATGTATTTTCTGCAACTCCGCCGGTTCGTCCGGTTCCGGGGGCGTGCCGGTCTCCTGATAGCCGGAAAATGTCAGCAGCAGGGCGCGTGTCCCGTTGACATAGACCTCGGCGCACAGCGGCTGCAAGCTGCCCTGCGACAGCCAAACCTGGCGGGTCAGCTCGCAGTCGTCCCCGCTGCTCTCATAGCGGAGCGCCAGTGCGGGCGTGCCCGAAACCGTGTCCGTCCAAAGCTCCAGCGGTTCGCTTTCCCGCAGCTCGCGCATCAGCCAGTAAACGCCGTCCGCCGGGGTGGCCCCCTGGGTGCCCGGCGTGCCGTCGTCAAGCTCTGCGTCACCGTACCGCAGCAGGAAGCTGTCCTCCCCGTCGATGGTAGCTTCAATCCCGCTCACCGCCTCCGGGGCGGTCAGTGTCAGATGATCACTGCCCTTTCTATTATACGCATAATCAAGCTCATATTCCAGTGCTGAACCGCCAAAATCCGAAAAAATTTTTACGTGGGCGGAAAAGGCAGGCAGCGCGTCAAAATGCTCCCGGATGCTTTGGGCGGTGGGCTGGTTTTTGGCGCAGCCGACCAGCAGCAGCAAAAAGGAAAATAAAACAGCTGTTTTCTTCAAAATATCCCCTCCTGCGGACTTTCCGTGTCTTTTCGGAGCACATCCGCAGCCCTGGGGGCGGCTATTCCCCTTCGCGCAGCGCTTCCGGCAGGAAGGCAATCAGGTCGGTCGGGGTCATGCCGTATTCGCCCAGCGCCGACGCGCACAGGTCGCCCGCGCGGCTGTGCAGATACGCAGCCGCGCAGACCGATTCCGTCACTGGCAGGACGCGCTGCCCGAGCAGCGAAAGGATGCAGCCCGCGAGGACATCGCCGCTGCCGCCCTTTGCCATGCCGGGGTTGCCCGCCATCACCCGGAAGCTGCCGCCGTCCGGGGTGTGGATGGTGGAATGGTACCCCTTCAGCAGCACGGTCGTGCCCGTATCCGCCGCGAACGCCGCCGCGAATGCCGGGGTAGGCTCCATACCGGTCAGCCGGGCGAATTCCCCCGCGTGCGGGGTCAGGATGAGCGGCTGTGACGCGCTCCGTAATACATCTATATGCCCGGCAAGCGCGTTTATGCCATCGGCGTCAATGACCGTGGGGCAGCCCGCGCATGAAATCAGCTCGGGTACCAGGCACTTCATGGCGGGGGACTGCCCAAGGCCGCAGCCAATCAGCAGCGCGTCCGCGCGGGCGGCGCGTTCAAGAATGCCAGGCCGCTCCGGGTCGTAGGGAACGATGACCGGCTCGTTGAGCTTAACCGCTAAAATCGGGTATATCTGCTTCGGTACGCAGAGGGTTACAATGCCGCTGCCGGTGCGTACGGCGGACTGCGCGGCAAAATACGCCGCTCCGGTGTAGCCCTCCGCACCGCAGACCGCCAAGACACGCCCATAGTCGTTCTTATTGGTTTCTCGCCCGCGCCTCGGAAGGCGATGACGGAACCATTGCTCGTTCAATTCAATCATAAATCGATACCTCGGTTCTGCGGAGGGGCCTGTGGGATTGCCCTCCCGCGTAAAACAGCAGTCTCCATATGAACCTAAAAGTCGGATAATCAGTACTCAAAACATCAGTACGATGTAACGCGCAGTTTTTCAAGAAAAAGTTGATCCCGAGCGGTAATCCCGGTAGACCACCGCTTGGAGAGAAGCATTGTTGAAACTCTGACTTCTTCTACGGCGTCAAACCACTGCAAGATCAGATAAATGGGAGTATTCTTCAGCCAGGACTTTAATTTCTCTTCACGCAGCAAGAAATCCTTGTTGTTATGGGCAGGATCACCATTTTTCTTGCCGAGCAGCAGCTTCATCTGACGAATCTGCTCGCTCAGATATTCGTAATAGCATAAGGCAACGAACTGGACGAACATCCTCTCCTATGATTTCAGCTTTGCCTATGCCGATGGCCGAAAGCTGCTTCAGCGCATTCCCTATCGTGATGACGTCAGG
>CAJUJQ010000038.1 GCA_910586575.1 uncultured Clostridia bacterium | reverse complement strand
ACTCTTTCCCTACACGACGCTCTTCCGATCTCGTTTGCCTCCATGCGTTTGTCATCCAGATCGATCAGGGACTGTTCCAGTTTGGTGATCTTCTCATCAATTTCCTGTACGCGTTCCTCTGCGGGACGGCGGATGCGTTTTTTTTCTTCCATGTTGATTGATACTCCTTTCGCTAATGTACTTTAAGAATATCACATTTTTGTCAGAAACGCAATACCTTTTTGGAATATTTATTACAAAACTTTGGCTTTTTTTGTTTTGTAAGAGACTCCTTAAATAAGATTTGCTTCTGTAGACAGCGTTCTTTGGCGGAGGGTTAAGAACCAGCCGTCCTCCTGTCCCGCCAGATAGCGGCGGGCAGATAACAAGCCACGGCGGCGGGGCAACGACCGGACTTGTCACTCATGCCGGAATACGCGGTTTGAAAATCTTCCGCTCTTTTGGGACAATCCTGCCGAATGCGCCCGGGATGATTGACAGCGGTTTTTGAATCGGGTATACTAAACCATAGACCGGCTGGAAACCATTCTTAAACGGCGGCCGTTATTTTACGGTTCCGCCTGCATTAGCGGTATTCAGATATTTCCTGGTTTCGGCCGCCGCTTCAAAACGGAACGAATGAAAAGAGACGCGGCAAATGAAATGCTTCCGGGCTGCCGGATTCTTTCAATGCAGCTGCCGCAATGAGATTGTGGAGGAATTTACCGATGTTTGATCAATCCATCCGTCCCCGCCGCCTGCGCACAAGCGACACTTTACGCCGCATGGTGCGGGAAACCCGCGTATCCCCGGACAGCCTTGTCTATCCGGCGTTTATCGCGGAGGGGGAGCATATTTACCGCGAAATCCCGTCCTTGCCGGGACAGTACCATTATTCGCCCGACGAGCTGCCGCGCCTGGTGGAGCGCCTGTGCGCGCACGGGGTTTCCCGCGTGATGCTGTTCGGCCTGCCCGCGCACAAGGATGCCGAAGGCACCGCCGCATGGGCGGAGGACGGCATTGTGCAGCAGGGCATCCGCCGCCTGCGGGATCTGATGCCCGGGCTTTATATCATTACCGATGTGTGCATGTGCGAGTATACCTCCCATGGCCACTGCGGTATCCTGTGCGGGCACGAGGTGGACAACGACCGCACCCTGGAATGCCTGGCACGGATTGCGCTCAGCCACGCGCGGGCGGGCGCGGACATGGTCGCCCCCAGCGATATGATGGACGGGCGCGTTGCTGCCATCCGCAGGGTGCTTGACGGGAATGGATTCTGTAATATCCCGATTATGGCATATTCCGCGAAGTTCGCTTCTTCCTTTTACGGGCCGTTCCGGGACGCGGCAGGCTCCGCGCCTGCGTTTGGCGACCGGAAAAGCTACCAGATGGATTGGCATAACGCCCGCGAAGCCATGCGCGAGTGTGCGCTCGACGTGCGGGAGGGCGCGGATATTATCATGGTCAAGCCCGCGCTGGCGTACCTGGATCTGATTCATGAAGCGCGGTCGCGGTTCGACCTGCCGCTGGCGGCTTATTCCGTCTCCGGGGAATATGCCATGATAAAAGCGGCGGCAGCCGCCGGGCTGATTGACGAGCACGGGGTGATGTGCGAATCGGCGGCTGCGGTTTACCGCGCCGGTGCGGACATCCTGATTACCTATTATGCGTGCGAGCTGGCCGGCGCAATCCGCGCAGGGGAAATCGGGTGAGCGCGATGGAAGGAACCGGGCTGATTCATCTTTACTGCGGTGACGGCAAGGGTAAAACGACCGCCGCCATGGGGCTGGCGCTGCGGGCGGCGGGGCGCGGCCTGCCGGTTGTCATTGCGCAGTTCCTGAAGGATGGCACGTCGGGAGAGTGCCGTATCCTGCGCCAGCTGCCGGGCGTGACCGTACTTGCGGCCAACCCCTGCGGCAAGTTCTCCTTTCAAATGAATGAGGACGAGCGTGCGCAAACGGCGGTTTGCTTTGCGGCACTCTTCCGAGAAGCGGCTGCGGCGGCGCAAAGCCCCGGACTGCTCGTACTGGACGAAATCTGCGGCGCGCTCACGAACGGCTTTTTGGATACGGAGGAGGTTTTGCGCTTCCTGCGGGAGAAGCCTGCCGCGCTTGAGGTCGTCCTGACCGGGCGCAAGCCCTGCCAGGCGATTTGTGAAGCCGCTGACTATCAGTCGGAGATCATCAAGCGCCGCCACCCCTATGACAAAGGCATTCCCGCGCGGGAAGGGGTTGAAAAATAGCCCGCGCAGGAATGCCGGAAATGGCACGGATTGGCGTAAGCCGGAACAGGAGAATGAATTGCTTGGAGCACTAGGCGGATAGGAGGGACATCATGGAAACACGAGTAGCGGTTATCAGTATCATCATTGAGGATTCGGAATCCGTGCAGGCGATAAACGAGCTGCTTCACGAATACGGCGGGTTCATTATTGGCAGGATGGGGATTCCATACCGGGAAAAGGGGATTAAAATTATCAGCATCGTCATTGACGCGCCACAGGATGCCATCAGTACCCTGTCCGGGAAAATCGGCAGGCTGCACGGCGTGGCTTCCAAAACCGCGTATTCCAATGTTATCACCAAGGCATGAGACAGGGAAAAGGAAACGCCGTGCGGAAACGCACGGCGTCAGTCGTCTTGGGTTTCGCGCGCCATTGCTTCGGCAATCGCGCGGTTGATAAAGCTGTTTACGCTTTCACAGTTCGCTTTGGCGTAAGCCTTGATTTGTTCCAGCTGCTCGGGTGAAACGCTGTAAGCCGCCGTCGGTTCCGGTTCACTGTCGCGTTTCATGGTTTCGGCAATCGCGCGGTTGATAAAGCCGTTTACGCTTTCCTGCCGGCAGGCGGAGAACGAACGGATGGTATCTTTTTTCCCTTTGGGAAGCCGCAGCAGCAGCTTATCATAGTTTTTTGCTTCGTATTTTGCTGTCGCCCTCTGCTGTGCCTTTGAAACCGCCATCTGTATCCATCTCCTTTGATCCTGGCGTACTGAAATAGGCCGCTGCTAACAGCGGCACTCCTCCTATCATGCCATTATTATAACACGAAAGTACAGGGAGGACAAGAAAAAATTTCACAAAATTATACCGATATCTTTATATAATATCCCACTTGAAAATATACTGATATCGTGATATCCTGTCATCACAGGCTGTCAGGGTGAGGGGGAAGCCCCCCTTTCGGGCACGCCGAATCATAAAAAGGAAGGAACAGTGATATGATGCAGGTTCAGGCTTACAGCCGCACCGGGAATCCCTCCCGTCAGGCGGCGGCCGTGCGGCGCAGTACCGGTGGGTTCTCGGTGCTGCTGGCGGATACGGCGCGGAAAGCGTCGTCCGGCGTTGGGGTTGCCCAGCTTTCCCCGGCGATGCAGATGGAGTCGCGGTATTTGGAATGGAGGAAAACCCGTACCCCGATTGACCTCCCCGGATCGGAGGGCTGGACGGAGGAAAACATTCAGTATCTGAAAGACCGTTACCCCGGTGAGCTGTCTTTATTCGAGCGGAAGGAAGCGCTCACCGTCATGCGTAACATGCGGTGCATTACACAGGAAGAATATCTCAGGGCACTTGGGGAGGACGGACAGATGGTTGTGGAGGACGCCGGGAAGGCAACCTGCCGTTCCGGCCCGCTGGATGAGCTGCCCACCCTGCCGGATTCGGATTGGCTGTTGCGGATGCTGGCTGCGCCGCTCGGGAAGGCGCGCACGCTGGATATGCTGCTTGAATTGCTTTCCGAGATGTAAACCCGCTTGACGTGCCGGGGCTTCTATCTTAACCTGTTCGGAAAACAGGCTGAATTATAAGGAGGCGTTTTCCATGCCGGATTTACAGATTGACCCGACGCTGTACAGCGGGAGGCCGGACGATTTGTCCGGGCGCGGCCCGAGCGAATGCGCAGTGTATGATTTTCTCGACGCGCAGAAAATTGAGTACCAGCGGATGGACCATGCAGCGGCCCCTTCCATCGAATGCTGTGAGGAGGTCGAAAAGCTGCTGGGCGCTGAGATATGCAAAAACCTCTTCTTGTGCAACCGGCAGAAAACCCAATTCTATCTGCTGCTGATGCCGGGGCGCAAGGTGTTCCATACCAAGGATTTGACCGGGCAGCTGGGCTGTTCGCGCCTGTCCTTCGCGGACGGGGACAAGATGCAGGCGTACCTGGGGGCGGCGCCGGGGTCTGCCAGCGTGCTCGGGCTGCTGTTCGATACCGAAAAAAAGGTGCGCCTGGTCATTGACCGCGACGTGATGCAGCAGGAAGCGTTTGCCTGCCACCCCTGCGCCAATACCAGCAGCCTGCGGTTTTCCATGCACGACCTGCGGGAAACCATCCTGCCCGCGCTCGGGCATGACGTTGCTTATGTAACGCTCTGAGACAGACAGGACGATATCCCGCAAAAGAGCCGCGCCCGAAAAACGGTGCGGCTCTTTTACGATTGCGTGCGGCGGCGAAAAGCTACTTGCAGAGGGTGAGCTTGGGTTTGGGCTGCCCGCCGGTTTCGTCCGGGAGAAGTGCTTCCAGGTTCATCTTGCCGTAACCATACATCGATTCTCCAATGTACCGTGCAATTTTTTCGTATGTGTTTACAATGGTCAGGATATCCGGATCTTCCTCGTCTGTTCCCAGCCGGCCGCCAAGACGCATCCGCGCATTGTAAATATCATCCATCCATTCTGCACAGACCGTCCCATCCCGAAATGCATCCGGTATGGAGTCCCATAAGGCTTTTGGTACGGTGTCAGGCATTAAATAGCCGTTCATCAGTTGATATACTATCTCCGAAATTTCTTCTTTCATAAAAACACACTTCTTTCTTATTGACATTTAGTGAGTGTCACCTTTGGGCGTATTATATCATATAATATTCCCAATGATGACAAGCAATGAATGTCAATGGGATAAAATGTATAAGAACAGAAGTATAGACGGAAAACTGAATGTGTGCGGCTCGAAAATTGCCAGCCTTCGGAAAATGGTGCGGCCGCGGATGTCCCAACGGATGCTTGCTGACCGGCTCCAGCTTGCGGGGCTGGATTTGGACAAAAACGCTATTTCCAAAATTGAGGCGGGACAGCGCTTTGTCACCGATATTGAGCTGAACGCGTTTGCCAGGCTGTTTGGCGTATCGGTAGATGAGCTGTTAGGCTTCCCGGAAACATGAAGCGGCCCTGTGCGGATTTCGCAGCCCACGGGGCTGTTTTTTATGCCCGAAGCAATCGGGCTGCCGCAGAATGAAAATGCCGGTCCCGCCTGCAAAAATCAGAAAACTGGTTGACGTGCCAGCCGTGGATGAAGTATAATAAGAAGCAGCAGCCTGCCTGTAAATTCCTGGCCCTGTTTTACGGATAGGCTTTCCTTGCGCCCTGAGGAGTATTTGAAAGGAGATGCTTAGACATGAGACAGACATTTGGCATGAGCCGGAGCGGGGATCTGAAAGAAGCGGCCCGCGCACTGGCCAGCCCTCAATTTATCATGCTGCTTTCTAACGGGAAGCAGTTTGAACAGCATGTGCAGGAGCTTGAAAAATTTTTTCCCGGAGTACCAAGCATCGGTTGTATCGGCATGAGCTATGATCATAATATTGTAGAGGAAGGCGTGGGGCTGATTGCGTTTTCGGATGGGGTCAGCGTTGCCGCGAACGTATTGGAACAGGTTTCCACCATGCCGGTGAAGTATATCGGGCGGCTGGAACAGGATATCCGTACCATTGGCGGCAGCGACCGGGACACGGTCTGTATTGACTTTTGCGCGGGCAATGACGCCTGCGTGCTGACCACCTTCTATTCGGTGCTGGGGCAGCGGGGCATCCCGCTGGTCGGCGGTACCGGCGATCAGGGGAAAGTCTCGGTGAACGGCAGGGTGTACGCGGACGCGGCGGCATACGCGCTGGTGCGCAACCTGCACGGCAGGGTCAAAACCTATAAGGAAAATATTTATCACCAGTTGGGGAACTACCAGTTTATTGCTTCCCAGACCAACCGGGAAAAATACATTATCGGCGCGCTGAACGGTAAGCCCGCCCGCCAGGTTTACGAGGATATCCTGCACGTCAACGCGCAGCAAATCCAGACGCAGACATTCCAGAACCCGTTCGGCAAGATCAATGGGGACGATGTCTGCATCATCTCCATCAAGGAGGTGGAAGGGAACGCGCTGGCCTGCTTCCGCCAGGTGAATGATTCGGATGTCCTTATCCTGCTGGAGCTGGGCGACTACCGCGCCATAACCCGCCAGACCATTCAGCAAATCTGCCGGGACTTCCCGAAGCGTTCGGCGGTGTTCTCGGTCAACTGCCTGTTCCGCTATAAGCTGTTCAGCGAACAGGGCTATATGCAGGAGTATTTGCGGGAAATGGCCGCGCTTGGCAGCCACGCCGGTTTTGTCGGCTATGGCGAGCACTATAATAACCGGTTTGTCAATCAATCCATGACCTGCGTGGCCTTTGAATAAGGGAGGGGAAGTCTATGTTTTTTTCCAGGAAAAACCGTTTGGATACAAAGGCGTCCCCGGATAGCCTCCGTCCGATGCTGCATGTGGCGGCTTGCCTGAAGGGCTATCTCAAGCAGCTGGCACAGCGCGAGGTGGAATCGCTGGGGGAGCTGCGCATGGTGCGCGGCGCGTTCTCTGGCGTACTGCGGGAGGCCGACCAGTTTCAGGAGCAGTTACATAATTTCGGCAACAATTTTTCCAATGTCAACCAGGCGGCGGGGCGGTACCGTGAAGTGCGGGAATCGATTGGCAGCGCCGTGGGCGAAGCACAGGGAATGGTGGAAGAGCTGAAAGCGATATCCATGCAGGTCGAGCAGTCGTTCGGAGAGATGGAAAGCACATTCGCTCAGCTTCAGGCTTCGGTGGACGGCATCCAGCAGTGCATGGGCAAGATTGTCGATATCGCGGAGGAAACCAATATCCTTGCGATTAACGCTTCGATTGAAGCAGCGCGCGCCGGGGAAAAGGGCAAGGGCTTCGCGGTGGTCGCCGCCAAGGTGAAGGATCTGGCTGAGGAAATCAAGTTGCTTGCAAATGAGGTTGACACCGGCATTCACGAGGTGGAGGGCGGCGCCAGCCGCCTGAATGGCAGTATCCGGGTATCCCGCGGGGTGCTGGGGCAGAGCGTGGAAACCGCGAATGGTACTTATGAAACCTTCCATCATATCACCGAGGCGGCGCGGGGTTCGACCGCCGTACAAAATGAAATCTCCGGCGTGATTGAGCAGTCGCAGGGCGCGCTGCTGGTCATCTGCCAGTTCTTTGACAAAATCAAGGAAGGGCAGCAGGAGATTCTGAAGCACCTGAGCAGCGCCAGCAGGCTCGGCACCATGAAAAGCGGCATGTTTGAGGATATGGACAATATGCTTTCCCAAGTCTCACCGATGGTGCAGGAGATGGAAAACCACTAAAAGATGCAAAAACGGGCGTTCCGGAAGGGGACGCCCGTTTTTTTGCGTTCAGTTTTCGTCGGATAGCTCCGGAGCTGGCTCCGGGAATACGGCTGACAGGTCAATGGTGCAGCCGTCCAGCACATGGACTTTCATTTCATCGCCATACTGGCCGAAGCCTGTTAAAAAATAATTCCCATTTTCCAATAAAAACGATTGTACAGATCCCGCTTCCGCATCTACGAGCCAATATTCGCGGCAACCGGCCCGCCGATATAAGTTCAATTTCGTCAGGCTGTCATGCCGGCGGCTTGAAGGGGAGAAAATTTCAATCATCAAATCAGGCGCGCCCCGGCAGCCAATGCGGTCAATCTTATCAGGGTCACAAATGACAGAAATGTCCGGTTCCACCACGGTGCTTACATCTTTCGGTTTATCTGATTTTCGCTCAAATAGCCGCACAGCAAACGGGGATGCAAAAATTCTGCATTTTTCCCATTCAGCCAATTGTGCAGCTGTACACATATACTCACGAATGAAAAGATTTGCCGTATTCACCCACCCTGCCCGCCATCCGTTTGGCGGGCAGGGCAAGGTGCAGCAACGATGATTGCCGTTCCAAATTCCCGCCGCAGCGGAGAAAGGGTGTCCAGAGGGACGAGTCCCTCTGGCGCTGTCCGCGCAGGACCGCCTGCCGCGCAGGCAAACCGAACGGCAAACTTTAACTCACACGAGTATAATTCCATAGAAATGCTCTGATGAATACTGCTTGGCGCAGACATCATCATGGGGACGCCGTTAATCAGTTCGGTGCGTTTCCCTTCATCCCATTCTAATGCATCCTCTAATGTGTAGTACACCTCATCCGAAACAGTTTTTTCTTTTAGAAATGGCATAAATCACTCCCTTTTGGCTGTGCTGATAAATTGTCAGAACGCGCGGCGTTCGCTGCCGATGCCAAACAGCGCAATCACGCCCGGGCCGGTATGGGAGCCGATGACGGTATCAATCATCCGTATCGCGACATTGGGAAGCCCGTGCGCGTGCAGATAGTCCGCCAGGTACTGCGCGTCGGGTTCACAGTCGCCGTGGCTGATGCGGACAATCTGACCGCGCAGCGCCTGCGCCTCGGCGTCCCTGCCCTCCGCGCGGAGCAGCTGTTCCCGTGCGTCCAGCTGCCTGAGCAGCTCATCCCCCAGGAATTCCAGCGACTGCCTGCGCCCGCGGATTTTATGGCAGACTTGCAGCGTGCCGTTATTATCCAGGAAAATTACCGGCTTGATGCCGACCAGCGTGCCCAGCACCGCCGATGTGCGGGACACACGCCCGCCGCGCCAAAGGTGGTTGAGGTCGTCCACCGTCACCAGATGGAGGACGTGCATTTTCAGGGCCTCGATTTCGTCGGCGCATTCATCGGCGGTTTTGCCTTCGTCGCGAATGCGCCATGCCAAATCAACCAGGACGCCTTCGCCGCCTGCTGCCGAAAGGGTGTCCACGCAGCGGATTTTGCGTTCCGGAAAATCCTTTCCAATCTCCTGCGCCGCCATGCAGCCCGCCTGATACGAGCCGGACAGCCCGGAAGAAAAGCCAAGGTATACCACGTCCAGCCCGGCGGCGCAGGCGTCCCGGAAGATGGAGAGATAGTCCCCGACCTGTGCCTGCGAGGTCTGGCTCGTGCTGCCCGCGCGCAGCTTCTCAAAAAAATCGTGGAACGGCAGTGTTGCGCCAAAGTCCTCCTTGATGGTCTGGCCGTCAATCGTAAAGGACAGGCTGGCGCACTTGATGTCGTGTTCCGCATAGTAAGCGGCGGTTTCGTCAATGGTGGAATTGGCAACTAACACAAATTTTTTCATAATATTCCTCCCGGGAGCGTTCCCGGCCCGTTTTTAATATGCTGGATGTTTCAGGTTATGAAACCGTCAGAAGCGGCAGGGGGCCGCCGTTCAGGGGCTGCGCCGGGCCATCGGCTGTCACAAGATACGTGTTTTCGGTGCCGGCAAGGCCGATGCCCGGCAGCGCGATTTTTGGCTCTACCGCAAAGGTCATGCCCGCCTCAATCGGTTCACGGAAGCCCCGTGCCAGCACCGGCGGCTCGTCCATCATCAGCCCGATGGAATGCCCCAGGAACTTGCCGCCGTTCATGAAGCCCTCTCGATATTGCGGGTCGATGGCGTCCATGATTTCCTGATAGATTGCTTCGGGTACCGCGTCCGGGACAAGTTTGGCGGCAATTTGCTTTTCAAGCGCCACGCAGTAGTCGTAAGCCGCCTGAATCTGCGCGAAAGCGGGATTTTGCGACGGGCTTCCGTAATAAAACACCACGGTTTTATCGGTGTGGTAGCCCTCGCGCCCGGCGGGCATGTCGATGAATACCAGATCGCCCGCGCGCAGCTTCCGCGCCGGGGAGCCGACGCCCTGCACCGCCGTGCAGGTGCCTGCTGTGCCGCCCGGCCCGTCAAAAGCCGTCGTCAGCAGCGCGTTTTCCGAGAACGCGACCAGCCCCGCGATATCCTCGCCCAGCGGCTGGTTAAACCGCGAAATCCCCATCGAGCTGCGCTTCAGGAATTCCGTGTAAAGCAGCCCGCCCAGCTCGGCTTCGCTCATGCCCTCGCGGAGCAGCCCCGGCGCAATGCCGTGGATGACTTCCCTGTGGATTGCCCCCGCGTCCCGCATCAGGCCGATTTCATAGGCGCTCTTACGGGCGCGCAGCCCGTTTAAGATGCCGCCAATCGGGCGGATTTCCTCGAACGGCAGATATTTCCGCACCATATCCAGCCATTCCAGGGTTGCCGTCCGTTTGTCCAGCCAAACCGTCCTGGGGGCGGGGTACGCTTCGCCCAGTGTCCGGAAGCTTTTCATTGGCCGGATGTCCGCGAAAAGAGACTCCGCCTGCGCCCGTCCCAGGTCGCGGCGCACCCAGAGCACCGCCGATTCCGGCGTGACGACAAACGCGCCTACCTGCATGGTGCCGGTAAAATAGTACATACTGATTTTATCGTTTAGAATTGCCATCTGCCAGCCTGGTTCCTCGCGCGTCAGCGCCGCGCGCAGCGCGTCCAGGCGTGCGTCCAATTCTTCTCTGGGGACTCGGTGCTGCATAACTCAAACTCCTTTTTACTCGAATTTACTCTCCCTAGTATACCACAGCGCCGCAGAAATGAAAACCCTTTTTCCGGAAACGGGCGCCGCCATCAAAAATTGTTTACAACCCTTTCATCAGGCCTGTTCGGGGACGGTTGGCGCCCCGTCCGCCGCGAGCCTTCGGTATCCGGCATAGATTTTGATTTCTATACTCGTGTGCGTTAAAGTTTGCCGTTCGGTTCGCCTGCGCGGCGGGCGGTCCTGCGCGGACAGCGCCAGAGGGACTCATCCCTCTGGACTCCCTTTCTCCGCTGCGGCGGGAATTGGAATGGCAATCATCGTTGCTGCACCTTGCCCTGCCCGCCAAACGGATGGCGGGCAGGGTGGGTGAATACGGCAAATCTTTTCATTCGCGAGTATAACAGGTCTATTGACTTTTCCAGCGCTTTCGGCTACTATAGTAAGGAATCCTTTTTGTCGGATTTTCTGTGTTCAGGGGAAAGGAGGGCTATTATGAAGCCTAAAAATCCTCATATGCGCCGCCATTTGGGGCGGCTGCTCGGTGACCGCCGTCTCGTCGGCGGGCTGCTGATGTTGCTTCAGGCAGTCGGGTTCCTGTTTTTCCTGTCCCGGCTGACCGGGCGCTGGCGCGTGCTGGTCACGCTGTTTACCTGGCTGAGCGTCGTCATGGTCGTCTGGCTGGTGCGCAAGGAAGACAACCCTGCGTATAAAACCGCGTGGATTGTTGTTATCCTGAGTTTCCCGCTGTTTGGCGGGGTGTTCTATCTGTTTTGGGGGAATACGCCGTTTAACCAGTCCAAACTGCGGCACCGGTTCACGCCGCGCCGCCCGCGCTTTGACGGCAGCGGCCTGCAGCCCGCTTCGGAGCAGCTCTGCGCCGAGTCGGCACGCCACGCCGCGAAATGCCGTTATATCGAGAATATCACAGGAATGCCCGCCTGGACCAATACCACCGCGGAATATTTCCCGCTGGGGGAGGATTTTTTCCAGTCCCTGCTGGAAGAACTGCCCAAGGCGAAAAAGTTTATTTTTATGGAATATTTCATCATCGAGCCGGGGCTGATGTGGGACTCGGTTCTGGAAATCCTGTCCGCGAAGGCCGCCGAAGGGGTCGATGTGCGGCTGCTCTACGATGACGCGGGTACCATGGGCAAGCTGCCCGGCCACTACGACCGTATGCTGCGGGAACGTGGCGTGCGTGCGGTGCGTTTTAACCGCTTCATCCCGACGCTGAACACCTACCTGAACAACCGCGACCACCGCAAAATCTGTGTGATTGACGGAGAAGTCAGCTACATGGGCGGCATCAACCTTGCCGATGAGTATATCAACCATATTGTCCGTTTCGGGCATTGGAAGGATACCGGCGTATGCATGAAGGGCGACGCGACCTTTAACACAACCTTGATGTTTTTGCAGCTTTGGGAGTTCAGCACGGGCGAGAAAATCCCGGCGGATACGTCGGTTTACCGTCCCACGCTGCAACAGCCTGCGGCGGGTTATATCCAGCCGTTCGGCGATTCGCCGCTTGACCAGGACAATGTTGGCGAGGCGGTGTATATGCAGCTCATCTCAACGGCGCGGCGGTATGTTTATATCACGACCCCGTATCTGGTGCTGGACAACGAGATGCTGACCGCGCTGTCCGTCGCGGCGAAATCGGGCGTTGACGTGCGGATTATCATGCCGGGCATCCCGGACAAAAAACTGGTGTATATGGTCACGCGTTCCTTTTACCCGCAGCTGTTCCGCGCGGGGGTGCGGCTGTATGAGTACCGGCCGGGCTTCCTGCATGCAAAGATGATTGTCGCGGACGATGAAATCGGGGTTGTCGGTACGATGAATATGGACTTCCGCTCCTTTTATATGCATTTCGAGTGCGGGACGGTATTCTATTCCAATGACGTTGTGATGCAGGCGAAGGAGGATATCGAGGAAATTATGGCCGTCAGCCGGGAAATTGACGAGGAATGGCTGCGGCGCGTTTCGTGGCCGACTTCGATTGCGGCCTCGCTGCTGCGCCTGTTCGCGCCGCTGCTGTGACGCTTCCGGCGCGGCAAAATTTGCAGGATTGTCCCGGCGCATGCCGGGAACATTATTGTTAGGACGAGGTATTTATGGAGGCTCTTTTTCAATGGCTCTTAGGCGCGGGGCGTGAGGCTGCGCTGTTTGTGATTTCGATGGTTCCGCTGGTGGAGCTGCGCGGCGCGGTGCCGCTTGGCCTGGGGCTGGGGATGCCCTGGGGCGAGGTTCTGCCCATCTGTTATACCGGCAATATTTTACCCATCCCGTTTTTGCTGCTGTTCGGCGCAAAGCTGCTGAAATGGCTGGAAAAGCTGCCGGTGCTGCGTAATTTTTCGCTGTGGTACCAGCGCAAGCTGATGAGCAAAAGCGAGCAGGTGACGCGGTACGCGCATTGGGGGTTGTTTTTGTTTGTCGCCATCCCGGTGCCGGGAACGGGCGCGTGGTCGGGCGCGGTGATTGCGACGCTGCTGCAAATGCGGCGCGGGCGGGCGTTCCTGTCCATCGCGGCGGGCGTCATCACTGCGGGGATTATTATGGCGCTTGGCTCCAGCGCGGTCATTGGCGCGCTCAGCTTGGTTTGAGCCGTGCCTGTGTCCCGCCATATACAGACAAAAAAGCTGTCCTGGAATCAATTGTTGTCCAGAACAGCTTTTTTTATATGCTTTTTAGTGGCAGCTGCCGTTTCCGGCGCAGCCCTGATGGTTTTCGCCGCAGTGGCCGTGTCCATGGCCGTGCCCGTGCTCGCCGTGATGGCTGCACTGCGGAGCCGCCTGATAATCAAGGCTTCCCGCCAGCAGCGCGCGGACGGCCTCGTCCGCCTCGCCGGAAACCCCGCCGTAAAGCTTGATCCCGGCTTCCGCCAGCGCGTTCTGCGCGCCGCCGCCGATGCCGCCGCAGATCAGCGCGTCAACCTCCAGCCCGGAAAGGAGTGTTGCAAGCGCCCCGTGCCCGCTGCCGTTGGTGCTGACCACCTGTTCCTGCGCAATCTGCCCGCCCGCGATGTCGTAAACCTTAAATTCCGCACTGTGGCCAAAATGCTGGAAAATCATTCCGTTCTCATAAGTAACCGCAACTCTCATTTCATTTGCTCCTTTCAGGATTGCCGTTTGATTCTTGTTTTCGCCCCGATGGCACGGCCCGCGGCAGCCCCCGGCGGCGATGCCGTCGCAAAGCCGGTAATGGCCGCCCGCAATCAGAAGCGCTTTTCCGTTCACGATGCTGTCCGCCAGCTTGTGCCGCGCGGCGCTGTAAACCTCTGCGACGGTGGTGCGGGAAATATCCATCTGCCGGGCGCATTCCTCCTGGGTCAGCTGTTCCAGGTCGATCAGCCGGATGGCTTCGTATTCATCCACCGTCAGGACGGCACTGCCGCCGCAGGGGATTCCTTCGGGCCGGAACCGGTCATATGCCGGTTCGGAGCAGATACGCCTGCACCGGCTCGGCCTTGGCATGGGGATACCTCCTTCCTGTGTTTCCGTCATATGTCGGAAATATTATATCATCTTTTCGATGCCTCTGCAAGAGGGTTTTTTATGGTTTTTTATGGCTGCGCCGGGATGGGCGCTCAATATTCCCGGCGCCGTTTCGGCTGCCTTGCATAAACCGCTCTTTCCTGCGCAAACTAGCCGCGGAAGGGGTGTTTTTTATGGGAAATGGCGGCAGGCATTCGGGCGCGCGCGGGCGGCTGCTGGTTACCGGCGCGCTGGCCGGGCTTGCGAATGGCTTTTTCGGGGCAGGGGGCGGGCTGTTTCTGGTGCCGCTGCTGACCGGCTGGGCAGGGCTGGAGCAGCGCCGTGCCTTTGCAACCTCGGTGGCAATCATTCTGCCGCTGTCGGTTGTCTCAGTGGTAATATATCTGCAAAAAGGGGATATTTCGGTTGTACGGAATTTGCCCTATTTAATAGGCGGCGCGCTGGGCGGGGTTATCGCCGGAAAAATCTTCGGGAAAATCAATATGCTATGGCTGCGCCGGGTGTTTGGCGTTTTGATTTTATACGGCGGCATCCGGGCGCTTCTGCTGCTGTGAAAGAGAGGTGCATTTAATCATGTTTTTTGCGCTTGTGGTCGGCTTGGTAACCGGTATCCTGTCCGGGTTCGGCGTTGGCGGCGGGTCGCTGCTGATGCTTTACCTGACAATGTTTGCGGGGGTGCAGCAATTCGCGGCAGGCGGGATTAACCTGCTGTATTTTATTGTTTGCGCCCCGGCGGCGCTGTATTCGCATATCAAAAATAAGCTCGTGGACAAACAAGCCGTGCTGTGGTGTACGCTGGCGGGGCTTCCGGTCTCGGCGGCTGCGGCGCTGCTTGCGGCGCGGATTGATGTTAGTTTGCTGCGGCGGGGCTTTGGGCTGCTGCTGCTTTATATCGGCGTGCGTGAGCTGCGCGCAGGGAAGGGGAAAAAGCCTGTCCCCAAAACTGCCTGAACAGTGTCTTTTTGATCCTTCTGAAAAAGCAGTTTTCAACATTATCGGGAAAGTATTAAAATCTTGCTTAATAACTCTCTGGTTTTATCTGTCCTGCATGGCGCGCTCCCTTGCGGGGGCGCTGTCAGCTTTTGTATAGAATGCACAAAAATGGGCTGGATAAATTTATGAAAAAAGTGCTTGACAAATCCCCTGGGTATCGTTTATGATATCGCTATAGAGGGCGCGGGGCCGGTCGGAAGGACTGACCAGAAAGGCGTCTGCCCCTCTTACAAATTCCGGACGGTCTGCGCAGACCGTCTCGGACAGAACGCGTTGCGCCGAAGGGTTCGGGCACATTAAACGGCCGTAATGACCAGATCACCACGGCGCGAAACCCAACGGACGGGCGGAAGGAACTGCCCGGCATATAATTGAAGGAGAACAATTATGCGTATTCAACATAATATTATGGCGATGGGTGCATATCGTAACTATACGAATAACCTGTCCGCAATGAAAAAGAACCTGGAGAAATTGTCGTCTGGTTACAAGATTAACCGTGCGGGCGATGATGCTGCAGGTCTTGCTATTTCTGAGAAAATGCGTGCGCAGATCACCGGTTTGGAAACCGCGCAGAAGAATGCCAAGGACGGTATTTCGCTGGTGCAGACCGCTGAAGGCGCGCTGACCGAAGTTCACGATATGCTGAACCGTATGGTCGAGCTGGCTACCCAGTCGGCAAACGGCACTTACGACAACGAGACGGACCGCACCCAGCTTCAGAAGGAAGTCTCCCAGCTGCTGGACGAAATCAACCGCATTGCTGACAGCTCCAACTTTAACGGCATCAAGCTGCTCGACGGCTCGATGGATGCCAGCCCAATCCCGGGCGAGCTGAAGAACATTCTGGCGGCTGCCGCTGGCGCGGCTGACCCCGCACTGCCGGAAATTGGCCAGATCCTCGGCAAGGATACCGTCCTGCATAAAGGCTCTTCCACGGCAACCAACGCGCAGTTTGGTTTCTCGCTGCACAATGTGACCTATAGCAACGACGATCCTAATGGTGGAATCACTATCAAGATCGGCGACGATGAGATTACGTTGGAGGGCGGCGCATCCAAGGCCGTTTATGACAGCGGCGCGCTTACCGGTATAACCAATGTCAGGGAAATGACAGTTGCTGGCCAGGCATACAACGTTGAAGGATCTACACTGAAGGATCAGCTTCAATCTTGGGCTGATCAGTATAATGCTGACACTGCCAACACACAGTGGACTGCATCCGTCGCTGATTCTGGCAACCAGGTAAAATTCACCGCTAAAACTGCTGGTGCAGTCGCTACTACGGGCGCAACTACTCCGAATGGCGCTACATTGACCGATGGTGTGGATGGCGTCAAGCAGAAGAATACCGGTACTCTGGCTGTTAGCTCCCTTAAAGCGGGTGACACAATCCAAATTGGCGACACCACTTACGAGCTTGTTGCAAACGCTGGTGACACGCTTGATGATGCCAGCCGTACAGAACTTACGTTAGCAAATGCGACTGCTAGCAATTTGGCGGCAATGATTTATGGCCGTGCGGAAGTAGATGGTTTTGATTCCGCTACGAATACTGGTGCGACTATTGTACTTGAGGGCACAAATACAGGCGTAAACACAGACGAAAACGGTATGCCTTCCCTTGCTGATATGGGGGTTACCTATACAAGTAAGGACGGGTCTGGCTCCATGACCCTTACTTGGGCGGAAACGACGGCTGGTGTTGATGAAAAGGCTGCGACCGCTGTCAGTGCAGTTGCTACGAAGTTGTCCGGCGAGCTGCAAATTGGCGATGGCAAGTACACTGTTAATTCCACCGATATTAAGGATCAGCTTCAGGAGTTCATCACCCAGTATAATGCTGACAAGACGAAAAACTACACCGCAAGCTGGAATGATGCTGGCGACGGGATCAAGTTCACCGCGAAGAAGGCGGGCGAGGAAGCTGCTGGCAACCTTGGCACCACTAACGCAGCTACTCAGACTGACACCGGGTCTAATTCTGCGATTGGGACGAACGATAAGATGGACGCCAAGGCGATCCTTAATGCTATCATGGGCGGCAAGGCTGAAATAAATGGTGTTACCCTGACGCAGGATATGCTTGAGAATGGCGTAACCCTGAACGACGGTGCTACGTACAAAATCAGTGTTGAGAATAATTACACGCTGACCTTTACGCAGATAGACGGCGACAGCAAGACCAATACGGCGACACTGGACCGCGAAGTTACCATTACCGATAAGGCGGGCAACGCAATCAACGACAGCGAGCAGGTCAAGGGCGATTACCAGAAGAGCACTACCTACAATGAGCCTGACGAAGCAGCGGGCGGCAACCGTCTGGCAAGCACTTATTATTCTCTGACCGAGGATATGGTAGCTGATACCGCGTCCCTGTTCATCGGCGGCAAGAATTACACCTTTACCACCGATGAAGCTGCGGCGAAGGAAGACAGCACCAAGGTTTATATCGGCGACATGGTAGACGCTAAGACCGGCGAGCTGAACGTAGACCTTGAAAAGGTTGCGGAGCGTGTAACCGTTGCGGCGAAGGACAACGAGGTTTACACCGTTGGTTACGACAAGAACCGCCTGACCTTCACCGAGCGTCCGGACTATACCACCGGCAAGCAGGAGTATGACCTCCGGAAGCTTTCCGAAATCGAGCGCTCTTTGGGCTTCACCGGCCCCCAGACCCCGAGCGAAGGCAAGAGCCTGACCCTCCAGATTGGTGATACTGCGGAATCCTTCAACCAGCTCAAGGTGAATATTAAGGATATGCACGCCAAGTCCCTCGGCCTGGAAGGCCTGGATATTTCCACGCAGGATGGCGCCGCTGCTGCGGTTGACAAGATCAAGACCGCTATCAATACCGTATCCGACGTTCGCGGCACGCTGGGCGCTACCCAGAACCGTTTGGATCACACCATCAACAACCTGTCCGTCATGACCGAGAATATCCAGGACGCAGAGTCCACGATTCGCGACACCGACGTTGCAGAGGAAATGATGGCTTACACCAAGAACAACATCCTCATCCAGTCCGCGCAGGCGATGCTCGCGCAGGCGAACCAGGTTCCGCAGGGCGTTCTCCAGCTGCTCCAGTAATCGGAACAACACCGTTGTTTTTGGGAAAACAGCATAGATTTCAGGGAGCGGGCGTTTGCCCGCTCCCTTTTTGTGCAGAAAAAAGCCATCCGCCCAGCGGATGGCCTGCGTTATATTTTGGGGCTTTTTACAACCGGTTTATGTTATTCAAGCAGTGCTAAAAGGTCGTCCTTTGACATTTCAAGGATCGCGGCGCTGCCGTCGCCGGATACGGCGTCCATCAGCGCGGCCTTTTTCGACTGAAGATCCAAAATCCGCTCTTCGATGCTGTCCTGTGCAATCAGCTTATAAACCTGTACATGCGCCAGCTGCCCGATACGGTGGGCGCGGTCGGTGGCCTGCTCCTGCGCGGCGAGGTTCCACCAGGGGTCGTAGTGGATAACGGTATCCGCCGCCGTGAGGTTCAGCCCCGTGCCGCCCGCTTTCAGCGAAATCAGGAATACCGACGCGCCCCCTTCATTGAAGGCTTTCACCAGGCGGGCGCGTTCCTGCTTGGGCGTCGAGCCTTGCAGGGTAAAGCTGCTGATGCCCAGCGCGTCCAGCCGGGGGCGGATCAGGTCAAGCATGGATGTAAACTGCGAAAACAGCAGGATTTGATGCCCGTTTTCGGCCAATCCGGAACACAATTCCAGACAGGCTTCCAGCTTGCTGCGCGGGCCGTCGTAATTCTCGAAGCACAGGTCGGGCGCACAGCAGATTTGCCGCAGGCGGGTCAGCGCGGCTAAAATCGCAAGCTTGCCCTGCCCGCCGCCTGCCAGCGACTGCAGCGCGGCCGCGGCGGAAGCGTGATAGGCCCTGCGCTCTTCCTCGGTGAGCGGGATGCGCCGGACGTGCTCAATTTTGGGCGGCAGCTCGCGGAGCACATCGGATTTCAAGCGGCGCAGCAGGAAGGGCTGCACCAGGCGGCGCAGCTGCGCGGAAGCCCCCTCATCGCCGCTTTTCACGACCGGTTTTTCCAGCTTTTCGACAAAGCTGCCGTGGCTAAACAGATAACCTGGCATCAGGAAATCGAACAGGTTCCAAAGCTCGCTCAGGCGGTTTTCAATCGGGGTGCCGGTCAGCACGAAGCGCTGCCGCGCGTCCACCTGCTTGACCGCCTTGGAAGCCAGTGTTGTGCGGTTCTTGATGTGCTGCCCCTCGTCCAGGACACAGCTATAAAACTTCTGGTTTTGATACTGCTCGGTATCCTGCCGGAGCAGCTCATAGGAGGTAACCCACACGTCGGCCCCGTCCCCGGCGGCAAGCAGGCGTTTGCGCTCCGCCGCCGTGCCCATCACCAGCAGCGGTTTCAGCTCCGGCGCGAACCGGGCAAGCTCGTCCGCCCAGTTGAGAACCAGTGACGCCGGGCATACAATCAGGCTGGGCAGCCCGGTTTCCGACCGGCGCACGGTCAGCAGGAAGGCAATCACCTGCAAGGTTTTGCCAAGCCCCATTTCATCGGCGAGAATCCCGCCAAAGTTGCAGCTTTCGAGTGTTTTCAGCCAGCGGAAGCCGACCTTTTGATACGGGCGCAGGATTTTGTCCAGGGAATCGGGTACCGTATAGTCGCTTTCGGCAACCGATTTGAAATTGCGCACCATCGTGCGGAACTGCTTGTCCCGGCTGACCTGTAAGCCGTTGTCACCCTTGAGCAGGTTGTCAAGGTACAGCCCGCGGAAGGCGGGCAGCTCCACCTTCCCCGAAGCCAGCTGCTCGGGCGAAAGCTGGAGCATGTGTGTCATTTCGGCAAGCTTTTCGCAGGGCGAGCCATCAAGCGAAAGGTACCGTCCGTCGGACAGCCGGTGGTAGCGGCGCTTCTGGAGCAGGCTCTGATAGAGTGCTTCCAGCTCCTCGGGCGGGAAGCCGCCGGTGTTGATTTCGAGCGCGAGCGTCCCGTCGGAAAGCGAGACCCCCACGCTGCTCCCAGTTGGCTGGATGTGCCTGCCGCGCAGGCGGTCGCTGATATACACCTCGCCGCGCTCGTGCCAGCGCGGCAGCTGTTCGGTCAGGAAGTCAAACACAGTGTCAGCCCCGCTCAGCGTAAAGCCGTCCGGCTGCTCCTCAAAAACGGATTTCACCATGGCTGCGGTTTCCTGTTCAGCGCGCGGGTCGCGCTTGACGCCGGGCTTTTCCTTGTTTTGTCCCGTGTAATACACATCACCCCCGGCATAACGGAACACCAGCCGCAGGGTCAGCACATCATCCTCGATATCGAAATAAAAGCAGGGTGTGCACTCGTCGGGGCCGTATTCCTGAAGCAGTGCGTCCGGGTCCTTGACGGTAACATAAGGCCCCACCGCGGGCAATACATAGCTGCACAGCGCGGGCAAGTCGCCCAGCGCGAACTGCATTTGCTTGGAGCCGCTGCTGAGCATGGGGTATACCTTTTCCCGGAACTCGCTGCTGCACCGCAGTATCCGGTTCTCGGTCCGGGCATACAGCGCATCACTGCTGCCAAAGAAATTGCACGCCTGCGCCATACGGATTTTGACGTCGGCGGCCCCGTCCTTCCGCGTCAGCTTAAAATGCACCTGCGGGTCCTCTTCTGCCAGCTCGAATGTCCCGTTGTTGCTCTGCTGCTGAACGGACGTGCCCTTCAGCAGGTCAAACAGCTGGTCAAACGAGCCGCCGTTGATGGTGATTTCATTCTTGTTCCCGTATTCATAATAAATACTGCTATAATAATTGTTGCTGCTGTTCATGCTGCGGTACGTTTGGTACTGATCCATCAGCAGGCGGATCAGCGCCTGTGAACGGTCGTCAAACTGCTCCATCCCATGGAACAGCGTCAGCCCTTTGCCGTAGGTCTGGGTCTGGCGCATACTCACCGCAGCCAGAAAATCCGGGATATTGCGCACTACATACAGCCGGTCAATACCGACCTGAAAGGTCAGCGTAGGGTAGGAAATCTTGCTTTTGAAGCAGAAGCGCGGCACCAGCCGCGCCGGTACGGCCGGTAGAAGGGCTGTCTGGTCCATATAACGGCGCAGCAGATATTTTGCGTTGTCGTCGCTGGACGGCGCGTTTTTTTCCACGCGTGCCGGAGCCGGGTTTTTTTCGGTATTTCCCGTACCGTGCACATCCTGATCGATGCAGGCGAGCAGGGCTGCGACCGCGTGCTTGCAGCATCCCTCTTCGATATAGTCATCGCAGTCGCAGTGGGCCGCCAGCGCTTTTTCGTTCTGCACGAGCGTAACATGGTGAATCCCAGCGTCTTTTACCATGCACGTTGCCAGCCTTGCGCTGCCCTTTTGCGTTGTTTGGATATTGGTGACGCACCCGTCCTCAAAATAGGACTTGCCAAGTATAAAATCCATCCGGCTGCATTGTCTCCAAAAAGCTTCCAGGTTCCAGTCCATATCCATACTCCCTCTGTGCGATAGCAATCCGGCGCGGCGCGCCGGTCCACTTTCAGAACACGTCATAGCAACCCCGTCTTGTTTCTATCCGTGCCTTGATTATACAGATCTTATGCGCATCTGTCAAGCGCTGTGACGCGCGGCGTTTTTCTATTCCAAAGTAACGTCCTCCGGCGTGTGTCGATTTATGCACATTGCCCTTGACTAAAAATGACGTTTGATGTACTATTAAATGGTGCAAAATAATGGTGCTAAATATAAAAATCACAAAGGAAGTGCCCCTGGGGATGCTCCCCGGGGAAACGGGTACAAGCTATGACATGTAAAGAACTGGATTTCCTGCCGGTTATTTTAGGCGGGGACATCACCACATACAGCCTTGCGCGCTCTTTCCATGAGGCGTATGGCATCCGCTCGCTGGCGGTGAGCATGATCCGCAGCCGCCTTTGCGGCGATTCGGACATTATCGAAAACCTGATTGTCCCGACGATGGACACGCGGGAAACCTTTCTGGATGAGCTGGTCAAAATCGGCAAGGCGCGTGCGGAGAAGAAGCTGATCCTGCTGGCCTGCGGCGACTGGTACGTCCGGATGATTGTCGAGAACCGCGCGCTGCTCGAACAGTATTACGTCATTCCGTATATACAGGAGGAGCTGCTCAATCGGCTGGTGCTCAAGGACAGCTTTTATCAGATTTGCGATGAGATCGGCGTCCCGTACCCCGAAACCTACGTCTACGACTGCCAGAACCCGCCGGAGGCCCTCGACCTGCCGTTCTCTTTCCCGGTGATTGCGAAGCCCGCTTCCTCGGCGCAGTACCACTATGCGCAGTTCCCTGGCAAGAAAAAGGTGTTCAAATTCGACACCAGGGAACAGCTGGAAGCCATGCTCAAAAACCTGAACGCCAGCAGCTACGATTATAAATTCCTGATTCAGGACTTCATCCCGGGCGATGATACCGGTATGCGCATCTTGACCTGCTACTGTGACCAAAGCAGCAAAGTGCGTTTTATGGCATTCGGCCAGACGCTGCTGGAGGACAAGGGCGATATGGGCATCGGCAACCCGGTTGCCATTATCAACCGTGTGGACCTGGAAATCATGGAGCATGCCAAGCGGCTTTTGGAGCATGTCGGCTACACCGGCTTTGCCAACTTTGATATCAAATATGACCCGCGTGACAACTCCTACCGCTTCTTTGAAATCAATACCCGGCTGGGGCGCTCCAATTATTATGTTACGGGGAGCGGCTTCAATGTTGTGCCGTGGATTGTGGATGATTTAATCCGCCACAAGCAGTTTGCGGACGGGCCGGTGATTGCGGACAACACCGAAAGCCTGTATACAGTCGTCCCGAAATCCATCCTCAAACGCTATATTAAGGATGACGCGCTGCGCCGGGAAATGCTGTCGCTGTACGCGCGCGGCAAGGCGGTCAATCCTATCGACTACAGGGCGGAGACCAGGTTCCTCCGCAGGATTTATCCATATGTATTCCTTTGGAAACAAAAGCGCAAATTCAAAGGGAAGATTTAAGGGGTGTGTAACGTGGAGCCAAAATTTGTCGGCGTCCTGGGCGGCGTCGGCCCGATGGCAACCGTATATTTTGAACAGATGGTGCTCGAGCTGACCGACGCTTCCCGCGACCAGGACCATCTGAATATGCTGGTCTGCAACCATGCGACCATCCCCGACCGCACGGCGTTTATCTTAGGGGAAAGCAAGCTTTCGCCGCTGTTCGATATGGCGCGCGATGCGCAGATGCTGGCGCGGGCGGGCTGCGGCTTCCTGGTGCTGCCCTGCAATACGGCGCATTTCTTCCATGAGCATATCCAAAACGCGGTTTCCATCCCCTTGCTGAATATTATTGAGGAAACGGTCAAGGCGTGCGCCGGGCAAAATGCTAAGCGCATTGGCATCCTGGCAACGGCGGGCACCATCAAGGCGGATACCTACGGCATTATGTGCCGACGGTTCGGCTTGTCCTGTGTCTACCCCGACCCTGCCACCCAAAAGCAGGTGATGTCGATTATTTACGGCCGCATCAAAGCGGGCAAGCCCGTCCGCGCGAAGGAAATGGCGGCGTTGTATAACCGTATGCGCGAGGAGGGCAGCGACGCCATCGTCCTCGGCTGTACTGAGCTGTCGGTCGCGCACCGCGATTTGGAGCTGCACGCGGCACACCCCGATGTGGTGGATTCGCTGGAAACCCTGGCGCGCCGCACCATCGAATACGCGGGCAAAAAGCTGCGTACCACGTAAAACAGCGAATAAAAACGAACGGAAGGGCATTATGAAAATCGAACATATCGCAATGTACGTTAACGACCTAGTGCTCCATCCAGTCAGAAAGCGGACTTGGGCTTGAAGCGGGATTTTCGC
>CAJUJQ010000037.1 GCA_910586575.1 uncultured Clostridia bacterium | reverse complement strand
CTCACATTTTACCCCTTACGTTGTTTCTTTGCAACCCAACCGCTCAGGTAGAAAAGTTTTGCAAAGAAAAGTCTGCAATATTTATTGTTTTGCCAGAAGAGGATCAGACAAAACACTTCATGGTTTCTCTGATTATCCAAAATCTTTATCGAGAAATTTTGACAGTAGCAGATGAATACGGCGGCAGACTTCCGAACCGTGCAGTATTCTTTGCAGACGAACTTGGAACCTGTCCGCCGATTCAGTCTCTTGAACTGATGTTCTCGGCATCTCGTTCGCGCGGTTTAATGCTTGTACCAATCGTGCAAAGCATTACCGGACAACTGCAAAAGAATTATGGCAAAGAAGGTTCGGAAGTCATTGTGGACAACTGTCAGGTAAATATTTTCGGAGGATTTGCGCCAGCGTCTCAAACGGCTGTGGAGCTGTCGAAAGTATTGGGAAGTCGCACTGTTATGAGCGGCTCCATCAGCAAGGGAAAGAACGATCCGACGCAATCACTGCAAATGATTGAGCGTCCGTTGATGACACCTGACGAGTTAAAAACCATGCCGAAGGGTGGTTTTATTGTGATGAAAACCGGCGTACATCCGATGCAGGTACAGCTGCGCTTATTTCTCGATTGGGGCATTCGCTTCAAACAACCGTATGAGGTTCCGGAGAAAGCGTAGCGTAAAGTCGCCTACGCCAACAAGGACGAGCTTGAAAAAGCCATCCTGAAGAAGCACCCAGCTCCCGTGCCAAGCCGTCCAGAACGGCCACAGCCGCCGTTTCGCGAGGAACGCACTCCCCCGCCGCGCAGGCCGATGTTCCGAGAAAGGCCGGGTGATGATCGATAGACTATTACAATTCTATCCACAATTCCGGGTTGGGACACCGAGCGGTTGCAGTCTACCGTTGCCTGCAAGACCACACCAATGCAGAGGGCTGCTGCTGGCTTGCTATGAGCACCATTGCTGCGGAGCTACACCTTTCCCGCGCAACTGTCAAACGCGCGCTTGACGAGCTGTGTCGCGAAGGCTTCATCCGAAAGGAACATCGCTGGCGGGAGAACGGGAGTCTGTCATCCAATTTATACTATATTCAGCCCCTATAAAAGCAAATTCTCTTTCCGTCCAGGAAGAGGTCTGTCTAATTACTGACTCATGGGAGGGTTCGCTGTGATTCATCCAGAGAATCCACTTTATAAGGCACTGAGAGTCAGAAAACAAGTATGATATTCGCAAAAGATTCTTTCTCATAAAGAACAGTTTAGATTGCGTTATCGAAAGCCGGAAAAACTTTGTCTTATGTCTGGAAGAATACAGAAGGACGACCCCCAAATAACATCGATAAACGGCAGACGGAACATCCTGACTTCAGAAATGTGTTTTTATCCAACGGTTCGTTATATTCCCCAATAGGCGCAAAACAACCTGTCCCATCCAACGGTTTTCCGTTAATGCGACAGGTTGTTTCAGCGTTCTATGGTAAATACTTTTGACAAGGAATTGACAATCTAATTCTTACAGTTTATTCGTTCGGCTCATATAATCACAAATCAGGTTTGCGGCGGCGTATTCTCCCATAGAAGCGTCAATACACAATTCGTATCGATGCGGGTCGCCCCATTCCTGGCCGGAAACGTTTTTGCAGTAAGCCGATCTGGCTGCGTCCGAACGGGCAATGCTTTTTTGCGCGGCTTCCGGACTGTCCCCATACATTTCCATTATCTTTTCCTTTCGGTAACTCTTTGGGGCATAGATAAAAATGCGTACCACATTTTTATAATTCCGCAATACATAGTCTGCGGAACGGCCTATGAGGACACAAGAACCTGCGTCCGCAATTTTGCGGATTGCTTTGTCTTGCGCAGAAACAGCGCGTTTAACGGGGTCGGCAGTAAGATACAATTCCCGCATAACAGCATTTTCATCGGAATTGATACCAGAAATAAACTCCTGCGCCAAGCCGCTTTCCTGCGCTGCAACGGCTACCAGTTCTTTATAGTAGCAAGGGATTTGGAGACGTTGTGCCGTTAACTGCCCTATCCGTTTTCCTGCGGAACCGTGTTCTCTCGCAATCGTAATAATTGAACCCTGGCGTGAAGGCTGGATTGCTGTTATAGGCGTTTGGGCTTTCGTGCCGTGGCTCAATTCCTTCCATACACGAACCATAACTGCGGCAGTAATCATAATCGTTAAAATATCCGCAATAGGCGCAGCCCAGAAAATTCCTGAAACACCTAAAAGAACAGGAATCAGCAGGGAAAAAACAATCAGCAGTGCGTCCCTTAAAATTGATAATGGGGCAGCGGCTTTTGCTTTGCCGATAGATTGCAGGAAAATAGCACAGACCTTTTGAACACAGGTAACGAGGATAAGGGAAAGGTAAACCCGCAGGCAAAGTACGGCGAAATCAAAGTAAACAGGGTCATCCGCCGAACCAAACATACGGATAAAGATGCCGGGAACCGCTTCAAAAAGAATCGCGCAGATCAGGCCAACGATAACGGTCCACTTCATCATCCGTTTCAGCAATTCCCGTACCCGGTCATAGTTTTTCGCACCGTAATTATAGCCGACAACAGGCTGTGCGCCAGCGGCAATACCAATCGCGATATTCAGGACTATTTGAAAGAGCTTCATAATCACTACAAATGCCGCTAAAGGAATGTCCGCGCCGTAGATCGACTGTGCGCCATATTTTACGAGCAGGATATTGTTTACAACCGTGATAATTACAATGGAGAGCTGTGTCAGAAGGCTGGATGCGCCTAAAGCCATGACCGGCTTCAAAAGGGATAAACTCGGCCTGAAGCTGCCGGCTTTTACCCGGAACGTCTTAGCGCGGCGCAAATAGGCAGCGCAAATAACAAAACTGACAAACTGTCCTAAAATCGTAGCCCATGCCGCACCTTTAATGCCCATGTCCAGCACAAAAATCGCTACTGGGTCGCCAATTATATTGATGACGGCTCCAACCAGCATTGCCGTCATTGCATACTGGGGACTGCCGTCTGCCCGAATAATCGAGGCTAATGTGTTCTGTGTCATAGCAAGGGGCATCATGGCGAAAATAATGACACCGTAATCATATGCCATTTGAATATTTGCGTCTGTTGCTCCAATGAGCCGAAGAAGGCCATCCCCCCATAAATATGCAATCAGAATCACCGCCGCGCCAGAGAGAAAGGAACACAAAACCGCGCTTCCGACACTTCTGTGAATATCCTCCGTCTCTCCCCGTCCCAAAGAAACGCTCAATGCGGCAGCCGCTCCATCACCGAAAAATAAACTCAATCCCCATCCTACAACCGTAATCGGAAAAATAACGCCAGTGGCAGCATTCCCCAGATAGCCTACGCCATTGCCAACAAAAATCTGGTCTACGATGTTGTAAAGGCATGAAATAATCAGGGAAAAGATGCAGGGGACGGCGAACTTCCGCAGCAGTGTCCCCACCTTTTCAGTGCCGAGATAATTTGAACTTTCCATAGTGACCTCCTTGGTTTATGGCAAAAAACAGCACATGCAGACGCATGTGCTGAAAAGACACCAACACACACGCCGAGCAAATGTACCGTAATCAGACTTACGCGCAAAACGCGCTGCATGTGTCGTTGATTGCCTATGAAATTTATAATCAGTATAGCACTTGAACCGGAAATTTTCAAATGGGCTTTTTTCACAAATTACGGCCTGTACGTATTTTGTGCATTTTGACGGTCATTTTTGTTTCTGTGTTTGGGACGGCGGCCAGTGGATGCGCGGTTGGGCAAGACATATCAATGCCGCGGGTTGACAGTGACGATTTTGCTTTTTTCCGTCAAAAAGCCGCCCGGGAAAACGGACGGCCTTTTGACAATAGAAAAGAAGGATTACCAGCGCCCTATGCCAAGCGGGGAGAATGCCGCGTATACGATAACCACGCCAACGATAACGATAGCCGCCAGTACCCAGCGATATTTCCAAGGGGTCAGATCAACTGCCTGTACATCCTTCTGTACCCATGGTTCGGGCTGATTGCCCCGGTTGTGTCTGTCCATGAGATAGAGGATCAGGAATTCGAGCGGAAGCAGAACCGTAATTGCCCATAAATAATGCACTCTGCTGCTCATGGTGATGAGGAACAGACCGTAAACGATGATATGGAATACCAATATAAAACGTGCCGCATACTTAGGCAGATGCTTAAAGAAGAACCCGCCGAAAACGCCAGACAGAACGGGCAGGCCAATCAGCATAACGAAGGAATCGAGGAACGTTTTCAGCCCGGCCGGGAAGAAGTAAATCAGCGGGCCGATGATCATGGTCAGGAACGCGAAAAGGATGCCAATTTTTTTGCCGACGGAAACCAGCTTTTCCTGGCTTGCGTCTTTGTTGATGAATTCATAATAGATATCCATCGTAAACATTGTATTGACCGAATTCAGGACCGAGTTAAACGAGGAAATAATCGCGCCGAACATGACTGCGGCGAAAAAGCCCATCAGCGGCGCGGGAACGACCTGGGTAATCAGCTGCGGATATGCGTCGTCCATAACCGTAACCTGATTGCCCTGCAATTCAAACAGTGCGTAAGCGATAACGCCGGGAAGCGCGAGATACAGGAACCCGAGGATTTTCATGCAGGCACAATACAGTGCGCCCTTCTGCGCTTCTTTCAGGTTCTTTGCAGCCAGCAGACGCTGGATAAAGGATTGGTGTGTGCACCAGGACTGCGTGCAGAGGAAGAACAATCCAAGGAAAATGGTCGGCCACGGAACCTCCGGCGCGAGAGCGGTGGCGGGAGAAACCGAGTTCAGCTTCTGCGGATAGTTCTCAATGAGGAAGCGCATACCGTCTGCCATTGCGAAGCCTTCTGAACCGGAGGCAATGCCAAGGATATGCAGCGCAAGGAACGGGATCATAAAGCCGCCGATAATCAGCAGGATACCGTTTACCGTATCGGATACGGCAACCGCTTTTAAGCCGCCGAAAATTGCGTAGCAGGAACCGACAATGGTGATTGCGATGCAGAGGATTACAATCGACTGGAGCTTACTGCATCCCAGGATGCCGGAAAGGCCGAAAATATTCTCAAACACCAGGGAGCCGGAATACAGGATGACCGGGATCTGCACAAAAAGGAACATGAAAATATAGGCGATGCTGAACCAGAGCTTGGTCATGCGGTCATAGCGGATGCCAAGCATTTCCGGAATTGTCGAGATACCGCTTTTCAAATATCTTGGAGCGGCAAAAAGAGCCAGAATCAGGCAGGAAACTGCCGCGACGACTTCAAATGCCATCGCGCTCATATTGGAATCCCAGGTCTGCCCGTTCGTTCCGACAAGCTGCTCGGCCGAGATGTTTGTCAACAAAAGGGAACCGGCAATTACGATACCCGGCAGGCCGCGCCCCGCGAGGAAATAGCCTTCCGCTGTCGTCTGGTCATCATCCTTCGTCTTGAAGTAGGCGATCACCGCAACAGCTATCGTAAAACCGACAAATGAAATGATAGTCCAAAGCATGTAAATGCCCCCTTACCTCACTTATTTATTACGTTCTTCAATTTTTATGCACCCCGCCGTCCACATGGAGCGGCGGGGATTTGGAGTTCTGTTTTGCGCTTTGGGGCAGAGAGATTACTCTACTTCGGAAATCTTGACCGGACGTCCTTCCTTAAGGGATTTGTTTGCCGCGGCTGCCATCAGGACAGGATACAGCCCGTCCAGGTCGGTTACCGGCGGCACTTTATCGTGAATCACAGCATCCGCAAAAGCCTTCATTTCATCGATAAACGCCTGCGTATAACGATCCCACATCACCTGATAAGCGGTGCCGTAGGTGGTGCCGTCTGCACGGGAAATATGTACCGTGTTCGGGATATCATTCTCATCCTGCACAGCGCCTTCGGAACCGAACACCTCAAGACGCTGGTCATAGCCATAAACGGCTTGACGGCTGTTGTCAATGATGCCAATCGCACCGTTTTCAAAGGTCAGCGTAACCAGGGCCGTATCAACATCGCCCTCCGCGCCAATGGCGGGGTCAACCAGTACAGCGCCCTTTGCGTAAACCTCAGTTACCTCACAGCCAGCCAGGAAACGGATCATATCAAAATCATGGATCATCATATCGTAGAAGATACCGCCGGAACGGCGGACATATTCAATCGTGGGGGGCTGCGGGTCGCGGGAGCTGATTTTCAGGATATGCGGGACGCCAATCTTTCCGGCGCGTACCGCGTCATAAACGCCGCGATGATTGTGATCAAAACGGCGGACGAAACCGATCTGCATCTTGACACCGGCTTTCTTAACGGCATCCAGCGCCATGCGGACGCGTGCGACATCGTGGTCAACCGGCTTCTCGCAGAAAATGTGCTTCCCAGCAGCGGCGGCCTTGCAGATGAGGTCGGCGTGGGTGTCGGTAGAAGAACAGATGAGGACGGCCCCGATCTCCGGGTCAGCAAAGATGGAATCAACGTCCTTGGTAACGTTCGGGACGCCGAAGCCCTTGACGAAGGCCTCTCCCACCTCGTTGAAATACGGGTCGGCGACCGTTTTGATCTCCATCTCACGGACTGCCATGCTGATGTTTTCGATGTGCACGCGGCCGATACGCCCAGCGCCGATGACTGCTACTTTCATGATTGTTCTCCTTTCAAATACTGGTGATGATTTTATTGAAGTGCCTGCCGGAGAATACGGATATCCTCACGAAGCAAATCATACGGGTTTTCTGCCTGCAAACGCAGGGGAAGCTGGTCATAATAGTTTTCCAGCAGGATATAGCCGGTATAGCCGTGCGCCTTCAGCCAGTCAATGGTTTCATGGAAGCCGGAAGGGCCGCTCCCCAACAGGCCGCCGCTCATTTCAGTACCATCCTTTACATGCAGCTGGTTACACATTTTCGGGTACAGCCCCTGCAGGATTTTCCGCTCGTTATAGCCGCGGAATACATTGTAGTTCTGGCTGTCAAAATAGAGGTAAAAGTTTTTCCGGTCAACCATTTCATGCATCTTTGTAAATTCGGAGACGGGCATCAGGTTTTCCCCGGCAACCGAAATGCCATATTCGCCCGCCGTATCGCACAGCCAGCGGAATGCTTTGGCGCTGTGTTCCATATCCTCCTCCGTTTTGACCTCGCTTGCCGCGAAGCCCGGCACCTGGATCATCGGGACATGCAGCGCATGTGCTGTCTCAACCGCGCGTTCGAGCAGGTTCCACACGATATCATGTTCCTTCGTCCCTTCGCGGGCGTGCATGGGAATATTATCGAAGTCATTAAGCGCGATGGCGCAGTATTCGATCCCATATTTCTGCTGCTCACCCAGGTAAATCTGCTGCATCTCCGGATGCGTGATGGGATAATCGTTCTCATACAGCCCGATTTTCAGCGAGAGCGCTTCTAACCCGACGGAAGCCGCGATCTGGGTTGCATATAATCCGGATCCGGGCAGCGCCCAGTCACAAGCGCCGATTTTAATATCTTTCATTTGCAGTATCTCCCTTCTAAATGTCGTATCGGTTTTGGTTTCGTTTGTTTTCCTTGGTTTATGGTCTTATTATACCGTAAAAAATGCGCGGGACGTTAGGAAATTCCTGCCTGATTTCCGGCGGCGCCAGGCTCTTTTTTTGAATAAAATGGAACTTTCCTGTTTTCGTGCAAGAAAATTCGACGGCGGTTTTTGTGCAAAATAAATAAAACCGGGCGCTTGATGAACGCCCGGTTACAGATGTATGGATGGTTGATTTATGGATGGGTCCCGCGAAAATGCCGACGGTATGCCGACGGTGTCAGCCCGATATATTTTTTGAAGGTGCGGCAGAAATGGCTGCTGTCATTGAACCCAAGCTGGTCGCTGATGCTGCTGACCGGCAGCTCGCTGTTCATGAGCAGGCGCTGGGATTCGCCAATACGCCGGTAAAGAAGATATTTCATAGGGGAAAACCCGGTTTCCGTTTTGAAAATATGGGACAGATAGGAAGGGCTGATATGGAAACGCCTGCCAAGCTCCTCCAGTGTGACCGGCTCCATATAATGCTGATCCAGCCACGTGGCAATGTTTTGCAGGAATTCCTCATTGTGCTTGATGTCGGCATCATCGGATAGATGTCGGAGCTTCGCGTACACCAGATTCAGCAGCGCATTCGCGAGCAGATGGCTGACCGCCGGTGATACATCCGGCTGGCACTTTTGATGATGGAGGGCAAGCAGGATATATTCCACCGTTTCCCTGTCATCGATAAAGAAGCAGACCGGGCTGCGCGCGGCATCGGTCAGGGTATTTTGCGGCAGGCCGGGGATGGACAGCCCTCGCAGGACACAGCAGTAGCTGAGCATCGTATTGTGCCAGTAGGGGGATTCCCCGTGCATGACGCCCGCGTTGCAGATGACAAGGCTGCCGCGCTGGACGGGATAAGTGCGACCGGCGGCAGTGTACTGGCCGGAGCCGCTCATAATGTAAAACAGTTCAAGCACATCGTCATGCTTATGGATCAGCTGGGAATGATTTTTATGGTATTCCTCGTCCACATAAATCAGCTCCACAAAGTCGGTATTCAGTATGATGTTGTCTCGGCCCATATGTCCCTCCCTTATATTTTGAATTGAACTGCTTTGAAACCGGGATATGCTGTATTCTGTGAGGATTTGCTGTCAGGCGGCGCGCTGATGGTCTCCGAACAGGTCTCATGGAAACAGGCTTAAGGAAGCACCGGATAAATTTCCATGCACAGTGCGGCGGAGGATTTTCTGTCAGGGTAGGAACCTGAAAAATCAACCATTGTATCCGTGCATGTTTTTTATCAGCGCTTCCCTGCCGGTACGAAATTAGATTCCGAATGATTCTTATCATACAGGATTTCACAGGAAATGTCTTTCGTAAATTTGCGTGGAGCAGCTGGCAGAATCCACAAAAAAGATGGGAGTCGGAAATACGAAAGAACAACTGCTTTTTTGAACTGTTTTAAGGATCTTGGCTCTCCGTATCGTCTGTTCCCGCTGCTTTTTGGCCCGGCCGTCCGGCAGGCGGATGTCATTTTTCCTATGATGAAATTCCATTTTTCTGTTTTTACATGTAATTTGTGTGAAAAGCAGGATTTTCACTGGCGTAAAAAGCCTTTGCGTGGTATAATGCAGAAAACAAAAAGGAGGCCCGCTGATGCTCCAACATTTTGCTGAGGAGAATGTTTCTCCGCTGTTTTCCTCGAAAACACAGCCAATCCTTTGCTATATGGGCAAGATATTGCCTGAAATCAGCGTCTATCCGCGTATTATGCATTCCCACCAGAACCATGTGGAAATCAGCATTATTTATAGCGGTACCAGCAAATACCTGATCGGTGACTGCAAACAGGTGATCCGGCCGGGGGACATCATCATTTATAACAGCGGCGTAGCGCATGATGAGCTGTCTGGGCCGGACTCGCAAATCGGAAGCTACTTTTTTGCAGTCAGCAACCTTGCGCTGCCGGGGCTCCGCCCAAACGCGCTGGTCGCCGATCACGTGACGCCGGTTTTTCATATAGAGCAGGATTTCCAGACCCTGCTGGACCTTTGCGAAACCATGCTGCGCCAAATGGAACAGCACAGCGAATGGAGCAAGTATCTGCTGCATTTTGAAACACAGGCGCTGCTGGAAATTGTGTGGCGTTCGATCCATCACGAACGCAGCCCGCAGGAGGGAAAGAACCAATATTATCTGGGACAAAAGATTAAGGAATATATTGAGGAGCACTATCATGAACCGATTTCCATCAAGGATATTTGCCGGGATCTTGGATTGAGCGAATCCTACGTTTCCCATACCTTTAAGGATATGCTGGGCTATTCCCCCATGCAGTATGCCCTGCGCTGTAAAATCGGGGAGGCACAAACACTGCTGATTTCTACCGACTACTCGATTACGGAAATCGCACGCATGGTAGGATTTGACGCGCAGAGCCATTTTAACCAGCGCTTTATAAAATACGTGGGAATCTCCCCGTCAAAATTCCGGAAGAATTACAGGAACCGTTAACCGTCCCGCAAACGGGATGGTTCAGCACAGGCTGTCCCGCTGCGGGCAGCCTGTTTCCCATTCCTCCCCAAAGCAGGAAAATGAAAATTTCCTATGGCAAATATGATCAGACGCGGCTCCGGGAAGTTGCCTGACGGGTTTATGACACCCCTGTTTTTTGCCGGAAAACCATTTGAAACCGTATTTCCGGTATACTTTTTCAGGAGGATTGGGTTTTGTGTAATCTGCTGGAATGTCCCGCAGGTTTGAAATAGACAATCCGTATAAAATCCGTCATAATAAGAATCAGAAAAGGCAGTCAGGCTCCCCAAAGGCCAGACGGCAAAAAATTCAAAAAGGAGAGTGACAACATGGGCATCAATATCTGCGGCGCACCCTGCTGCTGGGGCGTAGATGATATCACGAACCCCTATCTGCCCAGCTGGCAGCGCGTCCTCCGCGAAGCGCATGAGGCAGGCTACCGCGCCATTGAGCTTGGCCCGAACGGCTGGATCCCGACCGACGATATCGGGGGCGTAACCGAGGAATTGAATAAAAACCAGCTTTCTATCGTTGCCGGGACGATTTTTGACGACGTTCTCAGCGACAGCAACTATGAAAAACTGCTCCGGCAGGTAGACGGTATTTGTTCGCTGATCACCAAGCTGCCGCCGCTCCCCCGCGAGGACGGGCAGCGCTGGCCGTCCCCTTATATGACGGTCATGGACTGGGGGCATGACGAGCGGGATTATGCCGCGGGGCATTCCGACCGCGCGCCCCGTCTGGACGAAGCGGGCTGGAAAAAGCTGGTGGGGCATTTTAAGGGGCTCTGCGAGCGGGCGAACAGCTACGGCGTGCGCCCTGTCCTGCATCCGCACTGCGGCGGCTACATCGAATTTGGTGACGAAATTGACCGGCTGGCGGAGGAAATCCCGAATGAGCTGGCAGGCTTTGTATTGGATACCGGCCACCTTCAGTACGCCGGGATGGATCCGGTCGAGTGGCTGCGCAAGTACAAGGACCGCCTCGACTATGTCCATTTTAAGGATATCGACAAGAAGGTCTATGACGAGGTCATGGGGGAGCATATCCGATTCTTCGAGGGCTGCGCAAAGGGTTCTATGTGTCCCATCGGCAAGGGCATGATCGACTATAAAGCCGTCGCCGACGTGCTTGCTGAGATTGGTTACAGCGGCTATATCACGATTGAGCAGGAATGCGACCCGCGCAATGTAGAAAACAGCCTTGCGAATGTCAAGGCCAGCGTGGATTTCCTGAAGGGGATCGGATACCATATTTAATCGGAAGGGGTTTTGAACATGAAAGAAGTAAAGATCGGCCTGATTGGCGCGAACTGGATGGGGTCTTTCCATTCGGTCGGCCTGACAAATGTGCGCCAGGCATATCATGATGTTGCGCCTGTTTTTGAGCATGTCGCGGATGTAAACGGCAGCGCCGCGCAGCTGGCAGCCGACCGCTTTGGATACAAGAAAGTATCCACCGACTGGCACGACGTGGTAAATGACCCGGAGGTCGAGCTGGTGATTATCGCGACCCCCAATTTTACTCACGCGGAAATTGCGATCGCGGCAGCCAAAGCAGGCAAGCACATTTTGTGCGAGAAGCCGATGGCGAACACCCTTGCGGAAGGCAAGGCCATGGTGGACGCGATTCAGGAAGCGGGTGTCAAGAGCCTGGTGGACTTTATTTATACCAAATGTCCGGCAAACGTATTGGCAAAAGAACTGATGGATTCGGGCAAGCTGGGTGATTTCGTGACGTTCCGCGGCGAATTTGACTGCTCTTATTGTGCGGATCCCAATACCCCCGCGACCTGGCGGCAGCTGGCGGCAACTGCGGGGACCGGCGCGCTGGGCGACCTTACCGCGCATGTGGTAAGCCTGTCTGACATGATCGTCGGAAAGAAGATTGTCGAAGTATTCGCTTCCTGGGATACCCCGTACAGCGAACGTCCGGACAGCCGCGATCCGTCTAAAAAGTTAGCGATTGACACCGATGACCAGATTTACGTCATCGTTAAATACGAGGATGGGCGCATCGGCTCTATGTCTTCCAGCCGCATTTCGGTTGGACGCCCGGTCAGCCTTGCGTATGAAATCCAGGGCAGCAAGGGCGCGGTCAAGTTTGAAATGACCCGTATTAACGAGCTGCTGTATTATTCCAACGACTGCGACCCCAAGGAGCGCGGGTTCAAGGTCATTAAGGGCAATACCCGGAACGGCGATTACGCGCGTTTCTGCGGCACGGACGAGCAGGGCATTGCTTATGGTGATATTATGGCGATCCAGGCGCATGATATCCTGACCGCGATCACGGAGGACCGTGAGGTTGCAATCGATATCGCTTATGGCCATTACGTGGATACCATCCTGGAAGCAATGGCGACTTCCGCAAAGGAAGGCCGCTGGGTGAAGGTTTCCGAGATGCATTAAAACGAGCATACCATACTTCTGGTTTTCTACTTCAAAAAATGTCCTTCGGTTTTGCGAAATACCGGAGGACGTTTTTTAGCGCACGCGCTAAGAGCCTGTTTCACATCGGACGGCACAATCTGTGCACGTTCCGATACGAAACAGGTTCTTACATATCCAATTTCTTTTTCAGGCATTCAAAGGTTTCTGCGCTCAGCACATGTTCCATTTTACAGGCATCCTGTTCTGCAATCTGCGGGGGTACGCCAATTCTGATCAGCATGTCTGTTAAAAACCGATGCCGCTCATAGATTTTTTCAGCAACCTCTTTACCGGCATCTGTTAAGCACAAAAAGCCATCCGTGTCCGGTTCTAAAAAACCGCCATCCCATAACAAGCTCACAGCGCGGCTGACGCTTGCTTTTGAAAAACCCATATATCTGGCAAGGTCGATCGAACGCGCCGCTCCTGTTTTTTTCTGTAAAACGAAAATTGCTTCCAGATAATCTTCCCCGGATGTATGCAATTTCATATGAACCCTCCAAACTTTCTATTTGTGCCTGAATTTCCTTTGTTTTTCATAATCAGCTTCATTTGTAATCCCCTTGGCTGTAGTGATATATTCTGAATACAATCGTTATGTTCATTGAAATCACGAAGCCCCAATATTTTGCGGCTGAGAGATACCCCCGAACCAGATCAGGCGCGGGGGTATCCATTCCTTAAGCATTGGCAGGTATGGTATGTTCGCAAAAAAGGAGGCACCTCACGGTTGTTTTCCATCAGCCGCGAGACAGGATTTGAACCCAGAAAGCAAGAAACACAGCTGTCTTTCCGCGCACCGGTCAGACAGGACAATCATTATCGGCTCAGGGATTTGCCAACGCCTTTCCAAGCTCACGGCACTTGGAAAGGCCGTCCTCATCCGGCGTTTCATGGACGGCCAGCCCCTCGTCGGCAATCAGGATCGCGCCTGCGTCATCCGTCCGCTTTACCCAATCCCGCATCCATTGGCCGTCACCCCAGCCATAGGAGCCAAACAATGCGACCTTTTTACCGCCGAGCCGGGGTTCCAGTTCCGTAAAGAACGGCTCGAACTCCGCTTCCTCCAGAACCTCCGCGCCCATGGCCGGGCATCCCAGCGCCAGCTTTCCATAGCCCGCCGCGGATACCGCGTCTGTCTCGTTTACATGCAGCAGGGACACATCAGCGCCCGCTGCCTTTGCGCCTTCCGCGACGGCGTTCGCCATCATTTCGGTATTTCCGCCCTGGCTCCAATAAATAACCGCAATTTTCTCCATATCAGTTTCCTCCATATCAAATTTTCTTGCTTATGAAACCGCGAACAGCTTCATAAGCGGGATACCGCTTTCCACCCGCTCGCAGGTTGCGCGGCTACATCGCCGGTAGCGTTCAAACAGCCGTTCCGCTGCCGCCGCGTCGCCGTAGACCTTCCAGCACCCGGAAAGCTTGCACCCCTTGCCGCCGTGTTCCATGAAGCCCTTCACATCACAAGGGGGATAGCCCAGGAACAGGCCGATTTCATGCGGAAAGTCCACGCTTTTCAGGATGCGATCCCGCAAAAACGCAAGCTGCTCCCGCAATCCCTCGGGATAGCCGCAAAGCCGCAGGATTTCCTTTGCGGCAGGTTTCCGCAGATCGGTTTCCAGCCGTTTGGAGCGGTACACCAAAAGCAGGAACCGCTCGCGGCAGACGCAGAGGATTTCAAACCGCAGCCCCTTTTTTCCAAACGCGCGGTTATATTCTTTGACCCGCGCAGGCAGCTCGGAAAATTCACGGAAGGGGCAGGCAACCAGATTTGCCGTTTTAATCCCCGCCAGCACAGGGGCACAGTGCGCCGCCAGAATCCGTTCCAGTTTTTCATCCATGTGTACACGCTCCATTTTTGTGGTTAGCAGTATCTAACCCCCTGGTTTGAAAGATAACCGGGCATCTGTTCTATGCTCCGGCTCTTTCTGCCTTTATGTTAGCATACACTAACTGTAATGTCAACCATTTTTTTATGAACTTTTTTTGAACAGCTGTACTGCCTGCGCAGTCGGATTCCGCGCTGAGGTGAGGAATGAGCGCATACCGCTATGTCCTGCCAAACGGATGGCGGGACATAGCGGCAGACGTAGAAAAAAAGCGTTTTTATAACGATTACAGCTCCCTCTTTTTGCATCGTGATGCAGTTTCCTGTTACAGCGTCCAATTCTGGCTTTCAGTTTGCAGCTTGACCATCCGGGCAAAGGCCCCGTTCCGTTTCATCAGCTCCGCCGGAGTCCCCGTCTCGGCCACGGCGCCGCCAGACAGCACGATAATCTTGTCGGCGTTCTCAACCGTCCTCATGCGGTGGGCGATGATCAGCACGGTCTTTCGCTCTACCAGCCGGGAAATGGCCTGCTGGATCTCCGTCTCATTCTCCGCGTCCAGAGAGGCGGTGGCTTCATCCAGCAGAATGATGGGCGCGTCCTTCAAAAGCGCGCGGGCAATGGAAACGCGCTGACGCTCGCCCCCGGAAAGGGTGGAGCCGTTCTCCCCGACCATCGTCTGGTACCCTTGGGGGAGTTTGGCGATAAACGCATCGCACATGGCGTCCTTTGCCGCCTGTATGACCGCCGCGTCCGTGGCGTCCTTCCGGCCAATGCGGATATTTTCCATGACCGTGTTGTTGAACAGCGTCACATCCTGGAACACGATGGAGTAGGCGTTCAGGAGCTTTTCGGGTTCTACCCGGCTCACATCCACGCCGCCAACGGTGATCCTGCCCCGGTCGATATCCCAAAACCGCGCCGCCAGCTTTGCGGCAGTGGATTTGCCGCCCCCGGAGGGGCCGATCAGGGCCGTGACCTCGCCCTGCTTCGCGGTGAAGGACACATCCTTCAGCACCGTTTCGCCGCTGTTATAGGCAAAGCCCACATTTTCAAAGGCAATATCATAGCCCTTGGGAGAGAACGCTGTCTCGCCGCCCTGGGACGGCGTTTCGTTGATCTCGTTCATGCGGTCAATGTTGATTTGCAGGGAGTTCATCGCAGCCAGATTTTGCAGGGAAAAGTTCATCGGCTCATAGATACGGGAAACCACCAGCAGGAACAGGAAAAATGTTACAAGGGATAATTCACCGTTTATCAGGCGCATACTGCCCACCAGCGCCACCGAAGCAATTCCCAGCTTCAAAAGCATCTGTGCCGGGACGACAAACATCGCCACGCCCAGCTCACTCTTGATGTGCCGTACCTCAAGGGCGTCGATCTTCTTCCCCAATCCGTCCAGATATTTCTGCTCCGCTTTGCAGCTTTTCAGGTCGCGGATGGACTCCAGGCACTCCTGTACACCGTCTGCCACAGCAATCAGGGCATCATTCTGCCGACGGGAAAAATAGTTCTGCGTTTGCTTGGACAGGCCAACCAGCAGCAGCGCCACAGGCAGCACCCAAAGCGATGCAAGTGCCATCTGCCAGTCGTAACAGAGCAGACTGACGGCAACCAGACAGGTGGAGAGGATAGAGCCGTAAAATTGCGGGACGTAGTGGGAGAACATCTGCTCTGTGACCTGCACATCTCCCATGATGGTATTGGTCAGGTCGGCCAGGTCTTTTTTTCCGAAAAAGGACAGGGGAAGCTGCCGCAGTTTCTCCGCCAGTCGGATACGGCAGGCCCCGGATTCGCAGTAGGTAGAGAAGTAGGTGGCGTTGTACTTCCAGAATTCGGAGAGCCAGATCAAAGCCAGCGCGGCGGCAATGCCGAGGGCATAGACGACATAGTTCCCGGAAGCTTGGCTTCCGGTCAGGAAATTGCTCACCAGCAGATACAGAAGCCCCACAGGGAACATCAGCGCCAGGTCGGCCGCAGTGCAGGCGGCAATGGCGCGCACCAGCCCCTTTGCCCCTTCTTCAGAGAGGGCAAACCGTTTCATCAGCTTATCAATCATTTTGCTGCACCTACCTTCCAGCTCACAGAGGTCTGATAATCCTGCCACATCTTAGCGTAAAGGCCGCCCCTTGACACAAGGGAAGCATGGGTACCGCTTTCCTCCACATGCCCCTCCCGCAGCACGAAAATGCGGTCAGCGTTCTTGATGGTGGTCAGCCGATGGGCAATCATGATGACGGTCTTGCCCTTGGAGAGCCGTTCAAAAGCCCGTTGAACCAGTGCTTCATTTTCCGGGTCGGCGAAGGCGGTAGCCTCGTCCAGAATGAGAATGGGAGCGTTCTTCAGCATGACGCGGGCAATGGCAATCCGCTGCTGTTCGCCCCCGGAGAGGTACACGCCCTTGGTGCCGATCACCGTGTCAATGCCCTGGGGCAGCTTGGCAAGGATGTCGTCGCATTGCGCCTCATGCAGTACCCGCTCGACCTCCTGCCGGGAAGCGTTGGGATTGGCGAGCCGTACATTTTCCAAAATGGAGGTTTTCAGCAGGCGGCTGTCCTGGAACACATAGGCCACCGTGTCCATCAGCGTCTCTTTGGGAATGTCCTTCACATTAACGCCGCCGATCCGAATCGCGCCGCCGGTCACATCCCAAAACCGGGAGATCAGCCCTGCCACGGTGGTTTTGCCGCCGCCGGAAGGGCCTACCAGTGCCACAGTCTCCCCAGCGCCCACCCGGATGGTCACATCGTGGAGCGCGTCCGTTGTCCCGCCGGTGTAGCGGAAAGTCACGTTTTCCAAAGCAATGTCATTGCCTGTTGGGAGCTTGCTGCCGCGCGGTTCCGGCAGCGGCTCCGCGTCCAGAATGGAGTGGATACGGCTTAGCGCATCGGCCACAATCATCCCGTTTTCGCTCATATACATGACCTTGGACATGGCTGTGGCGATAATAGGGGTAAAGATTACGTAAAAGATGAAGTTCAGCAGTACCGGCTGTGCCACCGGCCCGCCGTCTGTCAAAATCAGTGCCAGTACGATTAAAAACGCGAAAGCGCTGTTAATCAATACCGTGTACGCCAGCATGGGCGGACGGCACTTTTTGCAGTAGGAAATGCAGTATGTGTAGTAGCTGTCAATGGTGCCCTTGAACCGCTTGAAGGAGTGGACAGTCTGGCCGAAGGTTTTCACTACGGGAACGCCCCGCACATACTCGACTGCTTCGTTGTTCATATCCGCCAGGGCGTTTTGGTACTCCTTCATATCCTTTGCCATTTGGGGACCGGTCATTTTGAACATGGCGGCGAAGCCCAGGACAATAGGCAGGAGGCTGACAAGGCCAAACCGCCAATCGAACAGGAGCAGCATAACGATCATGCAGACAGGCGTGGTAATTGCCGCCGACATATCAGGAAGCTGATGGGCCAAATAGGTTTCTGTGGCCGCGCTGCTGTCATTGACAATACGGCGGATTTTCCCGCTGCCCATCTCGCCGATAAAACCCAGGGGAAGCCCGGCAATATGGGACATCAGCGCCTTACGGATATTCCCGGCGATACGGAAGGCGGACAGGTGGGAGCACATCAGGGCGCAGAAGTAAACCACGATGGACACCAGCGCAAAGCCCACCGCCATCCAGCCGTTGTGGACAATGTGCGTGGCGCGGGCATAGTCGGGAGCGGCCGCAATGACCTCTCGGATGATTTGGAACAGGAACACGAAGGGAAACAACGCAAGTACCGCGCTGACGGCGGACAGCAGCAGGGACAGATAAGTCAAATACCTGTGCCCTCCGGCATAGCGCATCAGCTGGGACAGGTTGGATTGCTTTTGATCCATGTTGATAAGCTCCTTTGGAAATAATTGTAAAAGAAAAGCCAGGCGGGCTATTTCACTGGCCCGCCGAACTCTTGGATTGCCAGCTTTATTCGGACAGGTTTTCCGTGCAGAACAGCTCGATGCTGTTTTTGGCATCCTGATCGGTGTAATCAACAGAAATGCCAGAAGCCAGCCAATAGGCATATTTGCCTGCACCATACAGATTCAGGGCATCCATGTTCAGGTTTTTTACCGTGCCGCAGCTGATGCCGAACAACCCCGCGCCAACCGTGGGGGCTTCCGATGTATAGGAAAGATTCGACACCGTATGCCCGTCTCCGTCAAAGACGCCCAGGAACATGGTGGAATGCCCCTCCATATCCTCCATGGTACCGATCGGTGTCCAGACGGCTCCCTCCATATCCAAATCCGCGCCAAGCTGGATGAACGCGCCTGTGTAGCCGTTTTGGCTGCCGTCGTTTACACCGTCCCGGAACGTTTCCAGCTGGGCAATCGTTTCAATCTGATAGGGGTCTGTTTCCGTTCCGGTTCCCCCAGCAAACACTGCCTCCAGCGAAACGTTGGCGGGTGTTTCCGAAAGGTCGTTCTGCGTGCTGCCCGTGTTACCGCAGCCGGTAAGCAGAGAACCACAAAGCAGCGCGGAGAACATCAGGCTAAAAATTTTCGAGTGCTTCATTTTATACCTCCTACATTTAGTTAGACATAGCTAACCGTTTTTCAAAAAATAAGCGGCGAAATGACCGGCTCACTTTTCTACCAGGCTATGATACCGCAAAATGAGGTTCTTTGCTACTCCAAACGGACGGATTCTGCTCCGATCGGACGGGGAATTTTTCTGTACTCTGTGGGGGTGCTCCCGGTAAACTGCCGGAACACCTCGGAGAATTTGCTGGCATTCTGATAGCCCACCTGCCCTGCTATTACGACAATACTTCGGTCTGTTTCCAAGAGAAGCCACATAGCCTTTTGCATCCGGTAGGACTGCATATATGTGCCGATGGACTCTCCATAAACGGTTTTGAAGTTTTGCTTCATCGCAGTCAGCGGAATGCCAAACCGTCGGGACAATTCCGGCAAGGTGATACGCCGGTCTAAATGCTCCACCAGATAGGTGCGGATTGCCCGGATCGTATCCGCTTGCGTGCGGGTAATATAAGCCCGTTTTTCTCGAAGCTCCGGCAAGTCGGCGGAAGCCAGGAACAGCAGCAGCTCCAGCGCCTTCAGCTTACAGTAGCCGCTGCGGACAGCGGGCGGGACCGCGTAAAGCTCTGAGAAAATGTGCTGGATCGACTCGGTAGCCCGCATGATGAAACAGCTGTCCCCGCCGCACAACCGGTCCCGCAGGGCGTAAAGGTCAACGGCGGTTTCCCCCATCGTGAAACTGATTTGACGCAGCGTTTCCTGTGCGGCGGGAAGATCGACCATGACCGAAATACCGTGGTAATGGGACAGAGGGAACCAGGAATTGCTGCTTGGATGGGTCAGCATATTAACTGCCAGGTCGCCTGCGCCAAGATATGCCGTGCGGCCGTCGGGAAACTCACACTCAAAACGCCCCTCCCGGCAGTGGTTGATCTCCATGACATCCGGACAGGGCGCTTTATTTTCCTCTTTCCGGACATTGGCGATGTGCATATCGTTATAAATCAGCTCGATCCCCCGCAATACGGGATAACGAGTCATGATTCCTTCCCCGGTTTCGTTCTTCATCTTAAAAACAGAACAGGCACCATCCCGCGCCACAACCTGCGCCGCTGTTCCATAGAATAATTGATCTTCATAAAAGGGTTGAGACAGATGATACTGTGCAGGCATACGGAAAACCTCTCTATCTATTGATATATCTTTTTTGTCAGAAAGGCCCCGGATCCGTTTGAAATGATCCGGGGCCTGGCCGGGGTTAATCCCCCATAAAGCGATACAGGAACGTCACGATCTGCCCGCGGCTGCATAGCGCATCCGGGCTGAAGGAATTGGTACTGGTTCCGGACGCGATGCCTTGCTGCGCAGCCCATAAGACCGCGTTATAATAATATGCGTCCGGGGCCACGTCCGTAAAGGCACAGTTTCCGGATACGTCCGGGCTTCCGGCTGCCCTGTACAGGAAGGTCACAAATTGTGCGCGGGTCACGGGAGCCTCCGGCGCAAATTCATGGTTGCCTTTGCCAACCGTTACCCCCGCGCCAACCGCCCAGGAAACCGCGTCCGCATAATACGCGTCCTCACTGACATCCGTAAAGCGCTGCCCGGCTCCAGAAGGTTCGCCCATTGCGCGCCACAGGAAGGCCACTACCTGCCCCCTGGTGCAGCTGCTGTCCGGGCTGAAAATGGTACTGCTGACGCCGCTGGTAATCCCACGCGCTGCCGCCCATTCCACAGCATCCGTATAATACATGCCGGAGAGGACATCCGCAAAGCCGCTGGGTGTGGTATCCACAGGTGCAGCCGGATTTGGGGACGGCGTGCTGTTTTCCGGGGCGGTATCTGAGGATTGTTTATTGTTATCCGAGTGATCAGACGCCTTCGGCCTGCTTGCAGAGGGCCGTGAAGCGCTGACAGAGCTGCCGCCGGAGCTATCGCCAGAACTGCTGCCGCCAGTATTGGGCAGACTGCTCCATTTATTTGCCTGATGCATCCCCAGAATCACATTATACTTGGCAAGCGCTGTCGATTCCGCGTCAATGACCGTGGCGTACCACTGGGAGTTTTTCAGATTGCTGCTGACCGGACGACCGGTTGCTTCATTTGTGCCATAATCTGTGGAATTGTACAGCTCATCTTCGAGCAGCATATCTTCCAGCAAACTGCCGAATTGAAAATGGTAATGTTTCGCAATCGGTTCTGTTTCGGTACCATCCATACCGGGTTCCATGGCAATCAGGTATTTATAACTGCTGTTGACATCCTCGTTCTGTGCGGTAAATACATATGCGGGCGCACCCTCAAAGCCTTTGAGAAGTTTTCCTGTCATCACATAATTCCCGCTGCCGAGCTCTGTCCCGCTGGCATCCCGCCATTTGATGGTATAACTGCCGCGCCCTCCCGGAGCAATCTCAATCGTTTCGACGCCCTTTGTTGTGGCAATCTTTTTCCAATATGCCTGCAAAGCAGCGACATCCGGCATGGCTGCCGACATATCGATTCCCGCCGACTGGAACGCGGCCATATAAGCCTGATAGGCCAGCTGCCAAACCTGGTTCAGATAGGGGTACTGTATGCCCGCTGTTCCGGACGGGTCGAGATACGTTTCCCAGCTCTCCCAGGTTCCAACCCATCGGGACAGCGTTTTGTCACCTGCCAGCTCTGTTTCCCCGCCTGCCGTAACAAGATAGGCATCCATGTCGCCGTTTGGAAATGTGCCGGTATCACTCAAATCCAATTTGGAGAAATCATAGCTGACTGTGCTGCCGTCCTCGGTTTGCAGCACAGTGACTTGCTTTTCCACGCCGTCCACAATGGCCGGGATGGTCTGATAGGATTTTTCAGGCACAGGCAAATCCACCGCAATTTCGTAAATGCCGCTTTCCGTGTAGTAGGTAATCTGCTCGATGGTTTTCCCCATGATGGACGCATAATGATTGGAGTCGGTAGGACAATTATGTACCGATGTTGTAAACCCGGTGCAGAACGCCAGCTTTTTACCCTGCCAGATGTTTTCCAGATGACGCAGGCCATAGCCGCTTCCGTCCGTGGTGGTCAGCGCCACGCCATAGACCTTGCTTGTATCAAGGCTTTCGCTCTCAATGGTGATCTGATAGTCCCCATAGCTGCTGACGGTGGTCAGCTCCACGTCTGCATCAATCGTTTGAGACTCGGCTCCCTTGACTTCACTGAAGCTTCCATCGGCTTCCAAAATCTTATAATAGGCGGGTTCCTCCTCCAAAACGTAATAGGAATAGTCCTCACTCTCGAACAGAGCGTCTTTTCCGCTATACGTTGTAGTGGTGGTCTGTCCCCGGTTGGTCACAGTAATCTCAACGGAGTTATCATCTGTAATCTGTGTATAGCCGGACAGGTCTGCCCCGTCGCCAACCTTCACCGGAAAGGTTACGCCGGAAATATCGCTGCCGTCCGCGTTCACATGATAGGACCCGTTCACCAGCGTACCCGTGCGGGGTTTATTGCGTGTGGCAGACGATACGGCGTCTACCGGAATGTCGTTATCAATTTCGGCGGCATAGAATTTGTCATAGGGAATGTTCATCAGAACATTCTCCGGCGCGCCGTCACCACTCGTTTCCAGTGTATCTGACGTCCCATCTTCTGCCGCAAACGCCGATGCGGGAAACACCGTCAAAGCCATCAGAACCGCCAGGAAAAGCGCCAGTCCCTTAAATGTAAAATTGTATGTGCGCATGTGTCCTCCTCTAAATCCTGTTAGTTGTAGCTAACCTCTGGGTATAAAAAAGAAAGATTCATGTGCTGTCGCAGTTTTCAATCATAACGGTAATCCTCCTTGTCATTTTTATGCTATAAACCACCAGATAGGTGAAATATAGTAAAAGCTTATTCGGAGTTCCTTCTGTGCGCATAACCAAGCCCAGGCTACACACAAGCCGGTACCATCCCGCTGTGATACCGGAAAGCATCCAAATGGGCAGGCGGCAAAACAATGCAGATGTCCTTATTATCACAGGAAATAACATTCAGGAAGGCTCCGTGATACTCCGGGGAAAAGAAAGATGCTTCGCCAATTTCTTCGTTTTAAGTGTTAGTTATCGCTAACTGTTCCTTGCGACAATAGTTAGATGCCGCTAATCCATACCATATCACATTCCGTTGGATTTGTCAATCGTCTGCGAAAATTTTGATGAACCCATTCAGCACCCGCCTTTCCAATAACCATTAGAGCCTGTTTCGTATCTGGACATGCACAGATTGCACCGTCAGGTTTTTCGCCAGGTATCGTCAGAATTTCGCAGTCAGGCTGACGACTGCCAGGAAATTTGGGCACTATATGATGGGAAATATGCAATCAAGATGTGTGCGGACAGATGCGGAACAAGCCCTTAAATTCCACATGGAGCATAAAGCCCATGTGAAATGTTCGCATAGCCCAGTTGAACAAGCGGGTGACAGGCGTTTTGCGATATCCGCCTTTCAAATAACCGTCAGCATAGTCTTTCTCGATTACATTATCATCCGTCCGCATAGAGGCATACAGAGTGTATGCTGGACGGTGTTTTCTTTCAGCTCACCGAACATTTTCACCACCACCTTACCATTTTGAAATAAATTCCAGTGTTTTTGCGAGAGAATCCATCCGCTCGTTCCGGCTTCGTTCCCGATATTTTCCCCGGTCGCCTTTGAACGCCCTTGCCAGCCGTATTTCCATGGGGACAAACAGGTGACCGCCGCAGTCATAGTTCAAGTGCTGACAGAAAAATGGGAAACCGTGTTCCCGCAGCCGTTTCATGATCTGCTCCGCCGCCGCTTCAGAGGGCCACATGGTGTCCATCTTCGATGAGATTAACAAAATCGGGCCGGTGATCCGCTCCGCCCGGATAATTGCGGCAGGAGCGGGATTCTTCACCAGTGGAATGTAAAGGTCATACATGGTCAGCTCCCGTGCCTTGAGACTTTTGCTCAGCACCTGAGCCAGAGGAAATCTGTTCAGACCGAAGCCAGTATAAGGCACTTCCCCGCCGTGAAAAGACCAGGTGCTCCCCGGCATGAGCGTGACGCCCTTTTGCTTGGAAAATCCCTGACACACCGTATTCATAGGAGCCACAGCAATGACAGCATTGACAAGTCCCGGCAGGAGGCTCCCCGCTGTCAGCGCCAGCTCCGCGCCCTTAGAGATTCCCCACAATCCTACTGCTCCATCCGGCCAAAAATCGAACTCGTTCTTGGGCTGGATTTCCGCAT
>CAJUJQ010000036.1:2770-24815 GCA_910586575.1 uncultured Clostridia bacterium | reverse complement strand
GCCATGCGGAAATCCAGCCCAAGAACGAGTTTGATTTTTGGCCGGATGGAGCACTGGAAGGCGCGAGGGATTTCTTTGTAGAGTGTCTCGGCGGGCATTCGAATGACGGCTACCACAACACAACTACGGATTTCCGTTCGTTCTTCATCCGATTTGATGACGGTGCAAGGTTGGAAATTATGAATCAACCGGACATGGCGGATGTCGAAAAGGATTTGAACCGTACCGGCTATGTGCATATCGCTTTTTCAGTGGGAAGCAAGGATGCTGTGTACGAATTGACTGAAACCCTCCGGAATGACGGCTTTACGGTCGTCAGCGGGCCACGGACCACCGGCGACGGATACTACGAAAGCTGCATTGTAGCGATAGAGGGAAATCAGATTGAAATTACTGCTTGACTAAGACCACGCGCTGTGTAAGACATCAGCTCAACCGGAACCTGTAAAAGTGAAAGGGGAAAAATGGATCATCTTTTTGAAATCTGGGCGGAGTTTTTTACGTTTTGGGGGTTCCACATCCTGTGCGTGTGGCTGCTCGCGTTCGGCGCGTTCCGGGCGGAGCGCTGGCTGATGGGGCGGAAAACCCGGCTGCTGCGTTTCCTGCTGCTGCCAGCCCTGGCGGCAGGGCTGATATACGGGTATCTGCGTTTCTCCGGACGGCTGCTTTATGCGGCGGACGGCTGGGATTCGTGGAGCAAGCTTTATCATTACACGAACCAAACCAATGGGGCGTCTTTCCTTTTCTGCTCCGGCTGCCTGCTGCTTGGCGTATTGCTGGCATTGCTCAAAGCGGGATATGTCCGTCGTAAATAATTTCATTTGTCCGCGCAGGACATGGAGCGGTATCCTGTAAACGATTCTCTGAAGGAGTTACAAAAAATATGTGTGGATTCACCGGCTTTTCAACAGCCGACACAAGCTTTGACCATCAGGCCGTTATCAAGGCGATGAGTGACGCGATTGCCCACCGCGGCCCCGATTCCGAGGGGCTTTTCTCGGACGAGCGGGTTTCGCTGGGCTTCCGGCGGCTGTCGATTATCGACCTGGAAAACGGCGCACAGCCGATGTACAACGAGGACGGCTCGCTCGTCCTGTGCTTCAACGGCGAGATTTACAACCACGGCGAGCTGCGCGCCGAGCTGAAGGCCGCCGGGCACATCTTCCGCAACCGCGCCGATTCCGAGGTACTGCTGCACGGCTACGAGGAATGGGGCGAGGGGCTGCTGAACCGCCTGCGCGGCATGTTTGCCTTTGTCATTTACGACCGCAAAACTGGCGGGCTGTTTGCCGCCCGTGACATTTTCGGCATCAAGCCCTTTTACTACTACCACAAAGGCGGCGTGTTCCTGTTCGGTTCGGAAATCAAGAGCTTCCTCCACCACCCGCAGTTTGTCAAGGAACTGAACGAGGAAATGCTGCCGCAGTACCTTTGCTTTGAATACCTGCCGAACGAAGAAACCTTCTTCCGGGACGTGTTCAAGCTGCCCGCTGCGCACTGCCTGGCCTGGGAGGGCGGCAAGCTGACGGTCAGGCGCTATTTCTCGATTGAATACAGGATTGACCATTCCAAGACGCTCGGCCAGTGGTCGGACGAAATCGCCGGGGTATTCCGGGAATCCTGCAAAACGCATATGATTGCCGATGTCGAAGTCGGCTGCTTCCTGTCGTCCGGCGTTGATTCCAGCTATGTCACCCAGGAGATGGCGCGTGAGCTGCCGGTCAAATCCTTCTCGCTGGGCTACGCAGAGGAAAAATACTCTGAGCTTCGCAACGCGCAGGAGCTTTCCAAAATCATCGACGTTGAGAATTTCAGCCGCAAAATTACGGCAAAGGAGTTCTTTGACGCGACCCCGACCATACAATACCATATGGATGAGCCGCTGCCCAACCCATCCGCCGTGCCGCTGTACTTTGTCGCGCAGGAGGCGCGCAAACAGGTTAAGGTTGTGCTTTCCGGCGAGGGCGCGGACGAGCTGTTCGGCGGCTACCGCTACTATCAGGAGTGCATCCCTTATCAGAAGTATATGAAAGTGCCGCGCTTCCTGCGGCTGCTGCTGGGCAACATTGCGGAGAAGCTTCCGGCATTCCATGGGCGGCGCTTCCTGATGCGCGGGCGCAGCCCGCTTTCGGTGCGCTACATCCGCAACAACTATGTTTACAATTTCTCGGAATGCAAGGACATCCTGAAAAAGGACTACCACGCAAAAACGCCCGATTATTACACCAAGCCGGTCTTTGACCGTATCACGAATGAGGACGAAATCACCCAGATGCAGTATGCCGACATGCAGGTGTGGATGCTGTACGACATCTTGCAGAAGGCCGATAAAATGAGCATGGCCAACTCGCTCGAGCTGCGCGTGCCCTTCCTTGACCGCAGGGTGCTGGAAACCGCGCTGAAAATCCCGTCGGAATACCGCGTCACCAAGGACGAGACCAAGCTGGCGCTCCGGCGCGCCGCGCTCAAATCGCTGCCGGAAAAGACTGCCGACATGCCGAAAATTGGTTTTTTAACCCCGCTGAATGATTGGCTTAGGCAGGATGAATATTACCAGATGATTCGCGCCGCGTTCAACGGCGAGACGGCGGGGCGCTTCTTCCAGACCCAGAATATCACCCGCCTGCTCGACGACCACAAGGCTGGCAAAGCGCACAACATGAAAAAAATCTGGTCGGTTTACTGTTTTATCGTCTGGTACGAGGAATTTTTTGTCAAGCGCTGACCGGAGGGGCGGCTGTATGAATTATGTATATATCCTGCGCTGCGCGGACGGCACGCTGTACACTGGCTGGACAAACGACCTGACGCGCCGCCTTGCCGCGCACAACGGCGGGAAGGGTGCGAAATACACCCGTGGGCGCGCGCCGGTCACGCTGGCATTCAGCCAGGTTTTTGATACGCGGGAGGAAGCAATGGGCTATGAAGCCGCCATCAAGAAACTTTCGGCCGCCGAAAAAGAAAGCCTGATTGCGGCGCAGTCTGAGATGAACTGCGAATACCTGACGGTTTACGACGCGGACTTGCGCCCCTGCGGCGAACGCCCGCGCGCGCTGGTGCACGGGCAGGGCTTACGGCACATGGTGGTGCACCTGTGGGTGCTGGAAGGGGGACGGCTGTGGCTCCAGCAGCGGGCGTTTGACCGGCCTTTGTACCCAGGCTTGTTCGATTTGACCGCGACCGGGCATATCGACCCCGGGGAATCCCCGGTACAGGCAGCCTGCCGCGAGGCGCGGGAGGAAGCAGGGATTGCCGTTGCCCCTGAACAGTTGGAATATGCCGGTACGGTCGAGCAGAAATACCCGCGCCCCGGCGGCTTTGACAACGAGGTTGTCCATATTTACTTGTACCGTCCGGACGGCGCGCCCGCGTTCCGCCCCGGCGAGGAGGTGGCCCGTATGGCGGCGCTCCCGCTTGCGGAGTACGCGCGCGCGGAAGCGGCGTTCGGGCAGGGGCAATCCGGCGCGGCGGTACTGGAAGGCGGCGAGGAAATCCCGCTGGGCGGCTTCTGCTGCTGGCATCCCGCGGAATGGAAGCGGGTGCGCGCTTACCTGGAAAGCGGCGCGCAGCGCTGACGGCTTCGGCGCCCGCACCTGCCCGTAATATAAGTTTTACAGTTTTTTAACAGAATTTCCTTCATTTTTGTGAGGAAATTCTTTGCTTTTTTCGGTCAAACAGCGTATACTATAAAATGAATAAATGTGTTGATTAAAAGGTGTGTCACGTTTCTATGTTAAATTTAGCAATTTTATTTGGCGGATTGTCGAGTGAGCACGAAATCTCCTGCATTTCGGCGGCTTCCGTCCTGCGGAATACCGACCGCGGCCAATACCGGGTTTACCCGGTTGGCATCACCCGTGACGGGCGGTGGTTCTTATATGGGGACGCGGACCCCGACAAAATACAAGACGGATCATGGGAGCGGGAGCTTTCCCTTGCCCCGGCGCAGCTGTCGCCCGACCGGGGGATCCATGGGCTTACCGTCCTGCGTGGGCAGGGGGTGGAGCATATCCGGCTGGACTGCGTATTTCCGGTGCTGCACGGCTTCGGCGGCGAAGATGGCACGGTACAAGGGCTTTGCACGCTGGCGGGCATCCCCTTTGTCGGCCCCGGCGTTTCGGCAAGCGCCAACTCCATGGACAAAAGCCTGACCAAGGCCATCGTTGCGCGCACCGGCGTGCGGCAGGCCACGTATTACCTGGCGCTCGCGCCGGATTTCAGCCGCGACCCGCAGGGCACCGCACAGGCGGCTGCGGATGCGGTCGGCAGCTGGCCGATTTTTGTCAAGCCCTGTTCGTCTGGCTCGTCGGTCGGCGTGGCCCGTGCAAACAACCTTGACGAGCTGCGCGCCGGCCTCGAAGAGGCGTTCCGCTGGGATTCCAAGGTACTGGCGGAGGAGTTTATTGACGGGCACGAAATCGAGGTTGCCGTGCTGGGCAACGACTCCCCGACAGCGTCCGTCGCGGGCGAGATTGCCCCGGCGCAGGACTTCTACACCTTTGACGCAAAATACCGGGACGAAAGTTCCAAGCTGTACATTCCCGCCCACATCCCGGACGCCGCCATGGAAACCGTGCGGGAAAACGCGGTGCGTATCTTTACGGCGCTCGGCTGCAAGGGGCTTTCCCGGGTGGATTTCTTCTGTACATACCAGGGTGACGAGATTGTATTCAACGAAATCAATACCATCCCCGGCTTCACCTCCATTTCCATGTACCCCAAGCTGTTTGCCTATGCGGGCATCCCCTTCCCCGAGCTGATTGACCGCCTGGTCGCGCTCGCCATGGAGGAGGGTGCGCATGGATAACCGTCCCATCGGCGTGTTTGATTCCGGGCTGGGCGGCTTGACCGCCGTCCGGCGGCTGCATGAGGCAATGCCAAACGAAAATATTATTTATTTTGGGGACACCGCGCGCGTCCCCTACGGTACACGCCCTCCGGAAACCATTATCCGCTACGCGCGGCAGGATGTCGCCTTCCTGCGCACCTTCGACCTGAAGGGCATCGTGATTGCCTGCGGCACGGTCTCCTCGGTCGCGCTGGACACGCTGGCGGCGGAAAGCGATATCCCGGTTATCGGCGTGGTCTGGCCGACCTGCGCGCGGGCGCTCCGTGAAACCCGCAGCAACCGTATCGGCGTGATTGGCACCGCGAGCACCATCCGTTCGGGCGCGTATGAGCGCATGCTTCTCACCGCCCGCCCGGAGCTTCAGGTGTTCACCCGCGCCTGCCCGCTGTTCGTCCCCATGGTCGAAAATGGGCGCGTCCAGCGCGGCGACGTGGTGATTGAAACGCTGGTGCGCGAATACCTCTCCGAGCTGAAAGGGCAGGGGATTGATACCCTGATATTAGGATGCACCCATTACCCGCTGCTGCGGGGCGTGATTGCCTCCTATCTGGGCAGCAGCGTCAAGCTCATCGACTCGGGCGCGGCTGCGGCGGATGCCGCCCGCACAATGCTCACCCCCGCCGGGCGCGGGCGCGGCACAACCCGCTACTTCGTCTCCGACGACCCGGCGTCCTTCCGGCAGCTGGCGGGGCTGTTCCTCAACGAGGAAATCCCCCAGCTCCCCGAATTAGTGGAAATTACATCTTATTGAGACTGTAGGAAGAAAGAGGCCTGTGCTATGAAAAAGGAAGTATGGCTTTCGATTACATCGACCCAGCGCTTTGAGGGCTGCGACGTTGACAAGGTGGATCTGGTCACCGCCGCCAAGCTCTATCAGCGCCGGGGCAAGTATTACATCGTCTATGACGAAAGCGAACTGACCGGGATGGAGGGCAGCCGCACCACGGTACGGCTCGGCGGCAACGAAGCGTCGGTCGTCCGGACGGGCAGCTGCCCCTCCGAGCTGCTGTTCGCCGAGAACGAGCGGCATGTCGGGCTGTACCAGACGCCGTATGGCGCTATGACCATTTCCACCCATACCTCACACCTGAAAAACACCGTCAGCATGGACGGCGGGCACCTGGTGATTGATTACACCCTGGAGGTTGACCATTCGCTGGTCGGGGAGAACCATCTCGAAATGACCGTTGCCGAATTGCCGAACGAGGCTTGATACGGCTAATAAATAGGAATGATAAAATTTATGGTTTACGGATTGCACCAATCCGCAATATTGGAGTGTTGATATGAATTTGATGGAAAACGCCCGCTGCCAAGCGGCGGAAATCGTCCGCGCCGCCTATAAGGCCGCTGTCCTTGCCGGTGCGCTGCCCGAAGCCGGCGTGCCCGCCGTCGCCGTCGAAACCCCGAAGGACGCCGCCAACGGCGACTGGGCTTCGACCTTCGCGATGCAGTGCGCCAAGCCGCTGCGCATGCCCCCCCGCAAAATCGCCGAGGCGCTGCTCGGCGCGATGGTGCTGGACGGCACCTATTTTGAGCAGGTCACCATTGCGGGACCGGGCTTCCTGAATTTTACCCTTGGCAGCCGCTGGTATGCCGACGCGCTCCGCGCGGTGGAAGGGCTTGGCAGGGACTACGGGCGCACCAAAGCCGAAAACCCCGAAAAAATCATGGTGGAGTTTGTTTCCGCCAACCCGACCGGCCCCATGCATATGGGCAACGCGCGCGGCGGCGTGCTCGGCGACTGCCTTGCCGAGGTGCTCAGCTGGGCGGGCAACGATGTGACCCGTGAATTTTATATCAATGACGCGGGCAACCAGGTGGATAAGTTCGCGCACTCGGTGGAGGGGCGCTATATCCAGGCGCTGCGGGGCGTGGACGCGGTTGCGTTCGACCCCAGCTGGTACCAGGGCGCGGACATTAAGGAGCTTGCCGACGAGTTAATCAGGATTCACGGCGAAAAGCTGCTTGACCTCCCTGAAGAGGAGCGCAGGCAAATCATCACAGAGTACGGCCTGCCCGCCAACATCGCCAAAATGGAGCGTGATTTGGAGCGCTATAAAATCAAATATGACGTATGGTTCCGCGAATCCGGCCTGCACGACAGCGGCTTTGTCGAGGATACCGTCGCCCTGCTGGAAAAAGCGGGGGCAACCTACGAGCAGGACGGCGCGCTCTGGCTGCGCTCGACCGGATTCGGCTGCGATAAGGACGATGTGCTTCGCCGCGCGAACGGGTTCTACACTTACTTTGCCGCCGACATCGCCTACCACCGCAACAAATTTGACGTGCGCGGATTTGACCGCGTCATCAACATTTGGGGCGCTGACCATCACGGGCACGTTGCCCGCCTTCAGCGCGCGCTGGACGCCATCGGCCTGGATGGTTCGCACCGGCTGGAAATCGTGCTCATGCAGCTTGTCCGCATGATGCAGGACGGCGAGGTCGTCCGTATGTCCAAGCGTACTGGCAAAAGCCTGACGCTCTCCGACCTGCTCGATGAAATCCCGGTGGACGCGGCGCGCTTCTTCTTCAACTCCCGCGCGGCGGAAACCCAGATGGAATTCGACCTGGACCTTGCGGTCAAGCAGGACTCGGAAAACCCGCTGTATTACGTCCAGTACGCGCACGCGCGCATCTGCTCGGTGCTGCGGGGCGTGGCGCCGTCCACCCCGGACGCCGCGCCCGACCTGGCGCTGCTCACCCACGAGGACGAAAAGCAGCTCATTAAGAATATTGCCCTGCTGCCCGACGAAATCCGGATGGCGGCGCGCGACCGCGACCCCTCCAAGCTGAATAAATTCGGCGTGCAGCTCGCGGGGCGCTATCATAAATTCTACGATTCCTGCCGCATTAAGGATGCGGAGCCTGCGCTGCGTGACGCGCGCCTGGCGCTCTGCCGTGCGGCCCGCCAGACGATTGAAAACGTGCTTTCCATCATCGGTGTGGAAGCGCCTGAGCGGATGTAACCCCGGGAAGCGGCGGTACGTGCCGTTTCCGAATCTATATGGGAGATCTATGTTGAAAAAATTTCTAAAACGCATCTGCGCCGCCTTTGCCGCGGCGGGTATGCTGATGACCCCGGCGGGCGCGCTCGACCAGAACAAGGTCGTCACGCCGTTCGACGAGGTGCTTTATCAAATTGAACGTTACGGCCTTTTTGCGGAGGGCAACGAAATGAGCGACGCCGACCGCGCGCTCTGCAACGCCAGGATTGACAGCGGAGAACCCCTGTCCAAGGTCGTCAACGAAATCCTGTCCAAGCACGACACCCATTCCTTTTATTTGAGCCCGGAGGAATACCAGCAAAGCTTTTCGGCGCTGACCGGCGACTATGTCGGCATCGGCGTCACCGTCCAGCTGCTCGACGGCAGCCTGATTGTGACGGATATCAACTTCGGCGGCCCCGCCCGCGAGGCGGGGATCGAAACCGGGGACATCCTGCTTGCCGTGGACGGTGTCTCCATCAATGGGAAATCCCTGGATGAGGTTGGCAGCCTTTTGAGAGGGGAGCCGGGTACGACGGTCCGTATCAAACTGGACCACCTGGGCAAAGAGCTGGAGGTTATGGTGTCCCGGCGCGAGATTTACGGTGATTATGTCTGGTCGGAAACGCTCGAGGACGGCATCGAATATATTGGTGTGCAGGCGTTCGGCTCGATGGACGACGCCGAGCATTTCCTGACCATCTGGGACGGCCTGGACGAAAAGCGCACGGCGGCGGTGATTATCGACCTGCGCGGAAACGGCGGCGGCGTGATCGATGCGGCGCTCGCGATGCTGGACGGCATCCTGCAACAGAAAACCGGGTTGGTTTCCCTCCGCTGGCGCAAGGACCAGGGCGGCACGCAGGTGGTTACGAGCAACGGCGGCGGGCTGCCGCTCAACGGGATTTATGTATTGGTGGACGGTCAGACCGCCTCGGCAGCAGAGCTGATGGCGGTTTGCCTGAAGGATTCGGGAGAGGCTGAGCTGGTCGGTGAAAAGACTTACGGCAAATCCCTGGGCCAGTTCCATCTGTCAACGAAAAACGGTGACAGCCTGATTATTACGACACTGGAAATGAGCGCGCCGAAATCAGGCGTCTGGGAAGAAAAAGGCATTGTTCCGACGACAGTGACCGAAAGCATGGTGACGCTGGGCGATTACCTGACGGACAAAGCGCCGCTGCCGGACACACGCCCGCTCTTCTTCGGCGAGACGGGCAGCGCGGTGCGCGAGCTGACCGAGCGCCTGCGTTTGCTGGGCCTGTTGGAGCGTTCGAGCGATACGCTCGGCGCGGAGGCGATGAAGGGCGTACATAAATTTCAGGCGGCGGCCGGGCTTCCCGAAACGATCCATGCCGATGTGACGACGCTGAAACGCCTGAACAGCGTTATGAAGGATTACGCGGCTTATTACGTAGACAACGCGCTGGAACAGGCGCTCATCCGGGCACGGGAGGCCGCGCAGAAGCCCCTGCAATACACCCCGAAATCGGACGGTACCTGGACTCCGGCGGCGTAAGCCATGCGGGACAACCTCAATTGCGAAAGAATCAATGTGGTCATTCAGGATACGTAAAACAGTAAACCTGTTCGGGGATCAGGCCCGCCCAGATGGCGTTTGGAAGGTTCCCGAACAGGATAATATTAAAGGAGAACGAAATGGATTCAATTCCCCGACGATCTTTGGTACTCATCCAGCGCGGCGGCAGGCTGGCGGCGGTCCCGGCGGACAATATCCCGGACGCGCACGCGCCTACCGGCACCGAGCTGTGCTGCCCGCCCGTCCCCGAGGAACTGGAACCGCCCAAGACCGAGCGCTATATTGCGCTCTGCAAGGCGGCATTCCGCCCCTTTACCGGCGGCGGGGAAGATTTCCTCCTGCTGCACAGCGCGACGGATTTCCGCGCCCTGCGCGCGGCGGTGCTCGCAGCCACCGACCTTTGCGGCAAGACGCTGATTGCCGAGCTTGTGGTCTGCGAAGACGCCCGCATGGAGGACGGCACTGACGTGACGGCGGCGGCGGGCGTTTTGCAGCGCATCGGCGTCAGTACGGTGATTGTCACGGCGGAGGAGCCGGAGCATCTGACCGACGCGCTCGAACGCCTTGCGCCCTATGTCCGGATTTCGGTCGGCGTCCGCCTGCCCGCCCGCTGGCTGCTGGAAGGCATCACGCTGGCGGGGGCGGAGCTGTTCCGCCCCGTCCCCGGTGAGGATGAAGCGGCGTTCCGCGCGGCGGTGCTTAACTGGAAGGGTTACCGCGCCGCCGACCGCGACCATGACGACGTGATTCTGGCGCCGGACGGCAGGGACGCGCATTTCATTGCGCCGACCGTCGATATTTCGGACGAAATCGTCTGCGACCACCGGCTGTATGAAAACCTGTTGGAAGCCGAGGACGAGGAAGCCGCCATGCTCAAGCTGGTGCTGGAGGATGAGGAGGGCGTGCAGGATTTGGAGGACGACCTGTACATGCTGTCGCGCCCGGTCTGCCTGTGCGCCGAAACCCCGGAGCTGCTCGAAAAGGCACTGCGCGCGTTCTATGGGCTGGCGGTCTATGACGGCACCTGGGAAATGGAACCTGAAATCCTGAAATATTTTGAGCGGAAATACGGGCTGATCTGCCTGTAATGGAATGCGAAAGGAACCCTATGGACTGGACAGAAGTGACAATTTATACCGCAACGGCGGGCATTGAACCGGTGACCGCCCTGTTGGACGAAATGGAGATTTACGGCTATGCCCTGGAGGATGCTGCGGATTTTGCGGCGTTCCTGGAAAGCACGGAAATCTATTGGGACTACGTGGATGAAAATCTGAAGGAGGAATTATCCACGCAGGAAACCAAAATCAAAATCTATCTGCCCGACTCCCCGGACGGGGAAGCGCAGTACAGGACGCTTTGCGAACGTTTAACTGCGCTCAAGGCACGGGATACGGAAAACGCATGGGGCAGGCTGGAAACCGAAACGAGCCTGACCCGGCAAGCCGATTGGGAATGGGGCTGGAAGCAGTATTTCAAGCCCTTCCCGGTGGGGGAACGCTTTCTCATCAAGCCCTCCTGGGAGGACTGCGAGACGGAGGATGGGCGGCGGATTCTGGAAATCGACCCGGCGTCCTCCTTTGGCACAGGCAGCCACGACACAACACAGCTGTGCATCCGCGCGCTGGAACAGACCGTACAGGGCGGGGAGCGCCTGCTTGATATGGGCACCGGCTCGGGCATACTGGCGATTGCGGCGGCGATGCTGGGCGCGGCCGCCGCAACGGCGGTGGACATTGACGAGCACTGCCTGGCGTGCGCCCAGGAAAACGCGCGCAAGAACGGCGTTTCCATCGCCCGCACCCTGCACGGCGACGCGCTGCGCGACCCGGCGCTTGCCGAAGCCATCGGCGGCGGCTACCAGATTATCTGTGCCAACATCGTTGCCGATATCATCATCGGCATGGCGCCCATGTTCTGGGAAAAGCTTGCGCCGGGCGGTACGCTCATCTGTTCGGGTATCCTGAACGAACGCGCCGCCGGGGTCGAAGCCGCCCTGCGCGGACAGGGCTTTGCCGAACTTGTCCATACGTCCTCTGATGGCTGGTCGGCATTTACGGCAAAGAAACCCGCCTGAAAGGCTCCTTGTTTGTGCAGATTTTCGCACATGCTGTCGAAGCCTGACGCCCTGCAAAATTATTTTCTTGATAATTTACATTGTTCCAGATAAATTTTGCTTTTCCACTGGACAAGCGCGGATAATTTTGTTAGAATAATTGAGTGTTAATCGGAGGAAGATATGCCCAGATTCTTTATACAGGCAAAACCTGAGGCCGGTATGCTGTCCATTGAGGGTGAGGACGCGTGCCATATTGCCCGGGTGCTGCGCATGAAGCCGGGCGACAGCGTCACCCTTTGTGATTCCGCAGGCATGGACTACGGCTGCGTGGTTGAGGAGGCTTCCCCGGAGCTGGTGCGCTGCCGCGTGCTGGAAGAAACCGTCTCGGCAGGCGAGCCGGATACCGAGGTGACGCTTTATATGGCGCTGCCCAAGGCGGATAAATTTGAGTTCATCGTACAGAAGGCGGTCGAGCTGGGCGTGTCCCGGGTTGTCCCCTTTCTCAGTGCGCGCTGTGTTTCGCGCCCCGACGAAAAGTCCCTCCGGCGCAAGGCCGGGCGCTGGCGGAAAATCGCGGAGGAAGCCGCCAAGCAGTGCGGGCGCGGGCGCGTCCCAGAGGTCGCCGATGCCGTCCCCTTCCGGGAGGCGGTGGCGCAGGCGTCACAGGCGAAAACGGCGTTGTTTTTCTATGAATGTGAGCGGGAAACCCCGCTGCGCGGTGCCATCGGCGGCAGGCGGCTGACGACGGTATCGCTTATGGTCGGCCCGGAGGGCGGCTTCGCGCTGGAGGAAGCCGGGCAGGCACAGGCAGGCGGCCTGACAAGCGTTTCCCTCGGGAAGCGCATCCTGCGGTGCGAGACCGCGCCGCTCGCGGCACTGGCTGTGGTGATGTATGAAAGTGGTAATCTTTAAATAGGGAGTTGATTGACTTGGCGGATAAGAAAATGCCAAAAAAGATGAAAAATGCACAGGAGCAGGATTATGTGACCAATAAAATCCTGGCGGTGTTTTCACTGTGTCTGTTCGGTGTGATGGGGCTGTGGTATGTCAATACCCTGTTGCGCTCCAATTTCATGCTGGGCCTGCGGATTTTGAGCGTGTCCCGCTGGGTCGGTGTCGCGCTGGTGGTCATTTCCCTTGTGCTGATGGTCTCCGACCAGAAAAAGGGGCGCAGCCCGCTCCGCCTGTTCGCCGGGCGCAACCTCCTTGTCGTCTCCGTGATTTTTACCCTGCTGGCCATCCTGGTGGACCAGGAGCCGGTGCGCATGATTAAGCTTTGTTACGGCCTGCTGCCCGCGATTGCGATTTATTACCTGATTTATCATTCCTACCAGCCGGAGTTTTTCACGGTTGCGACCGACGTGGGCGTGGGTGCGGCGCTGCTCATCGGCATCCGTCTGGCGCACGGCGGGGTGATCGGTTATGTCGCCGCCGCTGCTGCCGTTGTACTTGCGTTCCTTCAGCTTTGGGGCGCACGGAAGCGCCTGTCCGGTTCCGCGCTGCCCGCGGGCTTTGGCCCGCACAGCTTTCAGGTGATTGCGGTCACCACTGTGCTGATGGCTGTCATGGTGATTCTCGGCGCGGTGCTGGGGCAGACAAGCGTTTTCTACCTGCTCTGCGTATCTGCGGCATATCTGTTCATCCTTGCCGTATATTATACCGTGAAGCTGATGTAACCGATTTCCTGTCCGGAGGCTGTCGGCGTAACGTTTGTTTTTCGGACAGGTTCAAAAAGTCAGGCATGCCCTGGCTTTTTTTCTTCTATCAACCGGGAAGGAGATTCCATGCTTCGACTGCTCAAAAATTTATTCTGGTTTGCCGCAATGGTCTGGATGGGATGCCTGCTCGGACAGGTGGTCGTCCCCTGGCTGACCGCCTGCGCCCCCGAGGACGACTATGCCGCCGCCCGGCTGCTGCTCGACGACTTTGCCGGGGAAGGGGATGGGCTGTGGTTCCGGCACGACACGATAGATTTGGACCGCGTTTACCGCGCCTTGGAGGCCAAGTTCCCGTATGCGTTCACCATGCATTGCCGCACCCTGCGGGACGGCTCGTCCGAGCTGTCGCTCGAGGTCGGGAACCAGGCCGCACAGGCGCAGGCCGAAACCCTGGCGGAAGGGATTGTCCGTTCCCTTCAGCTGGACGGCATGGACGCCCGCGCGCGGATGCTGGCGCTGCATGACTGGCTGGTCGTCAACTGCGCTTATGACCTCAGTATCGACGAGGACAGCGCGCTGGACGGGTCCTCCCCGCCGTTTACGGCGTCCGGGGCGCTGGTGGACGGCAAGGCGGTTTGTATGGGCTACGCCCGCGCCTATCAGATGCTTTGCGATGCGGCGGGGATTGAGACCTTTTTCGTCGTTTCCGAGCCGATGAACCACGCGTGGAACGTTGTGCGGATGGACGGGGAGCTGCTGTTTATCGACTGTACCTACGACGACCCGGTGCCCGACCGCCCTGGGGTTGCGGGGCACCAGTATTTCCTGGTGGATGCCGAGGGGCTGCGCAAGACCCATACCTGGGATGAAGAATTCTACGAAAGCCTGTGTGAAAAGATGTCCGGCCTGCCTGTCCCGCAATGATAGAAAGCCGGTTTAACAGCGCAAGGTCGGAAACCGGGGTCAGCCCGGCCTTCAGGCACCGCAGAAACCGCCGGTAGGCGGTGGCTTTCCGTGTCAGCAGCCCCAGCGCAGCCGCCAGCCAAGCCAACCAGAGATGCTCTGCCAGCAGCGTCCCAACTCCAGGGAGCGAATGGGGACGCGCTTCTGTCGGAATGGGCATTTTTTTCATCCCGGCGGCAGGGGCGCCGATGGGCTGCGGCAAAAGCTCGGCCTGCGTGACCGTTTGTCTTACGGTGGTTTTGATCGGCAAGGTCCGCTCCGGGCCGAAGGGGAGCAGCAGCCGCAAAATAACAATGAGCCAGATATAATAATGCCATTGGCGGCTGACCTTATCTTGCAGCAAGCGCTTTCCAACAAGCAGGAGCACAATCAGCAGCCCGCCGGAATCGACATCGATAAAAAGTTTTTCATTGATTCCCTTTCTCCAACAGCTTTTTCAGCTCGTCATATTCCGCGTCTGTCAGCAGGTTGCCCTGAACCAGGTTACAGACCAGGCCTTTGTTCATAAACCCTGTCGAGAAAATGCTCTGTCTGCGCCGTCTGATATTCCGCTTCTGATGTTAAAGTACAACATGGCGTCGTTCTTTTGCCAAGCCGGCTTTCAGCATCGGAAAAAAATTTGCCGCGCACGGCTTGACAGCGCCGCCGGATGCTGTTATAATGATGTTATCAATCGTAAAGGAGTGGGAAAATGCGTTATTCTTCTTGCAGATAACCGAAATGGCACAATGAAGCTGGCTTTATGATGTTTCTGTCTGCTTTGCTGTGCCGGTTGCAGGAAGATGTATTTTCCCTCTGAATAGAAGCAGCCCTCTGTGCACAGGGTAGCACTGCGCTTTTTTAGAGCTGTAGGAAGATTCTTCCTGCGGCTATTTTATTGCACAGGAGGGTTTGAGGAGTATGTCTTTAATTACGTTATCCAATATCACGTTTGCCTATGACGGCACATACGACAATGTTTTTGAGAACTTTTCGGTTCAGCTGGACACGGACTGGCGGCTGGGGCTGATTGGCCGCAACGGGCGCGGCAAAACGACGCTTCTGCGCCTTTTGATGGGGGAGCTGGAAGCGCGGGGGCGGATTTCCGCGCCTGTGGGGCTGCGGTATTTCCCGGTGCCGGTGCGCGACCCGTCGGTTCCGGCGCGGCTGGCGGCTGCGGAAGCGGGCGGCTTCGAGCCGTGGGAGCTTTCGCGGGAGCTGGGGCTGCTGGGGCTTTCGGAGGAGCTGCTCGAGCGCCCGTTCGGCACGCTGTCCGGCGGCGAGCAGACGAGGCTGATGCTGGCGGCGCTGTTCGCGGGGGAGGCGGTGTATCCGCTGATTGACGAGCCGACCAACCATCTCGACCGCGAGGGGCGCGAGCGGGTGGCGGCATACCTGCGCCGGAAGGACGGTTTTTTGCTGGTATCGCACGACCGGGCGCTGCTGGACGGCTGTATCGACCATGTGCTTAGCCTGAATCGCGCGGGCGCGGCGTTACAGCGGGGGAATTTCACCGACTGGCAGCGCGAAAAGGAGCGGCGGGACGCGTCCGAGCAGGCGGAGAACGAGAAGCTCCGCCGGGAAATCAGCCGCCTGGACGCGGCGGCGCGGCAGGCCTCCGTATGGTCCGACCGGACGGAAAGCACCAAATACGCGACGAAAAATTCTGGCCTGCGGCCTGACCGGGGCTATATCGGCCACAAATCCGCCAAAATGATGCAGCGCTCGAAAAGCATCCAATCGCGGCGCGAAAACGCGGCGGCGGAAAAGTCCAAGCTGCTGCACAACATCGAAACGGCGGAGCCGCTCAAGCTCTGGCCGCTGCGCCACCCGAAGAGCGTGCTGGCCGAGGCGCGCGGGCTGTCGGCCTGCTATGGGGACAAGACGGTGTTCCGGGATGTGCGTTTCGTCCTGCGGCGGGGCGACCGGCTGGCGGTCACCGGCGGGAACGGCTGCGGCAAAACCACCCTGCTGCGCCTGTTTGGCGGCGGGGCGGTGGACTATGCGGGAAGCCTGTCGCTTGCGCCGAACCTGAAAATTTCGGTGGTACCGCAGATGACCGATTTCCTGCGGGGCGGGCTGGACGCGTTTATCCGGGAACGCGCGGTGGACGGGACGCTGTTCCGCGCGATTCTGCGCAAGCTGGATTTCCCACGGGTGCAGTTTGAAAAGCCGATGGAGCAGTACAGCGCCGGGCAGCGGAAAAAGGTGCTGCTTGCGGCGAGCCTGTGCGACCGGGCGCACCTGTATATCTGGGACGAACCGCTGAACTATATTGATGTCTTTTCCCGCATGCAGCTGGAAGAACTGCTGCTCACCTATCAGCCGACGCTGCTGTTTGTGGAGCATGACGCGGCATTTTGCGGCAAAATCGCAACGGGTATGCTGCCGCTCCCGCCGGGATAAAAAAGATGCAGGCCGATTCAACGGTCTGCATCTTTTTGCGCCGCAGCGTTATGAAACGCTGTATTTATAGTTGTCCACATTGTCGAAGGTGATTTCGGAGAGCACCGCTTCTTCCGTGATTTCGGCCTCGTTCACCCATTGGTCGAGCAGGCTGTCCATGCTCATGCCGGTCAGCGCGGTGACGATATTGCCGAATACCGACGCGCGGCCTTCCTCGAGCAGCGGCAGACGCTGGATGATATGCCAGCCATAGTCGCTTTTCACCGGCTCGGAAATCCCGTTCATCTCAAGCGCCTTGACAGTCTCCTGGAACTCGGTGACCATCTCGCCGTCGGTGAACTGGTAGCCGTCCGGGTTGCTGCTTGTGCCGGGGTCCTGCCCGTATTCCGCAATCAGCGCGTCAAAATCCTCGCCGCCAGCCGCGCGCCGGTAGACCTCCTGCGCGGTCGCTTCCAGCTCGGCGAGAGTGCCCTCGTCGGTAATCGGCTGATTGTTTTCATCCATGGCGGAAATCAGGACGTGCTTGGCGCGCATGTAGTTTTGCTGGAAATAGTTTTCGATTTCGGATTCCTCGGGCACCATGACGCCGTTTTCCCCGAAATAATAAGCATCCAATTTTTCAAGCATCGCGTAATACTCGGTGAATTGGTCAATCAGGCCGTCGGTAAAGCCCATTTCCTTGAGGTTCGGGTTTGGTTCCCCGGCGCTTTGCCGCTCCTCGTCGGTCAGCGTCAGCCCTGCCGCCGCGAATTGGTCAGGCACCAGATACAGCGAAGCGGTCTGGCTGCGCGCGATTTCGCCCAGGTGCTCTTTATATGAACTGCCGATTTCGCTGTCCCACAGGTCGGTAATCCCGTACTGGTACATCATATTTTCAATGCCTGCCTTGCTGTACAGGTAATTTGCCGCGTAGGTGCCGACCTCAACTTCGTGCCCGGCGACCGTCATGGCCAGCTGGGAAGCCTTGCTGGCCTCCTGCCCGCTGCTGCACGCTGTCAGCAGCAGAAGCAGCGAAAAAGCCGCCGCCAGGCGGCGAATCCATTGTCTCATGGTTTCATTCTCCCGTCTTTTGATATTAGACCTATTGTAGTGCGCTGTTGCGCTTAGTTTCCATTATAACATGAAATGTATACGGACGCAAGCGCCAGTTTTTGATACCGCAGGGTATTTGAATGAGTAAACAAATTGTGAACAAGGCAGTCACCGTTAGCCTTGTACTGGCTATAAACCACTGGTTATTGTTCCAAACTTGCATCATTACGCACTTCGCCGCGTGTTTTTATTCGGATTTGCAGGAGTTATATTTCCACATTCACAGTTTAGCCAGGGTTTGCTCATAGAATGTTAACTCACTCAAATACCGTGCCGCAGGGAAAATAAAGATTGCAATTTGGTAAAAAAAATGGTAGAATGGGAAAATAGAGATACCCCTGTACTGTTGAAGCGGAACCGGGCGTGCCAAAGCATGGGTTTGCTCTGTCCGCCGTGGATTTGCCGCTTGCTGTGAAAGGAGGAAAACAATCGTTTCCCAGCCTGTTCGCAGGGGTTTTAAGCGTATATTGACATAAAGGAGGCATTCACCCAATATGAAAAGGAAGTTTTTAGCAAGGCTGCTTTCGCTGGTTATGGTGCTGTCGCTGATGCCCGTGAGTGCGTTTGCCACAGAGGTCGAGCCAGAGACGGGGGAGGGGAATACCCCCGGAACCTTGGGTACGTTAGTGGGCGAGGTTAAGGAAATAACTTCGACAGGAAACGTTGCGCATATCGAGACTGGCAAGGATAAGGTGACGGTTACCCCGATAGCTCCCATACCATGGTCTGAAGCAGATGCCGGGATTGGCAGAAAGAAGGCTGGCTGCTGGATTGGTATTGACATCATTGCCCCTAATCAGAATATCAGCCCTGAAAATGTAAAATTTCGCAATTACTTGAATAATGTAGATCGAGTATGGGATGATGTAGATGACGGCGCAATAGAAGGTGGCCGTTATCATATGGGCGCTTGGGGGCTTGCAACTCCAGATCTGTTCAATCAGGCCAAAGGAAAGGATTTGGTCTATACATGGTATTTCAACTGGGATGGTAACGCCGAGACCGGTGTGACCATTCCGGCAGAAGATTTTATAAAGCCTACCGGAGAACCGATTGAGGGTGCAGCTGACATGGAAGGCGTCGATCAGATCGTCACCTTGTCGTTCAACCCTTACGCAGTGACACTGTTGGACGAAAACGACGAGGTTGCGTGGCCTTTGGCTACAGCGCCAAAAGTCGTCTTGAGGAGACAGGATATCAAGCTTGCCCCTCTGACTGGCGGTGATGCTGGTGACCCGAAAGGCGGCAATTGCACTACGTACAATATGGATAAGCTTACACAAGACCCGGCTAATTATACGGAGCCAACTAACATTGTACTTCGTGCCGATAATCTGAAAGCGCATAAAAACGGAGAGAATAAAGAAGGCTATTGGGTTGGATTTGCTGTAACGCTTCCCGAGGACTTGAAAGGCGCATACGCGACTAGTTCGGACAGTATCAAGGTAAAGGCGATATTCTCCGACAAAGACGCCGACACGACCGCAGAGAAACTCGAGGGGGCAGATGCGTGTCTTTTGGAATCCAACGTTGACGGCGATGGAAATCCTGGATACACATTTTATACCGATGTCGGGGAAGATAATCAAAAGAAGCACGCTATATTGCAGTTTGTAAACCGGGAGGGTATCCCCTTGACGAGGGAATACAAGTTTCATATCGATACTGCCCATGTTCATCCTGTATCATATGATATTTCGATTATGCTTTCCGAAGGCGACGATAGTCAAATCGACTTTGCAGAGGATAAGTACTCCTATGTCGTAAATGTTGAGGAAGATCAGGACAGCATCATTTTGACTACGGATGAGAACGCATTCATAAAGGTAAACGGCAAGCAGGGTGAAGCCGGGACAATCACCTTGAAAGAAGGCGTCAACACGATTGAGGTTAAAATTGGCAGTGGGCCTATAAAGACATATACCATTAAGGTTGTCAAACCCGGCGCAGACAACGGTTCCGTCAATACTGACAATCCGGGCACTTCTACGGACAACAAAGTTTCTGCTACTATCCCCGAGGACTCTGCGCTTCAGGCGATTAGCAACGCTAAGACGGATAATACCTCAAATAACACTGCTGTTTTCAATACTGTTGCTTACCCCGAAAAACAATATTCTGTAAATATTGTAGAAGTTACTTTGCCCGCAAATGTGAATGAGTCACTTCTTGATTGTAACGTCGCTGCGAAAATTGAAACGGATTTGATTGACGTAACATTGACGCCTGAAGCGATCGGAAAGGTTTTGGAGGATAAAGGTGCTCAAGATCTGAAACTGGTTATTCAGAAAGCAGATGTCTCAGATTTGTCAGAGGGATTGCGTAAGCGGGCGGTCGCCGTTGATGTATCTATTAAGGACAAAGATGGCGAACCTGTTGCAGTAAGCGGACTTCCTGATGATGACGCAATCGAATTGGCGTTTCCGATTCCGGATGAGCTTGCTCCTTTTGTAGAAACGATGTATGCTGCCTGGTACAATCCGGATGAGAAAAAATATGAATCTATTCGGGCAGGATATGATGCTACAAAAGATTGTTATGTCGCTAAAACCACGCATCTTTCCAAGTTTGCTATGTATGCGGATCCTGTAAGCGAGCAGCTCGAAATAAAGATTGCCGGGGAGCCTAAAAGGATTGAGTTTTTGAATGGTGCTGCATCCTATCCTATTGGGTCGGTTGGCTATATCACGGTTGCGCTTCCCAATGGTGCGAACTTCATCGGGGTGACGGGTGGTACTTACGAAAACGGCAGACTTACCATTACCGGCAGCGGGAATACGGAAGCCGTTATCAAATTCAAAAGAGACAATAAGACATATACACTTACGCTTGTGCGGCCTTCCGCCAGACCTGAAGATTTGAAAGTTACATGGGAACCGGTAGAGCACAGTTATGATTACTACGGCGGCATACTGATGATTGACCACCTTGACCCCTACAAAACCTATCTTGTGACATTTGACAACGGGCTTGCCGTTAAAAGTGGTACAAATAAGGAGGTTCCGCGCATTACAACTGTCGTGAAAGGCAAATCAAAAGTTATATTGAGCTGTCAGGATGTTATGAAGGTTATTGTGTGGAAGGTTCCGGACGGCCAGCCTACTGACTATGCAGATTGGGAGCCGGAGGATGTGGTTTTCTGTAACCGAGAGGCTTTCGAGGGAGATCCTAATAAAATCAATGAGAATCTTGGCGTACAGGCAGATAAGATTCCTATGAGATGATCGAGGACATAAGGAGAAAATACCATGAAGAAAAAAATGCTAACGGTATTGTTGGCGTGCATCCTGTGCCTGAATTTGGCCGGGACAGCTTTTGCTAGCTCTGGTCCGCAGTTCAGACCGCCGGACAGTGGAAGCAGCGAGGACAATAAGGATGACGACAACGACGATAAAGACGACGACAAAGACGACGACCAGAACCATAATGACGGCAGCAACGGTGGGAATACCACGGTTGTTGCCCCGACGCCTGCTCCGTCCGATACCAGCGAGAGGGACACCAGCCGGAAACCCTCCTCCGGCGGCGGTGAGGAAAAAGGCCCGGAAATTAGGTTCAAGACCGGCGAAAACGGGACGATCACCCTTTCCCCGGAGAATCCCCAAAAGGGCGATACCGTAAAGATTCAGGTGTCCCCGAAAGAGGGCTATATTGTTGGTTCGATTACGGTCACCACGAACAGCGGCAAAAATGTGATGCTCATGAATCTCGGCAGCGAGGGTTATTCCTTCACGATGCCGGGCGAGAAAATCACGATTGCTACCACCTGGCGTGAGCTTGCCCCGGCTGCGCCGCAGGTCACATTCTCAGATGTCCCGGCTACGGAATGGTTTGCGACAGCAATCGCGTATGTATCCCAGAACGCCATTATGGCAGGTAACAACGGGAAGTTCTCGCCCAACGAGCGGCTGACACGCGGCATGATGGCGCAGATCCTTTACAATATGGAAAAGGCGTCAGCTGCCGGTACAGCGTCCTTCCCGGATGTCCCGGCTACCGAATGGTATGCGGCTTCGGCGGCGTGGGCTTCTTCAAAGGGCTTTATGAGCGGCTACAGCAACGGCAATTTTGGGCCGAACGACCCAATTACCCGCGAGCAGTTGGCGACAATCCTGCACCGCTACGCAACCGTAAAGAGCTATGACACAACTCCGTCCGCTGATATCAGTACCTTCTCTGACGGCGCGGCGACTTCGGATTGGTCGGCACAGGCGGTGCGCTGGGCGGTTGGTTCCGGCCTGCTTTCCGGCAAGACGGGCGTTGGCGGCAGCCGCCTCGATCCCACCGGTACCGCGACCCGCGCGGAGGTTGCACAAATCCTGATGAATAATGCAACCAAAATCGCGACTAAAACCAAAACTGCGAATGAAACCGACAAAAAGGCGGATGAAACTGACAAAGACGCGGACGAGGCTGACAAAGACGCGGACGAGACTGACAAAGACGCGGACAAGACAGACAAAGACGCGGACAAGACAGACAAAGACGCGGACAAGACAGACAAAGACGCGG
>CAJUJQ010000036.1:0-2670 GCA_910586575.1 uncultured Clostridia bacterium | reverse complement strand
ATAAAACCGAATAAAGACGTAAAAAATCCCGCCGGGGCGTTGCGCGTTCCGGCGGGATTTTCCTGTGTGTGCGGGTTATGCGCGAAGGGTGGGATCAATTGCACGCGCAGCCATTACGATGGCTTCGGCGCGGGTGATTGTCTTTGCGGGATAGAATTTTCCGTCTGTGTAAGGGACGCAGATTCCTGCTTGATAGAGCTTGCTGATGGCGTATTCGTGCGGGTTGGCGGAATGGCCTTCCGAATCGGCGGAAACATCCGGCAGCGATTTGTTCACCGATACCGTGCACACGTCCGCGTCCAGCGGGAACGCCGCAAAGAGGATTTCCGCGAATTCGTCCCGGCGCGCGGGGCGGCTCAGGTCGCCCAATGCAGCCGTGTCCAGCGCCGTGTCCAGCTCCATATAGTCCGCGTAATATTGGTACCACTGCGCGTAGTCCCGCCCCGCGAAATAATGGGTGAAGTGCTGGTGCATCAGCGCCGCCAGCTTGACGGCCTCGCCCACGAAAAGCGGCTCATCCGGGTGGAAGCGCCCGTCAAAGAAGCGCGCGTCAGACGGCATCAGCCCCGCGCCCATCACCCGGGTATAGTATTTGGCGTACCAGCTCTTTTGCGTGACGTCGGCGGGAAGGGAAGCGTCGCCTGTTTGGAAATCGTAGCCAAAGGTTTTATGCCGCCCGTTGGTCGCCGCGTAGGGTGTATCCATAAACGCTGTTCTGTCCGCCTGCGCCTTGTGCGGCATGTAGAAGGTTTCCATTGCGGCGCAGCCCCGGAACGCGTTCTGGCCGACCAGGTGCAGCTCGTTCGGCAGCCGGATGGATTGCAGCGCCGTGCAGCCCTCGAAGGCGGATTCGCCGACCGCGCGCACGCTCAGCGGGACGGTTACCGCAGTGATGGCGGCGTTTTGATAGAACGCCTTTTTGCCAATCGCAGTCACGCCCTCCGGAAGGGTAATTTCGCCGCCCTTGCCGCTGTAGCCGACCAGTATGCTTCCGCGAAGGGTGAAATCGCCGTTTCTCGTGATCGGTACGGTCAGCGCGGTGCGGGTGTAGGCGGTCACGCCGCCGGTTTCGGTGGTTGGCATACGTTCCTCTATGACGGTCGCGTTGTTTTTCGCCCACGGCGTGCCTGAGAAGGAATCATAATCCACCCACGCCGTTTCCGGGATACGTACCTCGGTCAGCGTGGTGCAGCCCTCAAAGGCATGCCCGCCGACGTACTGCGTGGAATCCGGAAGCCATACGCGCTGGAGCGGACAGCCTTTGAACGCCCAGCCGTCAATATGCAGCAGCCCTTCGGACAGCGTAACGCTGCTAAGGCTTGCACAGTCGTAAAAGGCGCCGTTTCCAATCCGCGTGACGCTTCCGGGGATGGAAACGCCGCTCAGCCCGGTGAGGGAAAATGCGGAGTTGCCGATATCCTGAAGCCCGTCCGGCAGGCTGACGCTGGTCAGCGCCGCGCAGCGCGAGAACGCGGACGCGCCGATCTTCACAACCCCGGCGGGGAGGGTGACGCTGGTAATGGTGCGGTTCGGTTCGGCGGCGTCCGGGTCGGAGAAAGCTTCCCGCGCAATTTCGGTCACACCGTCCGGGATAACGACCGCCCCGCCCGCGCCGCTGTACTTGGTCAGCACGCCGTCTTTGATGGTGAAATCACCCTCCGCAGCCGCTGCCGTACAGATGAATACGGCCAGCATGCCGAGCAACAGTGCCAGAAGGAATCTTTTTTTCATGCAAGTTTGCTCCTTTCGTTACCGTAACGCGGGGTCAATTGCGCGCGCCGCTATGACGACCGCTTCCGCGCGGGTGATGTTCCGTTCCGGATGGAATTTGCCGTCCGCGTAGGGGACGCAGATCCCCGCGCCGTGCAGCTCGTTGATTTGGTTGTAATAGGGATTGCTTTTTGTGCCGTCCGACAGAACATCTGGGAAACCCGGCGCGTCGGGAAAGAGATACAGGCATTCCCGGTTTTCAGGGAATGCGTCGTAGAGCAGCGCCGCGAATTCGTCCCGACGGATGGCGCGTCCCGGTTCCTTTTTGAATGCGTTGAACGGCTCATCGTAAACATAAACATAACGGTATAAGTAATCGTAATAGGTCTGGTACCATGGTGCGCCCGGTTTCAGGTGGTCGGTGAAATTCACCATCCCGGCGTGCATCGCCGCAGCCATTTTGACCGCCTCGGCGACGCTCAGCGTCCCGTTTGGCTGGAATTTCCCGTCAGGCTTCGGGTCAATCAGCCCGCCCTCGTAGGCTTTCACAAAATAAGGGTAATACCAGTTCTTGGCTGTGGCGTCCGAGCAGCCGCCGGTGTATCTCCGGACGGTGGGGAAGCCTTCCTTTTGCGCCAGCGGGCGGCCTTGCGAGTCGTCGTAGGGGCTGTTGAAGAAGGAAGCATACCGGTCAACCGCTGCGTGGATGGAAATGTCAAAGTGCGTCAGCGCCGAACAGCCCTTAAACGCGCTGTAGCAAACCTGCTTGAAGCCGTCCGGGAGACGGGAAACCCGCGTCAGCGCCGTGCATCCCTCGAAAGCGGATTCCCCGATATACAGCAGGCTTTTCGGGACGTTGACCTCGGTCACGGCTGTATTCTGGTAAAACGCCTTTTTGCCGATGACAAGCACATCCTCCGGAAGAGTGACCGTGCCGCCTGGCCCGGTGTAGCCCACAAC
>CAJUJQ010000035.1 GCA_910586575.1 uncultured Clostridia bacterium | reverse complement strand
CCTTGGACGCCGCAGCCCAATCAACAATCCGCTTGTCAATCCCCGCGAGCAGGTTGGATTTTTCCGAGTCGTTCAGGTTTTTGAGCAGTTCCTCATAGTTGTCAATCGAAATGATCGCAATGACCGGGCGCGTCTGGTCGTAGTCGTCGCGCAGGCGCACATAATCCGTACATTCGACGAAGTAAAGCACCATCAGCGCGCCGATATCGTTTTCCCCCGCCATCAGGCTGCCGAAAACATGGAAGCTGTTTTTGCCCATCCGCAGCTCGGTCGGGTACTGCGGCCTGCCGTCAATCAGCCATCGGGTGTCGAAGGTAGGCGCGATTTCATTGATCCGCACGCCCATTAAGCCGCTGGAATGTCCGGTCACATGGTTGAAGCTGTCATTCGACCACAGGACTTCCCCGGTCGTCGCCATCGCAACCAGCGCGGGCATCGGGAGTGTTGTAATGGATGTGCGCGACACCTGGTCGATTTCCAGCGATAGGGAACGCATATAATCCATCACCGCGCGCCGCCTGCTCCGGCTGGAAAGCCGGTTGTGCACCAGCAGCAGCAGGCAGGCGCCGAACGCGGCCAATCCAAACATCGGATTTAAGTATGCCGCAGCTGCCGAAAAACCGAGGAAAACCAGGAAATAGAGCGTAAATCCGGGCTGAATAATTCTACGTAAATCTTTATTCAAGGGGGTCGTGCCTCCTTTCAGGCATAAAAACACATATACAGTATAACAAATATGCGCTGAAAAGTAAACATAAATTGTCGGGTTCCAGAAAATAAAGCGGGCCGCGCGGCGATATGGGGGCCTGCGCCCTGTCCCCGCGCCTCAGTCCGCCGCTTCCGTCCCGCCGGAAGGCAGTCAAGTGCTTTGCCTAAAAGCACAATCCCGTCCAAAAACCCGGACGCTTTTTTGTGGATTTCCCTAAAGTCGGGGATTTTTCGGAAATTGTAATTTACAATCCCGCCCCCGTTGCGGTAAAATAAGATTAACGAAGAATCACGGACCGGCGTCCGCTTCCGGGAGGCCGGTTCTGCAACTGACGGAGGGCAGACATGATCATCACGATTACCTTAAATCCCGCGATTGACCGCCGCATGCGGCTCGATCACCAAGTCAACCTGAACCACCTCAACCGCACCAAGGAAAGCGTGCGCGAGCCGGGCGGCAAGGGCATCACGGTCACCCGTGCGATCAACGCGCTCGGCGGCGACAGCGTTGCCATCGGCTTTTGCGGCGGACAGAACGGCCGCATCCTGAAAGACATGATGACCTCAATGAATATCATGCACGATTTCGTGGATGTCGCAGGGCAGACGCGTGTGAATATCCAGATTATCGACCCCAAGGGCCAACATACCGAGTTCAACGAGCCAGGCCCGCAGATTTCCGAACATGATTTCCTCCGTTTGCTGGAAAAGATGGACGGCTATCTGGACGACCGCAATATTTTCGTTGTCTCCGGCTCCCTGCCCCCCAATTTCCCGCTGGCAAATTACCGCAAGATGCTCAAAACCATTAAAAAGGCGGGCTGCCACCTTGTGATTGACGCGGCAGGCGATATCCTGCGCGAAGCGCTCGCGTTTGAGCCGGACTTCGTCAAGCCCAGCCTGTTCGAGCTGGCGGAGTTCGTCGGCGAACAGCCGACCACAGACCCGGAAACCTCGGTTGCCCGTGCTCGCCAGATGCTGGAAGCCGGTGCGCAGGCGGTCTGTGTCTCCATGGCGCATGAAGGCTCCGTGTTCGTCTCCAAGCACCACCACGAGGCGCTGTATGTCAACTCCGAACCCAAAATCGAGGACTGCGGCTCCATCGGCACCGGCGACGCGATGGTCGGCGCGATTGCCAATTCCCTGGCAAAGGGCCTCGATATTTACGAGCTTTCCAAGTATACCGTCGCCATGGGCCGCGCCTGCGCGCGCCTGCCCGGCACCGAAATGGCGTCCCTGAAAAAGGTTTATCAAGTATATGAAACCGTAAAGCTTTATACGGTTTGAGTGCTCTTTACAGTTCCCCATCCACAAAAGGGGCTGTCAGCCCCGCAGGAAAAAAGCAGCGTATTCCACCCGATAAAGGCGGAGTACGCTGCTTTTTTTGCGAGAAACCGATATAAAGTTCCGCTTTCAAAGAAAGGGGCTGTCCCCTATGGCTTGAAAACCATGGGGACAGCCCCGGAACCTGCGAATCAATCAAACGCGCCGCAGCGCGCGTTTTGGGGCCGCTTCCCGCAGCGGGAAAAATTACGCCTCAGCCTTAATTTTCTTGAGCTGTGCAAAGCGCGGCAGGCCGTTTACCTTGGGGCCAACGTTTTCACCGGCAATCAGCGGAAGCGCATAATCAATGAAGCCCTGGTTTACGCCGTTGCCTTCGTCGTTAATCCACTCCTGCGGAACCTTCTTCTCGGTGTTCGCAACCTGGGAGAGGGGCAGCAGCTCGATCTCGCACTTGTAGCCGTTGGCGTCACGGGTGCACTTAAAGCCGGGCATAAAGTCGGTCTTGCCCGCAACCGCGTTCTCAACAGCAGCCTTACCGGCAGCATAGGATTCGTCCACATCGGTCTTGGAAGCGCAGTGCGCCGCGCAACGCTGGAGCAGGGACAGCTCGATACCGCGGACCTTTGCGCCCGTCTCGCTCTTGATCTTGTCCGCCAGCATGGCAGCCAGGCCGCCCAGCTGCGCATGGCCAAAGCCGTCGGTCGCGGAGGTCTTGGCCTCGGAAACGAAGGAGCCGTCGGCATAGTGGATTCCCTCGGAAACGGCTACCAGGCAGTTGCCCTTCTCCGCGTAAATGCGCTTGACATCGGCGACAAACTTGTTCATGTCGAAGTCACGCTCGGGGAGGTAGATGAGGTCGGGTCCTGCGCCCTGCGCGGTCGCAAGCGCGGAAGCGGCGGTCAGCCAGCCCGCATGACGGCCCATAATTTCAACGACGCAGACCATGCCGGTATCATAAACGCGCGCATCCTGATAGATTTCCATGCAGGAGGTTGCGATATACTTGGCAGCGGAGGAGAAGCCGGGGCAATGGTCGGTGCCGAACAGGTCGTTGTCGATAGTCTTGGGGATGCCCATGACGCGGCACTCGTAGCCGGACTTCATCATAAACTTGGAGATCTTGTTGCAGGTGTCCATGGAGTCGTTGCCGCCGTTATAGAAGAAGTAGCGGACGTCGTATTTCTTGAAGATTTCAAGGATGCGCTTATAATCGGTGTCGTCAACGTCGGGGTCGGCGAGCTTATAGCGGCAGGAGCCGAGCGCGGAGGAGGGGGTGTAGCGCAGGAGCGCCAGCTCTTCGCGGTCCTCCTTGTCGATGTCGTACAGGGAATCATCCAGAACACCCTTGATGCCATGCGCGGCGCCAAAGACGCGGGTGATGGACGGGTTGTCCAGCGCGGTTTCGAGCGCGCCGAGAACGGAAGAATTGATTACCGAAGTCGGGCCGCCGGACTGGCCAATGATGCAGGCGCCTTTTAATTCACTCATAATAAAGATACCTCCTGGTTTTTATCAGATAACCGCCGGAAGATGGGCGGGCTTACCAATACTATGTTACCATATTTCCCCGGCAATTGCAATTTTTTTATCCAAAAATTTTGCGGGGTTCCACAGGGGCGGAATCCTATGTGAAAAAAAATCGGTGCGCACTTCACAACCGGCAAAAGAAGTCTTGCATTTATCCGCCAAAACTGCTAAAATAAAGGTGTAATCCTCCTGCGGGCGGCGCGTGGTTCCTGCGCGGCGCGCTGCTGGAAAAAAATGAAAGGAAGTAATAGTTATGGCATTGGTAACTACTACCGAAATGTTCAAGAAGGCTTATGAGGGCGGTTACGCTGTCGGCGCTTTCAATGTAAACAACATGGAAATCGTGCAGGGCATCACCGAGGCCTGCCAGGAGCTGAACAGCCCGGTTGTCCTTCAGGTGTCCAAGGGCGCGCGTGCGTATGCAAACCACACCTACCTCGTTAAGATGGTAGAGGCCGCTATCATCAACTGCCCCGATATCCCGATTGCGCTGCATCTGGACCATGGCCCGGATTTCGAGACCTGCAAGGCCTGCATCGACGGCGGCTTCTCCTCCGTTATGATCGATGGCTCCTCCCTCCCGCTCGAAGAGAACATCAAGCTGGCAAAGAAGGTCGTTGACTACGCGCACGAGCATGGCGTTGTTGTTGAGGCTGAGCTTGGCACCCTCGCGGGCGTTGAGGACGACGTCAATGTTTCGGCGGAGGATTCTTCCTACACCCGTCCGGAGGACGTTGAGGAGTTCGTCACCAAGACCGGCTGTGACTCCCTGGCCATCGCCATCGGCACTTCCCACGGCGCTTACAAGTTCAAGCCCGGCACCACGCCGCAGCTCCGCTTCGACATCCTCGAAGAAGTCGAGAAGCGACTGCCCGGCTTCCCGATCGTTCTGCACGGCTCTTCCTCCGTCCCGCAGGACTTCGTACAGAAGATTAACGCGCACGGCGGCAAGATGCCTGATGCCATCGGCATTCCGGAAGAGATGCTCCGTCAGGCGGCCAAGATGGCGGTCTGCAAGATTAACATCGACTCCGACATCCGCCTGGCGATCACCGCTTCCATCCGTGAGTACTTTGACGCGCATCCGGATCATTTCGATCCCCGCCAGTACCTCAAGCCCGCCCGTCAGGCTGTTAAGGATATGGTTGCCCATAAGATTAAAAACGTTCTCGGCTCCGACGGCAAGGCATAAGCTGCTTTCAGCCGCATAAAACGGTAATTACAACCGGGGTGCAGGATTTTCCCTGCACCCCGGTTTTTTTCGTATATCTTTCATGCTGCTGTACAATGGCTGGAGTTTGAAAAGGTTTACACCGTCTGCCGCACGACAGGCGCGGGCGGCATCAGCCGCACCATGTCCCCCGCCCCGGCGGAGCAGTAAAGGGCTTCCGCCCCGCGGGCAATCTCATCGGTTGTGAACCGCCGCGCCGTGCGGATTGCGACGGATGACAGCGCCTGCCGCAGTGCCCGGTTCCCGAGCACCTCGGCAACGCGCGGCGCGAAATCCGCTTCGCACGTCAGGAAGCCGTTCAGCCCGTCCCGCACCACGTCCTGCGCGCCTGGGGCTTGGAAAGCAATGACGGGGCTTCCCGCCGCCATCGCTTCGAGCAGGACAATCCCCTGGGTTTCCGAGCGCGAGCTGAACACAAACAGATCGCTTGCGCGGTGGAACGCGGCAAGACTGCGGTTTTCCACCGCCCCGCAAAAGCAGACGTTCCCCCCAAGTCCGAGACGGCCGCGCAGCGTTTCCAGGGCGGCGCGCTCCGGCCCCTCGCCGAGCACCGCCAGCCGGAAGGTATCCCCAATCCGCTCTTTCAGGACAGCCATGCTTCTCAGCAGCGCGTCCAGGTTTTTCTCCCGCCCGAGCCGGGAAACCGTGCACAGCAGGTGCGGCTTCCCGCCGGACAGCTCCCGCCGCAGGCGCGCGCTTTCAATGTCGTCCCGCTCGAAGGCGTATTCCGGGATGCCGGTCGGCAGGACATGTACCGGGCGGCACACGCCAAGGCGCAGCAGCTCCTGCCGCATGCTTTCGGAAGGCGCAATCACGGTGTCGCAGCGGTTCTCGAAGGCGGCGACCCAGGCGGGCAGCCAGCCCTCCCGCAGCTCACGCAGGAAACCGGCGGTCAGGGGATGCCCCTCACGGGCGCGTGCTTCGGCGGCGGCATAGGCGCGGACATAATGCAGGTACTGTTCATAACGGGTGTGGTGGGTATAGACAACCGGAATATGGTATTTTCGCCCCAGGCTGAGTGCCAGGTGCCCGACAAAAAACGGATCGTGCACATGGATGAGATCCACACCCAGCGTGGAAAAAATATGCGGAAGCGCCGGGTCGAACAGCTGCGACAGGCGGAAGCCACCGTGCTGGAGCGGCCTGACCGTGCGGAAACGAATGGTAAAAATATCATCATCCGTACTGCCGCATTCCGGCGCTAAAACAAATACGGTGTGCCCGCGCTGCCGCAGGCTGTTTGCAAGCCGTTCGATGGAAATCGGCACACCCCCGACAAAGGGCTTGTAATTGCTGGTCATCATGGCGATACGCATTTCCGTTCCTCCTCTTTTTCCTATCCATAAAATAATATTTCAGTTTCTTTATATCAGGTATTGCAGGATTGCCTCCCCGCCAAGGTAGCCTGCGCCCACAAAGACCAGGTTCCAAAGGAATACCCCCGCAAGGGAGCTTATCAGATACTGCCGCAGCGGCATTTTGAGCACGCCCGCCGGGATGGAAATGATGGTGCGCACCATCGGAATCAGCTTGCTGACAAATACGCCCCAGCCGCCGTGCCGCTGTACAGTATCCAATGTTTTATCAACCCCGTCCTTATGGGAGGGGAATTTTTTCAGGTAAGCGGTCAGGAACAGCTGCCCGCCGCAGCGCCCGATCCAATAAAGGATGATGCTTCCCAGCATCCCAGCCGCAACCGAAAGCCAAATTGCTGTCCAAAACCCCAGATTGCCCTGCGCCGCCCAAATCCCCGCCAGCGGCATAATAATCCCCGCCGGGAACCCCGGAAGGTTGCAGTATTCCAGCAGCACAATCACAAAGACCGCGATTGCGCCATACTGTTGAAAATATCCGTTAATCACACCAAAATCCATTTTGCACAATCCTTTCTGTTTCTTTCGTGAACCCAGAATACTCCATCATTCCGGGAAATACAAGAGGGTTAAACAAATCTTAAGATTTCCGTAAGAAAGTTTAAGAAAATCCTAAAGTTTGCTGGAGCCACCGGAAAAACGGGCGTCTCAGCACACCCGCTCCCGCAGCCTCCGCTCGGCTTCCGCTTCGGCCTCCATGCCTGCCATAAATATCAGCAGCTTTGCAACCTGCTCTGATGACATTTCCGCAATTTTCTCTGCGGCAATTTCCCTGTATTGTTCACACATATAAATCCGCCTCCTTGATATTGAATAATTCAAGTATAAATCAAATCATTCCACCTGTCAAGATATTCTTCTTGACTTATTCAAGTTTTTCTGTTATGGTATATTTTGTAGGAGGTGCAGCCATGAATCAATGTGACCGAATCAAACGCATCTTGCAGGAAAATAAGCTGAAGCAAAAACAACTGGCATGTGAATTAGGTATCACGGAAAGCTATATCTCTAAGCTTTTGAAAGACCCGGATATCCGCCTTTCCCAATCTCTTGCAGCGCTGATTGAAGAGAAATACGGCTATAGCGCCGACTGGATACTCTCCGGAAAGGAACCCAAGTTCAAACAGATCAGTAAAAACAAGGGCTTGTCCGAGCTTCACCAGAAGGCGCTTGCCAGCCTTGAAAAAATGAACGATGAACAGGTGAAGGCTGTGCTTGCCTTTATCAACTCCCTTGACGATATCGAGAAATCATTTTGCGGTGAGGGCATAAAATAAATTGTCGAAAACGAGCCTTTTTCACTGTGTTTATGATAACATTACCCCTGCCAGCTTGATGGAGGTGACCTTGTGGAAACCGAAAGGGAACGCAGAGGTACGCAAAGAACCAGACCGCACGGAAGCATTTCCGGCGGCGGACGGAACAACCCGAGAGGAGGCAGCAGGATGAGCCGTTACCTGGACTGGCTGCACCGGGACGAAAAGCCCGAAGTACAGCGGGAACTAACCCGCAGGGAAAAAATCTCAAATTGGTGGGATTATCACATCTGGCACGTTGTAATCTGCGTTGCCGCCGCAGCACTGGCGGTGCATCTGCTTTGGTCGGCGTTCAGCGGGGTGAAGCCCGATTACCAAGTGGCTTATGTTGGCAGCACCGCCCTGCCGGAGGGGACTGCCGCGGCGCTGGAAACCGCTCTGTCATCGCTGGGCACCGACGCCAACGGCGACGGACAAACCGTCGTCGCGCTTCGCCAATATATTATCCCGGACGCAATGGCCTATGGCTACGCCGCCGAGGCCAAGCTGATTGGCGACCTGGAAAGCTGTGACAGTTCTATTTTTCTGTTGGAGGACGCGGCGAATTTTCAGGCGCGCTATTTTTCACTTGCCCTGCTGGACGGTTCGCTGCCCCGGGAGGGCGACACCTCCGCTGAGGGTGCCTGGGTGCGTTGGGGCGATTGTCCGGCGCTGGCGGCGCTGCCACTGGATGCCGAAACCGCTGGCAGTCAAGCGCTGTTGGCTGATATCGCGGTTGCGCGGCGTGGCTTTGTGACCGAGAAAACCACCGATTATCCGGAGGCATGTGAAGCCCTTTGGGCCGCGATGACAAGGGGGGCAATTTCCTGAAGCACCGTCATGCCGCGCAAGCCGAATTGCGCAGACCCAGAAACACATTTTCCCCAAAAAGCAGCAGCAGCCGGCAAATGCCGACTGCTGCTGTATCTAAATTTATTCACCCTTTTCACTCGGTTCCCCGTCTGCCGGGGCAGTGTCAGAACATTATTTCTTAATCTTTTCGATATAATCGAGAATCAGCGCCACCGAAGCGTCTACGCCAATCCGCCCGGCGTTAATGCACATATCATAGTGGTTTGCCTTGCCCCATACCTGGCCGGTATAATAGTTATAATAGGTAGCGCGCTGCTTATCCATTTTCTCCAGCGCGGAGGGGATGGAACGGCCCGTAATTTCATAATCGCCGCTGCTGCGCAGCCGTGCTTCGCGCGCTTCCAGCGAACCGGTGATGAAAAAGTCGTAGCGGTTGGTATACTCGCGCAGGACATGGTCGGCACAGCGGCCCACCATCACACTCGGCCCCATATCCGCCAGCTCCCGAATCACGTTTGCCTGTGCCAGATACAGCTGGTCAGTCAATGACATGCCGTTGGTGCCCGCCGTACCGAACATAGTCAGCGAATAAAGGAAGCTGTTGGTTGCGCGTTTGTCCAGCTGCTCGAACATCTCCTCATCGAACCCCGACTTTTTCGCGGCGCGCGTAATCAGCTCGCGGTCATAAAAGGCGATGCCCAGGCGAAGCGCAAGCTTCTTGCCGACCTCCCGACCGCCTGAACCATATTCCCGACCGATTGTAATAACCAGATTATCCTTCATAAAGCAAACGCCCCTTTCCAGCGCCCGCAATGGCGCCACACGTTTTCTACAATTTTATGATATCGCAAACCGCCTTTTTTGTCAAGTGTGCACAGTTGATTTTTTCTTCCCTTACAGAAAATTCCTTCCGCCTTTTCCGCTCCATGCGGCGGGGGGAACCATGGGATTGCCGCCCGGAAACAGTATTTTAACGCCGTTCAGGAAGGTTTTCAATAAAAACTTGACGCTGATTGTAAATTTCGATATAATAATGGGTATTGCAATAGACCTGTTCGGAAACCAGGGGTACGCCGGACGGCGTGAGATTTTTTCTTCAGGGTGGGACGATTTCCCGCAGGAATCCTGTCGGATTTCAAAGGGAGGCGGCACAGCATGACAGCAAAGGCTCGCGTCAGACGGTGTACCCATGGTTTTCGAGCAGGTCTACCATAGGGAGTGTCAAAATGAAAAACACCAAGACCCAATACGGCAACGACAGCATTTCTTCACTCAAAGGCGCAGACCGTGTCCGCAAACGCCCCGGCGTCATTTTCGGTTCGGACGGGTTGGAGGGCTGCCAGCACGCCGTGTTTGAAATCCTCTCCAACTCCATCGACGAAGCGCGCGAGGGCTACGGCAGCAGCATCACCGTCACCCGTTTTGAGGATGGCTCTATCGAGGTGGACGACAACGGGCGCGGCATGCCCATCGAATTCAACCAGGGCGAGAACCGCTACAACTGGGATTTGATTTTCTGCGAGATGTACGCGGGCGGCAAATACAACACCAACGCAGGCGAAAACTATGAGTTTTCCCTTGGGTTAAACGGCCTGGGCACCTGCGCGACGCAATATTCTTCCGAATATATGGATGTCACCGTGCTGCGGGACGGCTTCGAGTATACGCTCCACTTTGAAAAAGGCGAGAATAAGACCGCCGCAAAGGAGGGCTTCCTCAAAAAGCCGTCCGGCTCCCGCAAGACCGGCACGCGCATCCACTGGCGGCCCGACCTGGAGGTTTTCACCGATATCAATATCCCGGTGGAATATTACCTGGATGTGCTCAAGCGTCAGGCGGTCGTCAACCAAAAGCTGAAATTCATCTTCCGCAACCAGCAGGGCGGCAAATTTGAAACCACCGAATTTTGCTATGAAAACGGCATTGTCGATTATGTGCAGGAGCTTGCCGGGGAAACCCCGCTGACCAGCGTGCAGTTCCTGCAAACCGAGCGCCGGGGGCGCGACCGCGCCGACAAGGACGAATACAAGGCGCGGCTTTCCTGCGCATTCTGCTTTTCCTCCTCGGTCTCGCGGCTGGAATACTACCACAACTCCTCCTGGCTGGAATACGGCGGCGCGCCTGACAAAGCGGTGCGTTCGGCTTTTGTGTCCGCGATTGACGGCTATCTGAAACAAATCGGTAAATACCAGAAAAGCGAAAGCAAAATCTCCTTTCAGGATGTTTCCGATTCGCTGATTCTGGTCACCAACTGCTTTTCGACCCAGACTTCCTATGAAAACCAGACCAAAAAGGCGATTACAAACCGGTTTATCCAGGAGGCCATGACCGATTTCCTGAAGCAGGGGCTTGAGGTTTACTTTATTGAAAACAAGGCGGAAGCCGACCGCATTGCCGAACAGATTTTAATCAACAAGCGCAGCCGCGAACAGGCCGAACGCGCCCGCCTGAACATCAGAAAGAAGCTTTCGGGCAATATCGACCTTGCGAACCGGGTGGCAAAGTTTGTGGACTGCCGCACCAAGGATGTCAACCGCCGCGAGCTGTATATCGTGGAGGGCGACTCGGCGCTCGGCTCGGTCAAGCAGGGGCGCGATTCGGAATTCCAGGCAATCATGCCCGTGCGCGGCAAAATCCTCAACTGCCTAAAGGCAGGCTATGACCGCGTGTTCAAGAGCGATATTATCACCGACCTTTTGAAAGTCCTCGGCTGCGGCGTGGAGGTCAAGGGCAAAACCGCCAAGGATATCAGTTCTTTTGACCTGGATTCGCTGCGCTGGAACAAAATTGTTATCTGCACCGATGCCGACGTAGACGGCTACCAAATCCGCACGCTCATCCTGACCATGCTTTATCGTTTAGTGCCGACGCTGATTGAAAAGGGCTATGTCTACATTGCGGAATCCCCGCTTTATGAAATCGTGTACAAGGACAAATCCTATTTCGCCTTTGACGAAACCGAAAAGGCAAAAATCATGAAAAAACTCGAGGGGAAAAAGGTCACCATCCAGCGCTCCAAGGGACTTGGCGAAAACGAAGCCGAAATGATGTGGGAAACCACCATGAACCCGGCGTCCCGGCGGCTCATCCGCGTGCAGCCCTGCGAGGCCAAGGAAACCGCCGATATGTTTGACCTGCTGCTCGGCGACAACCTCGAAGGGCGCAAGGAATACATCGCCGAAAACGGGCATCTTTATCTGGAAATGGCAGACCTTTCTTAAAACAGGCCTGTTCTGCCAAAAATGACGACAAGGTTTATAAAGGAAAAACGGTAACAGGAGGTCGCAATTTGCCTAAAAAAAAGAAAGAACCCGAGCCAAAGCGTGAACAGCGCCCGCCGCTGGAGCCAACAAACGCGCGCATTACAGACACGCTGCGGGAAAATTATATGCCCTACGCAATGAGTGTCATCGTGTCGCGCGCCATCCCGGAGATTGACGGCTTCAAGCCCTCCCACCGCAAGCTGCTCTATACCATGTATAATATGGGCCTGCTGCGCGGGAACCGTACCAAATCGGCCAACATCGTCGGCACCACCATGAAGCTTAACCCGCACGGTGACGGCGCGATTTATGAAACCATGGTGCGCCTGACGCGCGGCAATGAATCGCTTTTGGTACCGTTTGTCGATTCCAAGGGCAATTTTGGCAAGGTTTATTCGCGTGATATGGCTTACGCCGCGTCGCGTTACACCGAGGCCAAGCTGGACACGGTCTGCGTGGAGCTGTTCCGGGATATTGACTGCGACGCGGTTGACTTCGTGGATAATTATGACGGCACGCTCAAGGAGCCGACCCTGCTGCCGACCACCTTCCCGAATATCCTGGTTTCCGCCAACACCGGCATTGCGGTCGGCATGGCGTCGAACTTCTGCGGCTTCAACCTGCACGAGGTCTGCCGCACCGCCATTGCCTGCATCAAGGACGAGAATCACGATGTTTTAAGCACCCTTCCCGCGCCGGATTTCCCGACCGGCGGCGACATCATCTGGGACGAGAAGGAAATGCGGGGCATCTACGAAACCGGGCGCGGCTCCTTCAAGGTACGTTCCAAATGGGAGTATCAGAAAAAGGATAATTTGATTGAGGTGACGGAAATCCCGTACACCACGACCATCGAGCAGATTATCGACAAGATTGCCGAGCTGGTCAAGACGGGCAGGCTGCGCGAAATTGCCGACGTGCGCGACGAGACCGACCTGTCCGGCCTGAAAATCGCCATCGACTTGAAACGCGGCACCGACCCGGACAAGCTGATGGACAAGCTGTTCAAAATGACGCCTTTAATGGACTCCTTCCCCTGCAATTTCAATGTGCTGATCGGCGGCATGCCGCGCGTGCTGGGCGTGCGCGGGCTGCTGGCCGAATGGACGGCATGGCGCACGGAGAGCGTCCGGCGGCGGGTGTATTTTGACCTGAACAAAAAGAAGGAAAAGCTGCATTTATTGCAGGGCCTGTCCAAAATCCTGCTGGATATCGACCGCGCGATTCAGATTATCCGCGAAACCGAGGAGGACGCCGAGGTCGTCCCCAACCTGATGATCGGCTTCGGGATTGACGAAATCCAGGCTGACTATATTGCGGATATCCGCCTGCGCAATATCAATAAAGAGTACATCCTAAAGCGCCTCCAGGAAACCGAGGAGCTGGAAAAGGAAATTGCGCGGCTGACCGAAATTGTCGGCAGCAGGACCAAAATCCGCAATATGATTGTCAGGGAATTGGAAGCGGTCATCAAGAAGTACCCTGCCGAACGCCGCAGCCGCATTGTCGCGGCCGCCGAGGTGCAGACCTTTGAGGAGGACGACCACATTGCGGATTATCCGGTGCTGGTTTTCCTGACCAAAGAAGGGTACTTTAAGAAAATCACGCCGCAGTCCTGGCGCATGTCCGCCGAGCACAAGCTCAAGGACGGCGACGCAATCGCATGGACGACGGAAACGACCAACAAGGAAGAAATCATCTTCCTGACCGACCGGCAGCAGGCGTACAAGGCGCGGCTGCACGATTTCGACGACACGAAAGCGTCGGTACTGGGCGATTACCTGCCGCAAAAGCTAGGCATGGACGAGGGCGAAACGCCAATTTTTGCCTTCCTGCCGGGTGACTACAAAGCCACCATGGTGGTTGTGTTTGAAAACGGCAAGGCCGCGCGCTTCTCGCTCGAAAGCTTCGCCACCAAGACCAACCGCCGCCGCCTGACCGGCGCGTATTCCGACAAGTCGAAGGCAATCGGCTTCTTTATTGTAGACGACGCGTCCGAAATCACGCTGTTTTCGGACGCGAACCGTGCCCTAACCTTCCGCGCGGCGGCGCTCGATATCAAGGCGACCCGCTCCACACAGGGCGTACAGGTGATGGTGCTCCGCGCCAAGCACAAGCTGATCCGGGCGTGCCGCATGGAGGACGCCGGGCTGAGCGACAATGGGCGTTACCGCAGCCGCACCATCCCGGTGATCGGCGCAATCCTGCGCGAGGAGGACCTTCCCGAATCACAGCTTACGCTCTAAAAGCAAAACAGCCGGCGCATCCGCAGCCCGGCTGTTTTTTGATATTAGACGCGTCTGGTTATATTTGAAGGAGGTTGGACTGCGCCTTCCGTGCAAAACGACGGTTACAGCTTCGCCGAACGCCAGCGCGCCAGCTGCTTGAGCAGCCCGTCCACGGCGTCCCGCCCACGCATGGTTTCCATCCAGCGCGCCGGGATATCTTTGAATAGAATCCCCGCAAGCCCGCCGGTCACGCTGGCAGTTGTGTCGGTATCGTTCCCAAGCGCGACCGCCTGCCGTACCGCGTCCTCATAGCTTCCGGCGCGCAGCAGTATCATAAACGCGCTTTTCAGGCAGTCGGTGACCAGCCCGGTTCCCGTTCCCCGCATCGGCTTGTCCGGTTCCAGAAGCTCAAATTCCGCCGCGTATTCCGGCATATCCCGATAAATTTCACGCATTCCCGCCACAGAACGGTTGAGCGCCTCAGCAAAGCCGCACCCCTCCAGCAGCCGCCGCGCGGTCAGGCAGTACCACGCGCAGCAAACCTGGTTGCAGGCATGCCCATGGGTCGGCAGTGCCTGCCGGTGCGCGTCGAGCACCAGCTCCCGGTCGCTGCCCGGATGCCACAGCGCCAACGGCAGCGTCCGCATTAACGCGCCGTTGCCCTTCCCTTCGCGCCGCGTCATGCCGCTTTTGGTGGGCGGCACGCCCTGTTTCAGCGCCTCCAGGCTCACCTCGGTCTGAATCCCGACATCAAACACATAGCCATCCGGCGTCCACACGCCCTGTTCCAGCCATTGCAGCATCCGCCCGGCAAAATCATCCAGGTCGAGCCGGTCGCATTCGAGCAGGCTGTCCAGCAGGCAAAGCGCCTGCGCGCCGTCATCCGACCACGTCCCCTCCGGCACGCCCGGATAGGTCTTGCGGTACCCTTCCGGCGGCACCATTTCAATCTGTTCCATCGGCGGCAAGCCGTCGGCAAACGAAAATTCATACGGCACGCCCAGCGCGTCCCCAACCAGCAGCCCCCACAGTCCGCCCGCGTAACGTTCCATAGAAAAACCTCCTTTTCGTCCATATTTTTTATTGTACCAGACAAAACATGGAAATGCAACCGGATCTGCCGTTTTCAGGCCGCCGCAGCCCCAAATGAATAAAATCCCGCCGGGGTTCATAGAAATAAACAATGCAGTTTCCCGGACACAAAAACGCAGCCGCCAGAAAATTTGTACAAAATGTCAGATTATGCTTGCTTTATCGTGCCAATATGGTATAATATACTCAATGTGAGAATGCTGTCCTGCGGCCTCTCAATATTTATACAAATGGAGTGGAATTATTATGGGTATGGAATTGAAAATGACAGGCTTGACGCAGTTTGTCCGTGACGGTGAAGTCGAAAAGATGGGTCCGATGATTAAGACGGCGGAAGACATGCTTCAGGCCAAGAACGGCCCCGGCAACGATTTCCTCGGCTGGGTCAACCTGCCGGTCGATTACGACAAGGACGAGTTTGCACGCATTAAGGCAGCTGCCAAAAAGATTCAGCAAACCGCTGACGTTCTGGTTGTGATCGGTATCGGCGGCTCTTATCTGGGCGCGCGCGCCGCAATCGAGTTTGTCCGCGGCCAGATGTACAACAGCATCCGCCCCGAGGGTATCCCGGAGGTTTACTTTGTCGGCAACAGCATTTCGTCCTCTTATGTCAACGATGTGATTCAAATCATCGGCGACCGTGATTTTGCGGTCAACGTAATTTCCAAGTCTGGCACCACCACCGAGCCTGCAATCGCGTTCCGTATTTTCAAAAAGCTGGCCGAAAAGAAGTACGGCAGGGAGAACGCCAAGGATCATATCTTCGCTACCACCGACAAGGCGCGCGGCGCGCTCAAGAGCCTGGCGGATGCCGAGGGTTATGAGACCTTTGTCGTGCCGGACGATGTTGGCGGGCGTTTTTCGGTGCTGTCCGCGGTCGGCCTGCTCCCAATGGCGGCAGCCGGTATGGATCTTGACAAGGTAATGGAAGGCGCGCAGAAGGCCCGCGAAGCCTTCACCGGCGGCGATATGTCCTCCAACCTGTGCTATCAATACGCTGCCCTGCGCAACATCCTGTACCGTAAGGGCAAAGGCGTCGAAATCCTGGTCAATTACGAGCCTGCGCTGCTGATGTTCGGCGAGTGGTTCAAGCAGCTGTTCAATGAATCCGAGGGCAAGGATCTCAAGGGCATTTTTGCGACCGCCGCGAACTTCTCCACCGACCTGCACTCCATCGGCCAGTATATCCAGGACGGCACGCGCAACGTTTTTGAGACCGTTGTCTGGGTCAAGAACCCGCGCTCCGAGAGCTATCTGGAAGAAGCCGAAGAGGATATCGATGGCCTGAACTATCTGGCAGGCAAGAGCATGCAGTTCGTCAACTCCAAGGCCTATGCGGGCACCCTGCTGGCGCACTGCGACGGCGGCACGCCCAATATCCTGCTGGAAATTGACGACACTGACGATTATCATTTCGGTTATCTGGTATATTTCTTCGAAAAGGCGTGCGGCCTGTCCGGTTATCTGCTGGGCGTGAACCCGTTCGACCAGCCGGGCGTGGAAGCCTACAAGAAGAATATGTTTGCCCTGCTCGGCAAACCCGGCTTCGAGGAGCGCCGCAAGGAGCTGGAAGCCCGTATCTGATTTCTTTTGTGTACAAAGGGCGGTTTCTGCCGCCCTTTTGCAATTACGCCTGCCTGTGTAAGCGGCACTTCGCGGGAAGGCTTTGAGAAGCGAAGCATTTGTTATGCTGAAGGAATATTTCAAATCGATTGAGGACGTAAGCGCGACCGAATGGCTGCTGTGCATGCTCATTGCCATTATGGCCGCGATGTTGTCCATAAATGGGGACGGTATGTTGTGTCCGCGTTCGACATCAACAGCGGCAGTTATGTTTTGTTCCCCTGTCATATGGACTTTTTCCCCCGGTGGAAATGCTCGGACGGATTGTGGGCGGTATGTTTGGCATTGTCGGGCGGGGGTGACGTATAAACCCATAGAAATCGGACAGGCTATTCCCGGTGATGTGTTTTGAAAATGAATCTCCGGCAGCTTTCCGGATTATTTCTCTGCGGCTCTGCCGGTTATGCGGCGCTTGAGCTGCTGTGGCGGCAGCGGACGCACTGGACAATGGCACTGACCGGCGGGACGGTCTTTATCGGGCTGGCGCGCACAGCGGAGCGGCTCAAAGGGCTTTCCCTGCCCCGGCGCTGTGCCGCTGGTTCGGTACTGATTACCACCGCCGAGCTGATTGTTGGCGCAACCGTAAACCTGCATTACCGGATGCAGGTTTGGGATTATTCGCGGGAAAAGCTCAATTTCAAGGGACAGATCTGCGTGAAATACGCGGCTCTGTGGTATTTGCTTTCCGCGCCCGCAATGGCGCTGGCCGAGCGGCTTGCCCACACGGCATGACAGGGGATGCTCCTCCCGGAAAAAAGATAAACCCAAATCAAAACCTTTCGACTTATGCGGTTAGAACAGGGCTAATAAAAAGGACGCAGGCTGATTCGCCTTGCGTCCTTATGTGTTTGCCGCCGAAGCAGCCAATTTCTACGGATGTATTTTAATTCAGCTTACGCTTTACGGTTTCCAGATTATCGCAGTAATCCAGCGCCGTTTCCTTGCTAATCTTACCGGCCTTATACAGCCCTACAATGGAATTATCCATGGAAATCATGCCATCCGCGCCGCCGCGCGCAATGTCGTTGTCGATCTGATGGGTCTTGCCGTCGCGAATCAGGCCGCGGATGCCGCTGGTCATGTGCATGACCTCGAACGCGGGTACCAGCCCGCCGTTGATATCGGGCAGCAGCTGCTGCGAAACCACCGTCCTCAGCACCATGCTCAGCTGCATCCGAATTTGCCCCTGCTGCTCACTGGGGAAGGAATCGACAATACGGTCAATCGTATTCACCGCGCCCTTGGTGTGCAGCGTGGCAATCAGCAGATGGCCGGTTTCCGCCGCGGTCATTGCGGTATGGATGGTTTCCGCGTCGCGCATCTCACCCAGAAGGATGACATCGGGAGCCTGGCGCAGGCAGGCGCGCAGGGCGGACAAATAATCCTCGGTATCAATCGAAATCTCACGCTGGCTGACAATGCTCTTCACATTGCGGTGCAGATATTCAATCGGATTTTCCATCGTAATGATGTGCCGCTCATATGTATTGTTGATGCGGTCAATGATGCAAGCCTGAGTGGTTGATTTGCCGCTTCCGGCGGTACCGGTGACCAAAATCATGCCGTGGCTCTCATCGGCGAGGTTCATCACCTGCTCGGGAATGCCGATTTCCTGCCAGTTGGGAATGCCGAACGCCACAATACGCACCACCGCCGCAAGCGAGCCGCGCTGGCGGTAAGCATTTACACGGAAGCGGGCAAGCCCTCCGATGGAGAACGAAAAGTCGTCGTCCCCCTTATGAAGGAACAGATCCATCGGACGCTTTGCGGATTTGTACAAATCGGTAATCAGCTGTTCGGCGTCCTGTGGATAGAGCATGTCTTCCTTGTTGATCGGGCAGACCCGTTTATCCAGTTTCTGGCAAACCGGGCTGCCTGCCACGATAAACACATCTGAGGCATTTGACTTCACCGCTTTTTCCAGATATTCGGTCAGTTCAAGCATTTCATAATTCTCCTCAAGCTTCAAATTCGTTAGGCCTTGTTTGATAATTGGAAGTGCGCCTAGTGGCGAGGGATTTTCCGCCAATCAAGGCAAATTTTCGCAGGAATCCTGACGGATTTCAGGAAAATATAACACGGAGTGGCGGAAAAGGACCCGCCACTGGGCGTGCGGACCATTTTTCAAACAAGGTCTAAAATATCACGCCGTCCCAAAGGTCAAGCCCGAAGTCCGCTTCCCACTCTCCGGCGGGCGCCGCCTGCCACCGCAGGATCGCATAGCTTCCGCTGCTGCCCAGGCGCACTTCTACCTCGAGCGTCTGCGTATCGGAAATCGGGCAGGAATATTTCGTCACGCCGTTTTCGACGGTTACGCCCTCCGGGTGTCCGCCCGCGCGCAGCTGCGCAAGGATTTCCTGCGCCTGGCAGTCGGCGGCATAGTAGTCGGCAACGGCCTGCGCGGAAGCCTCGCTGAGACGCGCGTCGGCGCGCACGGTTGACAAGCTGAGCAGCGCAAAGACCGTCAGGCAGAGCACCGCGAACACCACGAGCAGCGATATGCCGCCCACCGCCGGTGGGGAAAAATCAGAATTCCCCTTTTTCTGCATCTGTTTCACCTCCTGATGAAAGCACGGTCAAAGCGGTCAGGAAAGCGGCCTTTGCCATGCGGCTTCCATCGCGAACAGCTCTTCCCCGTCCGAATGCACCGTGACGAAAACCTCGGACAGGCCGGATGCTTCCGGGAGCGCTCGCACTTCCAGGAAGCGGCCCTCCTCCGCACCGGCAGCCGGCGTCCATTCCGCGTCATAGGCAACGCGGAGCGTCCCATTCTCATACACGGCCTCCGGCAGCTGCTGTGCCGCGGCTTCCAGCGCCTCCTCGGCGGTGCCTCCGGCAAGACGGATGGTCTCCGCCGCCGTCTGCGCGATGACAACCGCCTGGTCGCGCGCTTCCCCGCGTGCGGATATCGCGTCGGACTTTACAAACGCCTGCACGCACAGCGCCGCCGCCAGCGCAAACACCAGCAGCATCACCATTTGCTCCATCAGCAGGAGTGGCGCTTTGCTTCTCATGCGGCCACCTCCTCTCCGCTGCGCAGCGACAGGGTCAGCTCGGTCAGCGCCCCGTCAGGAGCGGTCAGCCCCACATCGAGCCTTCTGCCGTCCAGGTTCAGGGACAACCCCTTCGCGGGCATAATCTTCTCGCCGGCGTCGGGAGTCAGGCCGCTGTCCAGCGCACAAAACAGCTCCATCAGATAACCGTCGCTCAAATAAACATAGGTCGCGTAACTGTAACCGTCAATATCTTCAATTAAAACCAGTGCGTCCCCATCACCGAACGGCTGCACCGCCACCCCGTCCAGGCGGTCCGCCTGACGCACGCGCGCGGCGAGATACTGCGCGCAGACGCGGCGGTCATACGCCGTCTGGTCACGGTCGGTCAGGCTGCGGTAGGCGTTCGCCCCGGTGAGCAGCACCGTCATCAGGCAGACCGCAAAGACGCCAAATAATAACAGGGCAATCAGCCCCTCCATATGATGCTTTTGCGTTTTCATGGTTCGTTTCTCCGGTCAAAATATCAAAATGCAAAGCCACGGCAATCCGGGCAGGCAGCCAAAAAGGCAGCAGCCAAACACAAACCCGTCCCGCTCAATTGCGCAGGACCGTGATGTCGGGCATCAGATTGGATGCGATAGGGGTGTAGTCTACCGTATAGCGGGCCGTGTCAATCTGAATGCCGTAATGCTCGGTCAGGTAATCGAGCGTCGGGGGGTAAATCCCCTCCGCCGCGTAGCAGGCGACGCAGCCGCGCCGCAAGGCCTCCTCCAGCTGGTGCAGGCTCTCGTCCTCGCGCCCGCTGTCCAGGCTGTCCAACGCCGTCGCAAAAAACAGCAAAACCGCAACCGCCCCCAGCGGAAGCAGCAGGCCCTTCAAAAGCCCCATGATATGTTTCATAGAATCACCCGATTGCCGCCATGATGTGCATCAGCGGCAGCATCACCGAAAGCAGGATCAATCCGACCAGCAGCGAACAAACCAGCACCAGCGCAGGCTCGACCCGGCCGACCGCGTCCTCAATCGCCGCCTCGCTTTCCTCGGAAAGATCCGCCGCGATTTTTTCCATTGCCGTATCCGCCGTACCGCTGCGCTGCCCCAGCTCCAACAGGCGGCTCGACGCCGCGGGCAGCATGCCGCTTTCCCGCATCGCCTGCGCGAGCGGCTCTTCCCGTTCCAGACGCTCCCGGCACTCCGTGCAGCGCGCCTGCGCGGGCGGTACATCCGCCATCAGCGACGAGGAAAGCTCAAGCGCCTCCTCCATCTGCAAGCCGCTCGACATCCCCATTGCCAGCGCCTGGACAACCCGCGCGGTGTTCATCCGGCGGGAAAGCCCCTTATCGCCGCGCCTGCTGCGCCATGCGCCCAGCAGCTTTTCCCGGAAGCCTGGAACCGCCGCGAACGCGCCGCAGAATACGACAACCAGCGCAAGCAGCACCCACATCACCGGCATGGCCTTGTCCAGCCAGCGCCCCAGCGTCAGCAGGCCGCCCGCAACGCCGGTCAGCCGCCCGCCCAAGGACGCATATACCTCGTCAAAAATCGGCAGCACCTTCACCAGCAGAACGCCGATGACCACCAACATCAGCACCAGCATGACCGCCGGGTACAGCAGCGCGCTGCGGATACGGCGGTCCAGCCGCGTCTGACGCTCATAGTACCGCGACAGCGCCGACAGCGCCTCCTCGGTGCGCCCCGCGTGCTCGCCGACCTCAATCAGGCCGCAGACATACGCCGGGAACCGCCCGCTTTCCCGCAGGCATTCGGAGAGCGACGCGCCGTCGTCCGCCTTCTCCGGCATACCCGCAAGAAGCCCCTTGTAATCCGCTTCCTCCGACAGCAGCGCAAGCGCGTCCGCCACACCGATGCCCGCGTGAAGCAGCAGCGAAAGCTCAAGCGTCAGCGCCGAAATGCCCGCGTTCGATATCGTCCGTTCCATATTCCATCATCCTCATTTTAATACAGGAATTTCTGTGTGTAATTGCTGCCGTTGCCGACAAACTGCTTGACCGATTCGCTGCCCTTGCTCGAAGAAACGAAGGTCGGGTCCATCCGCTGCCAGGTCGTGCCGTCAAAGAAAATCGCGCCGTCAATCCAGCCGGTTTCCTTGGTCCAGACGCTGACCCACGCATGATAGGCCGTACCAGCATAGCCGACCACCAGCTTGCAGGGAACGCCCTGGCTACGCAGCATACCGGTCATCAGCGAAGCATAGTCAAAGCAAATGCCCTTTTTCGCCGCAAGCACGTTGTCCAGCACCGGCAGATAACCGGACTGCACCGAGGTGGCCTTGGCGGTATCATAGGTCAGGTTCGCAACCACATAATCGTAGACCTTCGCCACCTTTTGCAGCGGGTCGGCAACGCCGCCCGCAACCTCGGCCGCCTTTGCGACCGTGTTCGGCGCGTTCTCATAGTTGACGTACTGGTTCGGGCGCAGGAACGGCTCGAATTCGTCCTTCAGGCTGACCGAAAAGGACGCCGAAAGGACGGTGGCGTACTTGCTGCCGCTCACGTTTTCAAACACCGTTACTTTATACGTGCCGTTGCCGTCAGAAAGCGGGAAGGTCGTCCAGCTACCGGGCTGGATATCATAGGTATACGTCGTCTTGGCGGCAACCTGCACTTTCAGGCGCTTGCCACTGCTGTTGCAGGTGACCATAACGTAGCCATCGCCCGTGTTGGAATAGTCGATGGTCGCCTGTCCGTTCTTCTGCACCTGCGTGCCGGACGCGTTCGGGCGCAGAATCCCGACCACCGCCGGAGGGGGCGCAGCGGCCAGCGCAACCGCTTCATCCTCAATCGAAACCATACCGGTCATTTCCGCTGCGCCTGTATACATTTCTTCATCTGAAACAGCGGAAGCCTCCTCTTCGGCATTGTCCGCGCCGGTATCGGCAGCGGCGCTGTCCGTCACGCTGCTGTCGGCAGCTGTGCCCGTCTGCGGTGCGTCCGTGCTCGGCTGCGAGCAGGCAGCCAGTAAAGTAATTGCCAGTACAAACGGCAAAGATTTCCAAAGCTTCATGGTGAATAACTCCTTTGTCATAGATTCTGGGGAAAGTATCTGCCCGAAGGGAACCGATTCTTTCCTGCGTATAGTATAACATATGCGGCAGGAAAACAAAATACCCTTTTGCAACTTTTTACAAATTCCCACATGGCCGCTTTCATTTTGGCACGAATCATCAGCAAGGTGCACGAAAATCGTATTGACGCACTCCCTGCAAACCTTTATAATAAGCAGAAATAAGACCGGGGAAGCGCTGCCGGGCGCAGGCGTTCCGCCGTGAGGAAGGATGATTTTCATGAGATATACCGCAAAAAACCCGCTTCAGGCGGGCTATAACCCGATGATTGACGCACAGCGGCATCCGGACATGATGGGGATGGAATTCGGCGTTTACGTAATGAATCCCGGGGACCGGGCCGCGTTCAACTACCCGCAGGAGGCCGTTTTCGACCTACTGCACGGCAGTGTTGCCTTCCGCTGGGATGGGGAGGCACGCACGGTCAGCCGCGCCGACTGCTTCCACGAGGATGCCATCGTGCTGCACGTCCCGCAGGGTACCCACGTTGAAATTATATGCACGGACACCGCCGAAATCGCCATTGCGCGCACCGCCAATCCGCGCGCCTTCGCGGCGCGGCTGCTGATGCCCGACGACTGCCTGTTCCGCAGCGAACAGCGCGGCATCGGCGTAATGAACGGCATGGCAATGCGCTCAACGCGCACCTTCTTCGACCGCTCCAACTGCCCCGAAACGAATTTTTACATCGGCGAGGTTGTGCACCAGCCGGGGAAATGGTCGTCCTTCCCGCCGCACACCCACGTAGAGCCTGAGATGTACTATTACCGTTTTTTGCCTGAAAACGGGTATGCCCTTGCCGAGTTTGGCGACGATGCTTACAAGGTGAAGCAAAACGATTTGCTCGGGATGCCGGAGAATGTCCCGCACGCGCAGGCATGCACCCCCGGTTACGCGGAATTTTACCTGTGGTGCATCCGTTTGCAGGACGACAAGCCCTTTATTTCGACCTTCGTGCCGGAACATGAGTGGGTCAACGACCCGAACGCCCGTATTTTCCCGAATGAGCGCTGACAAACAAAGCCTGGACCGCTTCAAATTTCGTTTGAAGCGGTCTTTTTTACGCAAAAAAGGCGGCTACATCCTGCACTGATGTAGTCGCCCTGTTTCATGTGTTTCATTGACAAAAAAGATGCGCCACCAAAGCTGTAGTGCCGCAATGGCTTCCGGCTCTTTGGAGCGCCTTTCGCAAGAACGGCAATTGAATTTTCTTGGCCTAATTATAGCATGATCCCATGCCTCTGTAAAGGAAAAATTGAAAGCAGATAGAAGTGCCTCGGGTATATCCGAAATGTTCCTATCTGCTCTCACTCTTTCAATCTGACGATCTGCTCGTACAGCAGAACATATTTTTCGCGTATGGCCCGATTCGTGTGGTAGTGTCCGAAAAACTGATATTTGAACTGGCATCGCCGGGTCACTTCCTCATATCGAAGTTCTCATGATTGCCGGATACGAACAAGGTGGTAAAGGGCTTCGCCTCCAGCCAGTCCAGCCAATGCCGCTCCTCGGCACCGCCGTCCCAGATTCCGCCGAAGTCCCCGGCGATTATGACGCAGCCATCCCTGGTCAGCTCCGCCTGTTCATAGAAGATGCTTTTCTTGAACCGGGTAAAATCTCCGTGGGTATCGCCTGTTATAAAAATTGCCATGCCATATTCCTCCGGGCGCTATTTTAACACAGTTTCCCATCGATCACAACGTCCGTGTCCCTGATCTTGACCTGGATGGTTTCGGCGTCCACCACGGTGATCCGCTCCACGAACCTGCGGGTGAGGGGAGCATCGTATTCCGTAAAGCACATGGGCTGCCGGTCCAGCCATTCCTCCATCTCCTGCCGTCTGGAGGCTTGGGCGGCCTGCTGCTCCTCGTCCTGCTGGCAGGCCGCGATCTGATCCAGGACGCTCTGCTTCTCCGCCGTCACCGTTTCGAGCTGGGCATTTAATTCCGCGCTATTCATATTCTCCAGGATCTTGTCCACCAGGGCTGCCTGTTCCGCAGCGAGGGCATCCAGCTTCTGCCGTAGTTCCAGAAGGCTCATGCCACCATCCTCGCCGCCGCTCATAGCCAACTCCGCCAGTTCCAGGACATCGGCCCTGACCTCGGCCCGGAGGGCGCCATACTCGTTGAACGCGGCCACGATGGCCCGGTGGAGCCTGTCCTCATCCAGTGTAGGGGAGTTGTGGCAGTATTTCGTGCCGAACTCCAGCCGGGAAACACACCGCCAGACGATCCGCTTCTTCCCGTTTCTGGCCCAGGTGTATCGCTTGTAGGGCGTACCGCACTCCCCGCACATCAGCAGCTCGGACAGGGCATATTTGGCGGAGTATTTGCCCTGCTCGGTCTTGGCGGTTTTCTGCATCACCTTCC
>CAJUJQ010000034.1 GCA_910586575.1 uncultured Clostridia bacterium | reverse complement strand
AAAGCGGTATTTAGCCGGGAGAACTGCCAGGCGTTACGTATGTCTGATGTTCCCAGACTGTAAACCGGCATTTCAAGTCAATGAATGCTCATGATAAATTGAAATTCATTTATCCGAAGCTCTCCTAACCCGGATAAATCGGGACCTCAATTTTGCCACTTTGCGCGAAAAATCGTTCTTAAGTGCCTAATAGTTACAACAGCCGCCTTACATCATATCATGCCATATGTGTTACAAAAACGCCGTGCCATTTCATCCGGTTTTAAATTCCGTATCGAAATAATACGCTGTTTTACTCTCATATATCTCCCCAACCTGCAGCACGGCGCTGGGGAACCGACTATGGTTGGGCGAGTCCGGGAAATACTGTGTTTCCAGACAGAAAGCCCCATGTCTGCCATAGGCGGCCCCGCCCTTTCCTTCCGGGCAGCCATCCAGAAAGTTTCCGGTATAAAACTGGATGCCGGGCAAGGTCGTCAAAGTCTCCATATAAATACCGGTATCTGGCGACCATGCCAGGGCGGCAGGAACAAGCGCGCTGTTCCATCCGTCAATCACCCAGTTATGGTCGTACTCCCGCGCCCCAAGGGGTTGGAAGTGCCTCAAATCCATGGGGGTCCCCTCCACGGACTCTATCGCCCCGGTAGGGATTAAGTTTTCATCTGCCGGAGTGTACCGGCTTGCCGACAGGCGGAATTGATGGCTTTCGATGGAGCCGCTCCCATGTCCGGACAAATTGAAATAAGCGTGGCTGGTCAGATTACATAGGGTCGTCCTGCTGCTTTTTGCCTGATAGACGATTTCCAATGCCCGGTCCGCCAGCGTATAGGTCGCGGTAACATCCAGCGTCCCTGGATAGCCCTCCTGTCCATCCGGGCTGTTCAGGGACAGGGTCACCGAATTGCGGGTCTGCGCACGAATCCTCCAAACTTGCTTATCGAAGCCCTCCGGTCCGCCGTGGAGATGGTTGGCGCCATCATTGGACCGCAGAGGGTACTCCTTCCCTTCCAGAGCAAACCGGCTCCCGCCGATGCGGTTCGCGTATCGGCCAATGATAGCCCCTATATATTTGTCCTGCGCCAGATAGGCCTCCAAGGTATCAAACCCAAGCGCCACGTCTACTGGCTGTCCATTCCGATCCGGAACGGTGAGTGAACGCAGAGCGCCGCCATAGGTGATGATGCCGCAGGAAATGGCACCATCCGTTAATAATGCCTCTTCCACAGGGACACCGTCCGGCATATATCCGAATACTGTTTTTTTCCCTTCATTCATGTAGGATTCTCCTTAATCTTGACCATAATAAGCATTGGCACCATGCTTACGAAAATAGTGTTTGTCCAGCAGCTCCTGCTGCATGGGAGGCAAGCCGGGCGTGAGTGCCATTGCGTGGAATGCCATGAAAGAAACCTCTTCCAGCACTACGGCGTTATGGACAGCGTTGTATGCATCATTTCCCCAGGCAAAGGGACCGTGGCTATGCACCAGCACGGCGGGTATCTGGGCAGGGTCAATGTTCCGGGCCTTGAAAGTCTCAATAATGACATTTCCCGTCTCCCACTCATAATCCCCTGCAATTTCTTCCGGCGTCATTGTCCGGGTGCAGGGAATTTCGCCATTGAAATAATCCCCCTGTGTCGTGCCGAAAGCGGGAACCCCTTTCCCCGCCTGCGCGAAGGAGGTAGCCCACTTGCTATGGGTATGGACGATGCCGCCCAAAGCAGGGAACGCTTTATACAAGGCAAGATGCGTATCGGTATCGCTGGAGGGCTTCCACCTGCCCTCCACCCGCTGTCCGTCCAGATCCACTACCACCATGTCCTGGACGGTCATACCGTCATATTCCACCCCGGAAGGCTTGATGACAACGAAACCTTTCTCACGGTCGATGCCCGACACATTACCCCAGGTAAATGTAACCAGATCATGCTCTGGTAAGAGCAGATTCGCCTCCAAAACTTGTTGTTTCAGTGCTTCCAGCATCATAAATCCTCCATTTCAATTCAGAATTTCCACAGCACAGCGCTCCACCTCCAGAAGGGCCTTGTACTGCCGCGCATAGCGGTCAAAGCCTTCCACAGCGGCGGGGTCGGGCTGGATTGTGGAGCCGGTCACACCGTCAAAAACCCTGTGGGACAGGAAATCTTCCAGCCGTTCCTCCGGACTCCGGTTCACCATGTAGGAAACCAGCAGCGCCATACCGTAAGGGCCGCCCTCCCCAGCGGTATCCATGCAGGTAACAGGTACGTTACAGGCTGCGGCCAAATAGCTTTGACCTACCACGGGGGTTTTGAACAGGCCGCCGTGACCGGTGAGAGAATCGACAACGGTATGCTCCGCCGTCAGGATATCCATGCCCATCTTCAGCGTTGCCAGCGCGGAATAAAGCTGCGCACGGAAAAAGTTGGCCAGGGTAAACCTTGTCTCCGGCGTGCGGACGACCATGGGCCGTCCGGCATCCAAATGGGTGACGCCCTCCCCGGACAGGTAATTGCACACCAGCACGCCGCCGCAGTCGGATTCCCCCTCCAGGCTCTTTTCATAGAGCCTGGTATACAGCGTCCCTGTGTCTGGTTCTGCCCCGAAAAGGTGCGCGGCCTCTCTAAAAACGGACGCCCAGGCGTTGGTGTCATTGGTGCAGTTGTTGCAGTGAACCATCGCCACCGGTGCTCCGGTGGGAGTGGCCACCAGGTCGATTTCCTCATATACCTTCTCCAGGGGCCGTTCCAGCACCACCATGGAGAAAATGGATGTCCCGGCGGACACATTGCCTGTCCGTGGCGCCACGGCATTGGCAGCAGCCATACCCGTGCCGGCATCCCCCTCCGCCGGGGCAAAGGGGATGCCAGCCGGAAGCAGTCCGTCCAGCCGGGCAGCGCCCGCCTCGGTGAGTGTCCCGGCGTTCTCGCCCGCCGCCAGCACCTTTGGCAGCAGATCAGCCAGCTTCCAGGGCAGGTTCTTCGGCGCAAGCAGGGCGTCGAATCTGGAAACCATATCGGCGTTGTAATCCAAGGCGGCGCTGTCGATGGGGAACATGCCGCTGGCTTCCCCGATTCCCACAGCATTGACGCCGGTGAGGGTATAGTGGACGTATCCGGCAAGGGTGGTCAGGTGGGCAATCCGCGGAACATGCTCCTCCCCGTTGAGCACCGCCTGATACAGATGGGCGATAGACCACCGCTGGGGAATATGAAAGCCGAAAAGTTCCGTCAGTGCTGCTGCGGCGGGGCCGGTAACGGTGTTCTGCCATGTACGGAAGGGCGTGAGCAGGTTCCAGTCCTTGTCGAAGGCCAAATAGCCGTGCATCATAGCTGACACACCGGCAGCGGCGATGTCCTGCCGGTTTTCCACCCCGGACAGGGCGGCTTTCAAGCCTGTCCATACCTCCTCCAACGGGTAGGTCCACACGCCGTTCTCATACCTGGAAGCCCAGGTATAGTCCCCGGCGGATACGGATCTGAACTTGCCGTCAATGGTTACGGCCTTGATGCGGGTGGACCCAAGTTCAATGCCTAAACAGGTTTTCATAGTGTTCCTCCATCAAATAATTCAGGAATCGGTTCGGACTGCTGCGACAGAACCGATCCACAGGCTACAAAACGTAACCAAAGCCTAAAATCGTAAAAGTTTTCTGCTCGTCCCCCGGCGCCATCACAATTTCGATTCGATGGTATTTGCTTTCCCCGCTTTGGAACAGCAGGGCGGCATGGCAGTGGGTCCAGCCCGCTTCCTTTGGATTCAATACACGCGCCAGTGCGCCGTCTGTCCAGACCTGTGCTTTCCCAAAGGCCGGGTCCCCGGAATCCTTGAAAATCAGCATCAGGCTTTTGCAGGTGATTTCCAGCACAAACGGCGCTGTTCCGTCCCCTTTTTTCCAGTTGTATGGGAACTGCGGCGTATTCACCGAATCGTAATCCAGCGGAACCACCTGCAAATCACGGTCCGTCATCGTGAAACTTCCCGGAGCAATTTTTGCCCTGGCAAACCCATCCTTTCTGTCCAACAGGCGGATCGCCGCGTAGTCTGTCCCGTACAGCGGCGGAGCATCCGGCCCTGGTGACATCAGCGCCTGCTGGTCCAGACGGTCGAGAAGATACAGCAGGCAGTCGGCCATGATTTGGTGTCCGAGATTGGTCGGGTGGTAAACATCGTAAAAATACTGCCGCTTGCTGAGTACTCGCTCCTCCTTCGGGCGTGTGAACTGCGGGGATACCGCCTCCGAAACATCCGCCATCGGCAGCTGATAACGGAAACCAATAGGAGCCAGCCTGTCCTTCAGGTTCCAGTCATTGGCAAATACGGAAAACAGCAGAATCACCGCCGGATGCTGCGGCAAATCAAGGATTTTGCGAATCAGGCTTTCATAGCAAACGCCTTTCGTCTCGTCGTCCTCATCGTTTACGGCAAATTCGACAACGACCAAATCCGGCTGTATTTCCCCATCCCGCCCCACGTCCCGATCATAGCGGAGGATGCCAAGCTGGGAGGGCGTACCGCCTACACCGGCTTTGATATACTGGACGGTATCCGCGTTTGAAGCATACCGGCTGCGGATCGCTTCAAAGCTTTTCCGCGCATAGCACATCTCCTGAATGGGGACCGCCCCAGCCCCCTGCGTAATCGAACCGCCCAGATAAGCAATCACCGTGTGCTGGCTGCTCCGAAGCTTTTGTAAAAATTGCTTCACCCGAAAATTATTTCCGCTGGAGAGGAAGGAACGGGCGAGCATCTCCCGATACGCGCCGCTTTCCATATCGGCTGGTGGGTCCGGGTCGGTATCGGGCGCGTCAAACCCGTCGTGAAGATACAGCTTTACGGAAGCCGCCGCAATATCCTGATCGGTGGGAAGCGTAAAGAGGAATTGGCCGGGCACGCCATTGCGGTCAAATTCGTGCAGCTCCGGCAGGGGGAAAATCCTCTCCGCGCCGTCTGCTGCCATGGAAAAGGAATACGGGCTGCCGCCGTCCGCCCCTTCTGTTCCATAAAAAATCAGGGAAAACCCGACCGGCATCGTTCGCTCCTCCGCCTGGATGGAAACGCCGATACTGTGAACCAGCTGATAAAAGCCCTTTGTGGTCGTCAGGTATTCCAACATCCCCTCGTCGGAAATGCCGCCTACAATGCCTGCCTGGACGGCCAGCCGGTTCCCATCCAGGAAAAACGGATGACGTCCCTTTCCGTCAGATTGTGGTTCGCCCCCTATGCGCTGGTCCAGCAGGACATAAAACCCTTTCCGCCGCGCCTGGGGGTCTTTGGGTGCGAATACATCGATCATGCGAAATCCTTTCTCGCTCTGCGCCGAAACCTCCGGGAGAGCACACCCGGTTTCTTTTCTTCTTGCTACTGGAAAGCCGGGGTTCCCCGGAATGGAACCCCGGCTTTGAGGGAAACTGCTTTTCAGAATCATGCGCGGATGGAAACCTGAACCGCCCGTTTCCCGGTCAGCTGGAAAGTACGCTCATCCGGCTGGCCGGTATGCGCATACAGCGTCCATGTCCCGCTGCCCTGCACGCGCTCCCCGCTGTCGGTGACAACGGTAAACGCGTTAGCGGAAATCGGGATTTCCACCACCCGTTTTTCCCCCGGCCCCAGACCAATCCGGCAGAAGCCGCACAATACAGGATTCACCGGCGCATCCGCGGACGCGCCGTCATGGATGTAAAGCTGAATGACATCCTCTGTAAAACGCGTACCTCTGTTCTCCGCCGTAACCGAAGCGGTGTGCTGATTTGCGTCAATCCCCATAACGCATATGTCCCCATAGGTCAGCCCATAGCCAAATGGGTACAGCGGCGTACCCCGATAGTAGCGGTAGGTCCGGTTCTTCATGGAATAATCCGTGAATTCCGGCAGCTCCTCCAACGCTTCATTGTGATAGAAGGTCACCGGCAGCTTGCCCGAGGGAGACACCGCGCCGAACAGCAGGTCAGCGACCGCCTTTCCTCCGCCTGCGCCGGGATACCACGTCAGCAGGACCGCGTCCGCCTTTTCCTCCGCGTCGCTCAGGTCGATGGCGCTGCCAGCCATCAGCAAAACAACAACCGGCGTCCCGGTCTCCAAAACCCGCCGCAGCAGCTCCCTTTGGGGAGCCGGAAGGAGCAGATCGACCTTGTCGCCGCAGCTTTCCGCGCTGTTGCCGGTATCCATCTCCTCCCCTTCCAGCGTCTCATCCAGACCCAGCGCCAGCACAACCACGTCACTGTGTTTGGCGACCGTGACTGCTTCGGCGAGCCGGTCCCCGGGCATTCCCAGCGCTTCCACCCGGTCTTTGCACAGCCCGCAGCCTTCCGCATAGAGCACCCGGCCCTTGCCCGACATGGCGTCCTGAATCCCTTCCAGAACGGTGACATACCGGGAAGCCGTGCCGTGATAATTGCCGATCAGCGCCAGGCGGCTGTTTGCGTTGGGTCCAATCACGCCGACGGTCCCGACCGTATCCGGGTCCAGCGGCAGCAGCCCGTTGTTTTTCAGCAGGACGCAGGACTTCCTCGCCGCCTCCTGCGCAAGCGCCAGATGGTTCCCGCACTCTACGGCTTCATAGGGTATCAGGTCAAACTCACTCCCTTCGCCCAGCAGCCCCAGCAAATACCGCGTCGTAAACAGCCGCTCCGCAGAGACGGTGATTTCCTCCTCGGTGACAAGCCCCTCCCGCAGGGCATGGAGCAGGCAGCGGAAGCAGTCGCCGCAGTTCAGGTCGCAGCCCATTTTCAGCGCCAGCGCGACCGACTCACAGGTCGTTTCGGTGACGCCATGCCCCTCATGGAAATCCCGGATTGCCCAGCAGTCGGACACGACGTGCCCCCGGAAGCCCCACTGTTCCCGGAGGATGTCAACCAGCAGGGTTTTGCTGCCACAGCAGGGTTCGCCGTTGGTACGGTTATAGGCGCCCATGACCGCTTCTACATCCGCTTCCTTGACCGCCGCCTCAAAGGCGGGAAGATAGGTTTCCTCCATATCCTTGGGTGTTGCCTCGGCATTGAACTGGTGCCGGACCGCCTCCGGGCCGCTATGGACCGCGAAATGCTTGGCACAGGCGGCCGCCTTCATCACCGGTCCTTCCCCCTGAAGACCCCGGATATAGGCAATCCCCAGCCGAGAGGTGAGATAGGGGTCCTCACCGTAGGTTTCGTGCCCCCGTCCCCAACGCGGGTCCCGGAAGATGTTGACATTCGGCGACCAGAAGGTCAGCCCCTTATAGATGTCCCGGTCCCCCAGTTTGGAGTACGCGTTGTACTTGGCGCGTCCCTCCGTGGCAGCTACATCCCCCAGCTTTTCCAGCAGCGAGTCGTCAAACATCGCCGCAAGCCCGATGGCTTGGGGGAAACTGGTAGCGGTTCCCGCCCTGGCGACCCCGTGAAGCGCCTCGTTCCACCAGTTATAGGCGGGAATGTCCAGGCGCGGAATCGCCGGAGCGTCATAGCGCAGCTGGCTTGCCTTTTCCACGATATCCATTTTGGCCACAAGCTCTTTTGCCAGCCGGGCCGCTTTTGTTCGATCCATAAGAATCCTCCCATTGATTACTGTTTGCATGAAGGCCCTTCAAAGCGGAACTCTGAAAAATCCGCTTTGCCGCCCGGCCGCACCGTCGAATAGCAGAACAGCCCAAAACGGCAGCCGGTAAACAAATCCAATTTAAACGAAAGCCGCTGCACGATTCCCAGCGGTTTCCAGCTGCCAGCCCCGTCCAGATAGGAAAAGGAAGCGGTATCCTCGGAAAAATCGGTATCCACCCGGAGCGTCGCCACCGGGCTGGCTGTATGGACAGCGGCATATTCTACAGGCGGTCGGGCGTAGTCGAATTCCCCTTGAATGCCGGGTTCCGTTTCCGGCCGTCCCATCATCACGATCTGGAACCCGGCTCCCCGTCTGGTCAGGGCAATCGCGCCGTAACAGCCCTGATAAGCACAGATTCCCGCGAAATCCCCTTCATTCAGCCCGCCGCCGTTCAGCGTCACCCATGCCGAGCTTTCCGGTCCGGCACAGCGCTGGGTCAAAGTGCCGCGGGTAAGAATCAGGTTCGGGCTGGTGCGCCGCGTCCGCAGACGGAAAATGCCTTCCTTCGGAAGAACCGCCCAGCCCGCCGGGTCCGGATTATGGCTGAACTGCCAGAATGGAGCCAGACGCGCACGGCGGAAATCGTCGCTTCCATTCAGCGGGGCGCATTGGCGCCCGCTGTCCCTGCCCGCCGGGGCCACCGCCGGTGGGACGCGCCCGCAGTCCCCCAGAACCGGGAAACCCTCCCGGTCAAAGGCCATGGGCATGATCACCGGGGAACGCCCCAGCGCCCCACGGTCCTGAAACATAAAGGCGTACCAATTCCCCTCCGGCGTATCCACCATCCCGCCCTGCGCGACACCAGCGCTGCGGTAGCCCATATTGTCGTCCAGGAGGGTCTTTTTCCGGAAAACGCCGGTGAGGGAATCCGCCAGAAAGCAGTCCTCCGTCTTGAGGAATTTCCCGTCCAGCGGCATATGGCAGGTATACAGATAGTACCTCCCGCCGTGCTTGTATAGATGGGAGCCCTCATACCCAAGATGCTGCCCCGGTTGGTCTTCTGCCACAATCCGATTCAGGCCGCCGGGCTTTGGCCCCCAGGTTTCCGTGTCTAATTCCGTGATACGGAGGGTTGTATTTCCGTGAGCGATGTAAACCCGGCCATCGTCGTCAAAAAACAGGGATGCGTCATAGAAGAAGCCGTCCATTTCTACCCGCTGCCAAGGCCCTGCCGGGTCACTGGCGCTGAACAGCAGAGACTTGTGGGTATCATTGCAGGCAAAGGTCAGGTAGAAAATCCCTTTGTGAAAGCGAATGGATGGCGCCCACATACCCTGCCCATAGATTTGCCGCCCGTCCTCCAGACAGTGCGCTGGGGTATCCTCCAATGTTTCAAAAATGTGTCCCACAAGTTCCCAGTGAACCAGGTCATAAGAGCGGAGAATATCCCCGCCGGGCATAAAATACATGGTCGTGCTTGCCATGTAATAGGTGTCGCCCACCCGAATGATATCGGGGTCCGGAAAGTCGGAGTTGATGACTGGATTCGGGTACAGTCTCATGGTTACGCTTCCTTGTACGTCTGGCTGCGTTCCCCGCAGGCGCTGGTATCGGAATCGCCCAGAGAAAAGAACGCCAGATTGCTGATGCCCGGTCCCCGGTATGTGAAGTACAACGCCTGTACCCCGTCCGGAACGGAGACCTCGGCGGAGAATACCGTCCACTCGTTGCGCTGGCTCAGAGGAATCTCGCCCACCGGTTCACCGTCCCAGCGGGTCCTGACCTGCATAACCCCTGCGCTGCCTCGGACAGTTACCGAGGCACGCCGGATGCCGCGACAGTCAAAATACTTGAATCCCGCCGCTGCGCCGTCCCGGAGATTGGCGATGTGGGCAAAACCCGTTTCGCCGTCCGGTGCGTCCTGGGTAATACGGGGGAAACGGCAGTCCATCCAATCCCCCGGCGCACCGGTAGTGACCTCCGTATGGCGGCAGAACAGATTGCAGGCGATGTGGGCGGGATACGTGCCGTATCCCGCAAGAGGACCGCCATTGCCGCCGCAGGAGGTCATTTCCACTTGGGGGATTTTCCCGTCCGGAAGGATGGTTACCGGCTCCAGGCAGCCCTGACGGCTGAAGTTGGTACCGTTGGTGTGGCGGTGGTAAAAAATGTACCACTGCCCGTTGATCTGCTCCAGACAGCCGTGGTTATTGCCGCCATAAAACATCGGCTGGTCTGCGGGCTTGTAGGTGTCAATATGCACATCGGCATTGCTGACGATCACGCCGCCATAGGCAAACGGCCCCAGCGGGGAATCGCTGACGGCATAGCTCAGCTCATGGTGATAGATGGTGGAATAGATAAAATAGTACCGCTCCCCAACCTTCCGGATTGAGGACGCCTCAAAGAAGGGAAACTCCGCAAAGCTGGTTCCGGCCGCATAGGGCGCGCTGGGGACAACAATCGCAGGGGCGCTCCGGACAGTAAGCATATCCGGTTCCAGCACCGTTACCATGGAGCCGCGGCGGCTTTCATCCGCCGGAGGGCAAAAGCCGGTATAAAGATACACGGCATCATTTTCAAATAAAACGCCGGGGTCGAATTGGGGCGCGTCCCCCGCTTTTTCCCCATAGCGTGTGCCATCGGCATGGCGGACATACCCGTAGAACCGGTACCGTCCCGCCGGGCTGTCACAGACAGCGACCGAAATCACCGACAGCTGGTCCAACACATAATAAAGGTAATACCTTCCGTCCGGGCCTTGGGTCACGTCAGGGGCAAAGAGCAGCATATCGCCGTCCCGGTTGGCGGGATCATCTGTCCTGCCATAAATAACACCCTCACAGCGCCAGTCCGCCAAATCCTCTACCGGCGCGGACCAGCAAACATAGTCGTTCGGGCAGTAGGTATGCCCGCCAAACCGGTCATGAGAGCCGAAAACGTAGACGCGTCCGTCAAACACATGCGGTTCTCCGTCCGGGATATACTCCCAAGAGGGCAAATAGGGGTTGAATCCTTGTTTTTTCATACTTATTCCTCAATATATTCGATAGTTTCCGCTCAGGGCCAGAAATGCGAAAAAAGAAAGGCAGTTGTCATAGTACCGCCGGGTCCCTGTACGCAGGGGAGTCTCCCAGAACCGACGTGCGCACACCTCTGCCCACGGCCCATCTGCCGCCAGGCTGGCAGCGGCATTCGTTGCAAGGATGGCGATGGGGTGCAACGCCGGAAGGGGCAGGACGGTCCCGTCCACTTCATAAATCGCGTTGTCCGGAACGCCCCCGCAGAAAAACGCCTGGAGCCGGTTGGCTTCCTCCACGGCCCAGGGTGTGCGTCCGAACCAGACGGAATCCAGGGCAATGTTGAAAATGGTACGGTAAGCGTCGCTGTAATACCAATCGTGGCGGCCTCCGAACCGTTTCGGGTCCGTTTTTTGGGGACGGCCGTCCATATCCGCGTACTCCGCACACAGCCCGGTGATTGGGTGACACGCCCTGACCCAGTAGGCCCGGCTGGCCTGAGCGGCCTTCCGCCAGAAGGGGCGGTCCTCCTCATCCGCCCAGAGGGCGAACAGCTCGTAAAAATGGGGAAGATGATAGCTGGGGTCGGAAAAATCCAGCTCCGGGATAAACCGGATCAGATAGCTCTCCGGGTCCCACATGGGACGCCCGCCCTCTCCATCCTCCCCCTTGTGCAGGCAGGTGCGCAGGAGCTGTCGGGCTTCCGCTTCATAGTGCACCTCTCCGTCCCCCCACCGATGGGCGGCAAAAAAGAGGGCCATCGCAAAATATTCCTCGCCGTCCGGCGCGGGGCCGCAGGCATTTTTCCTGCCGTCCAAGCCGCAGCTCCAGGCGAAGTACCCCGCGTTTGGCCCGTCGTTGAGAAACATATAGGTTTTTGCCCAGCGCCACAGCCGGTCAAATTCCTCCCTGCGATCCATCTGGACACACATCATCATGGCATAGCTCATGCCCTCCGTGCGCACGTCATAGTTGCCGGTATCCTCAAAGCAGGCCATATCCGCGCCGACGGAGTGGTACAGCTGCACATCCTCCCCACCGTAAAACAGGGTTTCAAAGATTTCCTCGGTACGCGTGTTGATTTCCGCCAGGGAATATCCCAGCTCCGCAAAGAGGTTCCGATAACGGGGAGACGGTTTTTGTGGTACGCGCAAGCTACGCTCCCCCCTTCCCGGACAGCTGCTCCAGCTCGCGGAAAACCGGATGGACCGCCTTGCTGACGGTGTAAATCATTAAAATCGGAAGGAAAAACGGGCTAAAGCTGCGAAGCGGCGTGTTAAGCTGGGTCACCAATAAAAACTCCGCCAGCAAAATCCCCGTCAGGATCAGGCTCCGGCGCGGGTAGCTGAGGAAAATGCCGCGGGCATTGGCAATCCCTGCCATGAGGCGGTTCTGGTAGCGCGCCTCCAGCGGGAACAGGTACAGGAAATGGATGAGCAGGAGCAGCAGCAGGAGGATCCCCGCCGTCAGCAGCCCGGCGGTATCGCCGGCATGGGCTTCCACCATCCGGACATCGAGCAGGATGCTCCCGCAGGCCGCCAGCAGAACCAGCGACAGCGGGATGCCGTGCTTCAGGTTTTTCACATACGCTTTCCAGAACTGGGCTGTCATGCTGTAGTCCTCGCGGTCCTCCATCATTTTCAGCGTAACGGTATACGCGGCAATGGTGGAAACACCAATCGTGACCAGGGGCAGACAGCCAATCAGCCAATATAAATTCAGGATCAGCAGATCGGTCATCCGCATTCCGGCCGCAAGGACCGGGGAATCCATACGCATAACGGCCTCCTTTTCGGCTGTATATCGCGGAAAGGGGATGGAACGCAGCTGAGGCAGTTCCATCCCTTTCTGCAATGATTATGAGAGATAAAGAGATTATGATGTTATTCCTTTACGCCGCCCAGCGTCAGGCCTGCTACAAAGTACCTTTGCAGGAACGGATACAGACAGATGATCGGGAGCATGGTGAGTATCGTTGCAGCGGCGCGCACCGAGGTCGGCGTTACCGCCCCGGCAGCATTCTTCATGGCTTCCGCGCTGGTACCCTGGTTGGTGACCGAGGACAGCAGCTTCATCAGCTCGTACTGCAAGGTGGTGTATTTGTCGCTCATGCGGTTGTAGAGCATCGCGTCAAACCACGAGTTCCACTGCCCCACAGCGGCGAACAGCGCCACCGTAGCATATACCGGCTTGCACAGCGGCGAGATGATCTTAAGAAAGATCGTGGTATAGCCCGCGCCGTCGATTTGGGCGGACTCGACCAGGCTGTTTGGGATACTGTTGTTGATGTATGTCCGGATGACCAGCATATTGAAGCAGCTGATCGCTCCCGGGATGACGTAAACCCAAAAGCTGTTGGTCAGGCCCAGGGCTTTATAGAGCAGGAATACCGGGATCAGGCCGCCGTTGACATACATGGTAATGACCCAGAACAGCGACAGCGAACGGCGGAAAATGAACTCCTTCCGGCTGATGATGAATGCCAGCACCGCGTTGAGGAACACCGAGAGTGCCGTGCCGATCACGGTACGGGCGACAGAGATCTTTGCGCCGGTCAGCAGGTTCTCTTTGTGGAGCACGGTGGTAAAGTTTTTCAGTGTCCACACACGGGGCCAGATATGGATGCCGCCCCTGAGGGAATCCGTGCCATCGTTAAACGCCACCGCCAGGGTATTGAGCACCGGATAGAGGGTGATGATGACAAAGAGGACCATAATGATGGTATTGATAACGGTAAAAATTTTGTCTTCGGTCGTGGACTTGACCTTTTTTCCGGTTGTCTGTTTTGCCATAATGACCTTCCTCCCTTCTAAAACAGGCGCTCTTCGCCGGAGTGTTTGGCGATCTGGTTGGCTGCGACAATCAGGATGATGCTGACCACGCTCTTGAAGATACCGGCCGCGGTACCGATAGCATAGTCGCCCTGGCTGATGCCCCATTTCAAGACGTAGATATCAATGGTCTGGGAGACGCTCTGCACCAGGCCGTTGCCCAGCAAATACTGGACCTCGAAGCCCGCGTTCAGGACGTTGCCCACGTTCATCAGCAGCTGGATCATGATGATGGGACGGATGCCGGGCAGCGTAACCGCCATGATCCTCTGCCAGCGTCCCGCGCCGTCAATCTGTGCCGCCTCGTAAAGGGACGGATCAATGGCGGTAATCGCCGCAAGATAGATGATAGCGTTCCAGCCGGTTTCCTTCCATACGTTGGCAAAGACCACGATGCCCCAGAAGAGCTGCGGATAAGCGAAGAAATTCAGCGGCTGGTCCAGAATATGCAGGTTCACCAGGATCTCATTGACGATACCGCCGCCGGAAAGCATATCGTGCAGGATACCGGTCACGATGATCCAGGACAGGAAGTGGGGCAGGTAAGAGATGGTCTGTACCATCTTTCTCCCGCCGTTGCTCTTGACCTCGTTGAGCAGAATCGCGAAGGCGATCGCCGTCACGAAGCAGAAGGCAAGGTTCAGCACGCCCATGCACAGGGTGTTGCGCAGGGTGCGCAGGAAGGTTACATCGCTGAACAGCTGGACAAATTTATCGAAGCCCACAAACTCGGAACCGAACAGCCCGTTCTTGGGCTGGTAGTTCTGGAAGCCGATGACCCAGCCCCCCAAAGGCACATAGTAGAAAATGAAGCCGAAGATAAAGAAAAACACGCCCCATAATACCAGTGCCTTCTGTTCCATCGCCCGCTGCCAGAAGCTCTTTTCATGCCGCGGATCCCTCAGCGCTTTTGCGGAAGCATTGTTCCCCATAATTCACTCCTTCCCGGAAGAGCAGGCGGCGCCCGCCCGCTCTCCCACGTCGTTACTTGATGGTTTCCGTCGCCGGATTATTCGTACTTCGCCGCCAGGGCAAGACGGTTGTCCAGCTCTGCCTGCATCTCGCCGAGGAAATCCTCCGGCTTTGCGGTGGCGTAAACATCCAGGTATTCGTCCCACGCAGACTCAAAGTCGCTGGCGAGAACGACCTTGGGCAGGTACTCATGCTTGATCTCGCCCATCCGGGTCCAGGCCACGCCGCCGGGGGTCGCGGTGGTCATGTTGTTGGAGTGCGAATACATCGGGAACCACGGGCCGGGGATCTCGTTCAGGCCAATCATCTGTACATGGGTCTGAACACCGTAAGCGTCGAAGCATTCCTTCACATCGTCGCCGAGGGCGTCGTAAAACTCGCCGGGCTGGAACTCCGGGCGTGCCGTGTTAATGCCGTCCTGATCCATGCCCACATAGGCGGGAAAATAGCTGTAGGTGCACAGGTGGCTCGCCTTGTAGTTGGTAGCGGCGGCATTGGTGCGCTGCTCCGGAGTCCGATAGAACAGGCCGTCCTCGTCCACCATGTAGTCCACGTCCTTCACGCCCCACCAGCGCAGGGTGTGTACCTCCGGCTCCAGCAGGTCGCTGATGAATTGCATCGCCCCGGGGATATCCTTACAGCTGACAGTGATGCCCAGCCCGTTCGCGCTGTTCATGATGGAGCCGCCGGTAAACCAGCGGTTGTGGATGCCCTTGTCAATGGTTATGCCAAGGGGGACGTAGTTGCAGCCCTGCTTATCCAGGCCGGCCTGCTTGAGCGCGTCGGTTACGGTGTAACCAAAATTCCAATACTGGTCCACCATGCCCAGCACGCGGCCCGTGGACAGCTTGGCGATGTACTCGTCGTAGGTCTGGGTGAAGGATTCGGGGTCAATGATGCCCTTCTTGAACTCCTCGTTCAGCTTGGCGAAGTACCGCTTCGCGGTGGGGGTGGTGTTGTAGTCCACAATCTTCATGTTGTCGGTATCCACGATGACCGAGCCGTCGTTCGGATAGCCGTCCAGGAACTCCGGCGGGTTCTCCAGGCAGAAGTACCGCCAGTCGTCGCACAGGATGGTATACGGAATATTGGGGGTGCCGTCCTCCATAGTCGGGTTTGCCGCCTGATAGCTCTCGATCAGGTCAAAAAACTCATCCAGCGTCTCAATTTTCGGATATCCGGCCCACTTCAGAACCCTGGTCTGGATCCAGAACGCTTCATCGGGAATGGTGGTGGTGGCGACCTCATTGACACGGTTGAACTGGGGAATCCAGTATACGTGGCCGTCGTCCCGGCGGACCAGGTCCCACTGCTGCTCGTTCCAGAAATTCTTGATGTTGGGGTAGTCGTCCCAATACTCGTCGATGGGGATCAGCGCCCCCGCGTCATAGAGCTGCTGGGTGGCGTCCGAGCCGTCGATGAAGTCGGGATACTCGCCGCCCGCAATCAGGGTGCCGACCGCCTCGGAAGCGCTCTGTCCGGTCAGCCAGGTTTCCTTGCACTTGGCGCCGGTGCGCTCGGCAATCATCGCCTGCACCTCGTTGTCGCTGTTAATTTCCGGGCCGGGAACCGCATAAAACGCAGTGAATTGCTTCACCCCGTTCTCATCCACTGCGTCTCCGCCACCGCATGCCGTAAGCGACGCGGTCATCAGCACAGCCAGAAACGCTGCCAGCAGTTTTTTCATTTCCATAACTCCTCCTTATTACTGATTTCGGTGAAATTTCTCCCACCTGATATAGTAATTATGAAAGAATTTTGTCGGCTTTTCAATCCGGGAAAATATACGAATAGGAAGGGTAAATTATATTTGTCCGCAAAACGCGGACGGTTATTTTGTTGATATTGACGAAGCCCCTTTTGGCGGTTCTCCATCGCTTTCCTGCGGCTGGTTTATTTTCCGATAATTGGATGGCGTACATCCCTTCATGTCAATAAAACGCTCGATAAAATAGTCCATATCCTGATAGCCCACAGCCTGTGCAATATTATATACTTTATCAGATGTGTTCAGGAGCAGCCTGGCCGCCTGCTCGATCCGGCAGCTATTCAAATACTTCCGGAATGTGACGCCATATTTCTTTTTGAAAAGCTGCCCCAGGTAGGCGCTGTTCACGTAGTATTTCTGGCTCAGCCCTTTCAGTGTCAGGTTTTCCCGGTAATGCAGCCGGATCTCCTGCTCGACCTGCTGAATCACGCTGCCGCCGTCATTCCGGAGGGAAGAGATATATTCCGCATACTCCTGGGTAAACTGGATGAGCCTGTCAAAATCCCGGCAGCGCAGCATATTCTTTTGCAGATGCTGGAGCAGCTTTTTCTGGTTGACCGTTTTGTCCCGGTCGCAGGCCAGCCGCACCATCCGGTAAAACAGATAGTCCATATGAACCCGCAGCAGCTCAAGATCCATGCCCGTGCCGATGGTTCCGAACACCGCCAGAACCGCGTCCCGGATGCCGGGCCTGTCGTTTTTCTCGATGGCGGTAACCAGGGTATCCAATGCCATAGCGGGGATGCCGACTTTGTCGGCATCCCCGCCCCGGTACAGCTGTACCGGGGCGGGATCGGATACATACGGCTGCATGACGCGCATTTGCAGCGCCGTCCGATAGGATTCCCCCAGCCCGGTGATATGGGGGACCTGCGCCCCCGCAAAAAGGGTAACGGGAGACTGCAGCGCCGCCTGGATTTGCTGCTGGAGGCCGCACAGGAAGCTGTATTCGTTTTTCTCCTGTGCCATACCGCGGCAGAAAATCAGCCCGACCCCTTCCCCCGCGCTGGGCGAGACATCCAGCAGATGGTTTGCCCAGCCGCCGAGCAGCCCCCGGCAGACTGCGGCCAACTCCCGCTGGAATGACTTCCCTTCTTTGACCGGTTCCGGGGCGGTTCGGTCTACCTGCCGGGCAATGGAGATATACCGAATCCCACCAGTCAGCCTCAGCTGGGATTCCACAAAGGATACCGTTTTGTCATCATACTGCTCCTGAAGCATTGCCAGCAGGTTTTGGGCCAGGTAGGCGCTGCTGTATACCTTCTCCCGTTTCCGTCCCTCACTGCTCCGGTCGCAGCTGGCCCGGACCTTCTGAAGCAGCTCGGTCAGCTGGTCGGTCATAACCGGTTTGAGCAGATAGTCCATGCAGTCAAATCGGAGCGCCTGGCGAGCATACTCAAAGTCGCTGTACCCGCTGAGAATGACGAAATACGCGTCGGAAATCTTGTCCCGCCGCAAAATTTCGATCAGCTCCAGCCCATCCATTACCGGCATTTGGATGTCCGCGAGAATCAGGTCAACCGGATGCTTTTTCAGGAAGGAAAGCGCTTGCTTCCCATTGGAGGCGGTGCCCGCAATGGTGAAGCCCAGCGCGTTCCAGTCCACCAGCACAGACAGTCCCCTGGCGATAAACGGCTCATCATCCACCAGCAGTACTTTCAGAAAGCTGCTGTTTTCCATCTGTGTACCCCTCCTCCAAAATAATCGTAATGGTAGTGCCGATCCCCTCCTCGCCTTCCACTGTAAAGCGGACGCTGCCGCTGGCGGTTCTTTTCAGCCGAAGGCAGGCGTTGATGACGCCCACATGGTGCCGCCCCTTGAGCATTTCAATGCTGGCGCGGTTCATTTCCTCCTGCATCTCCCGCTGCTGTTCCTCCGTCATCCCGATCCCGGTGTCCTCTACTTCCAGCAGGGCCGCGTCCCCCTGCCGCCGGACCCGGACAAAAATCCAGCCGTGATTCCCTTTTTTGGCTACCCCATGGAGGCAGGCATTTTCAACAAAAGTCAGCAGGGACAGCTTCGGGATTTGCAGCTCCCCGCAGCCGGGCTGTACGTCGATCCGGTAGGAAAAGCGGTCCCCCAGCCGGTACCGCTGAAGCTGTAAATAGGTTTCCGCGCAGCGAAGCTCTTCCCGCAGAGGGATCACATCCGCGCCCCAATCTACATACTGCCGTTCGATATACGCCAGCATCCCGATCATTTCCGCCGTCTTTTTCTCCTCCCGCAAAAGGCTCTGCATCCGGATGCTCTCCAGAAGGTTAAACAGGAAATGCGGGTTGATCTGACTGCGCAGTGCCAGCAGTTCCGCCTGCTGGCGCGCCAGATCGGTTTCCTGCTCCCGCAGGCGGACTTTATACACCGTTTCAATGAGCTGGTTCATGTGCCGTGCCATCTCGTTATAGGTGCCCATCAGCATCCCGATCTCATCCTGCCCCTGCACCTGCTCCAGCAAAGGCATTGTGCCGTTATCCGCCCTGCGCACCGTGGCGGTCAGTGCCCGGAGCCGCTCGATAAAGGAACGGTTGATCCAGAAAATGAAAACACTGGGCAAAAGCAGGTTCAGGAGGCTGAGCAGCAGAAGCAGCGGCCAGTTCTGACGAAAAAAATGCCCCATATCCATGCTGCGGTCAATGGCGTAAATTTCCATGTCACAGCCGTAGAGGTTTAGTGTTTTGATGCCGCGGCTTTTTTGGACAAGGCTGGGAGGGATTGCCGCAAAGGGGGCGCTCCAGTCGGAGGGAAGTACATTGGAACACACCAGCAGCCCATTCATGCAGACATAGAGATCCGCATCATAGTTCGCGGCGCGGAAATCCTGCTCCATGCGGGAGTAGCTGATGTCTATCTTCACAACCTTCTCCACGGTGCTCCGCAGATCATAATTCATCCGTCGGACAACAGAAATCTGGCGGAGGTTGGTGACGCTGACCGTATGGCTGTCGTCGTAGTTCGTGAGCAGCAGGACATTTTGCCCGGACTGTTCCAACGCCTGGTACCATGCCTGCCGCCGGTCCAGCTGGTGGAAATAGCCCCCGTTCAGGATGGAACCGTTTTCCGCGTACATGGTAACGGCAAGCCTTCCGCCCTGCCGGAAGTTGGCATACAGGGAGTCGGTCAGCCTCCTGTAATCGTTATAGTAATCCAGCGGGGTTTGAAAATCCGTATCCAGAAAGTGGTTGATCGGTTTGTTGAGATAAAGATTCCGCGCAGTCCCTGCGGCGTCCTCAACGGTGCTGGTCAGATAATACGCCGCCGCGTTTAACGCATCGTGGCGGACGGAATCCTTTTGATATCGCGCCAGCATCCAGAGCACAAAGGTATCTGTAATCAGCAGCGGGATCAGAACGCAGAAAAGGAACAGTCCAACCAATTTCCTGCCAATCGGGATATCATTCAGCCTGGCAATTATCCAGTGGTCGGATACTCTTTTTGGGAAGTCCATAACGCGTCTCCTTTTATCGGGCAGCGGTCAAAAATAAATTTTCCGGCGGAGCAGGGAATCCCTATTCCGCCGGAGTGTTTCCTTAGCCCCAGGGGTTCTCCGTGGGATACGGGAGCGCCTTGGGCTGGTTATACGCGATGTCCTGGACGCCCAGGAACTTGAAGACCTCGAACAATGCTTTGCCGAAGTGGCCGAAGGCTACCGCGCCGTGGTGGGGATAGCGCTTCTGGATGAGTACATGGCGGTAAAACCGTCCCATCTCCGGGATGGCGAACACGCCGATGCCGCCAAAGGAGCGGGTCGCGACCGGCAGCACCTCGCCCTGCGCGATGTAGGCGCGGAGCCGTCCCTCGCTGTCACACTGGAGACGGTAGAAGGTGATGTCGCTGGGGGCAATGTCGCCTTCCAGGGTGCCGCGCGTAAAGTCCGGCTCGGAGTCCTTGGGTTCCAGCAGCCGGTGCTGGATGAGCTGGTACTTCACCGCCCGCTCGGAGCACAGCTTGCAAGCAGGCGTATTGCCGCAGTGGAAACCCATAAAGGTATCGGTAAGCTGATAGTGATACTTGCCCTTAATATCCTCTTCATAAAGGGAGGCGGGAACGGAGTTGTTGATGTCCAGCAGTGTCACCGTATCGCCGGAAACGCACATACCGATATACTCGGACAGCGCGCCGTAAATGTCAACCTCGCAGGAGACCGGGATGCCGCGGCTGACCAGGCGGGAATTGACATAGCACGGCTCAAACCCGAACGCCTCCGGGAAGGCGGGCCAGCATTTGTCGGCAAACGCCACATACTGCCGGGAGCCTTTATGTTCCTCTGCCCAATCCAGCAGGGTGAGTTCGAGCTGCGCCATACGCTCGTTCATTTCTGGGTAGTAGCGCCCTTCGCCCATTTCCTTTGCCATGTCAGCGCAGACATCCGGAATACGGGGATCGTTGGCGTGCGCCTTGTAAGCGACCAGCAGATCCAGCTCGGAGTTCTCCTCTACCTCCACGCCGATTTCGTACAGACCTTTAATAGGCGCGTTGCAGGCGAAAAAGTCCTGAGGGCGGGGACCGAAGGTGATGATCTTCAGCTGGCTCAACCCGATAAGGGCACAGGCGACGGGCTTGAAATCGCCGATCATCTTCGCGATATCCTCCGCCGTACCTACGGGATATTCAGGGATAAATGCTTTCAGATGGCGCATTCCCAAATTGTAGGAGCAGTTGAGCATGCCGCAGTATGCGTCACCCCGGCCGTTGATGAGATCGCCGTCGCCCTCGGCAGCGGCAACATACATGCAGGGGCCGTCGAACTGCTTCGCAATCAGCGTTTCCGGGGTCTCGGGGCCGAAGTTGCCCAGGAATACGACCAGCGCATTGCACCCGGCTTCCTTCGCCTCGGCGACTGCTTTCAGCATGTCCTTTTCATTTTCTACGGTCGTTTTGCACTCCCAGAGATCCAGCCCGTTCTCCTTGCAGGCTGCCACGACTGCCGCCCTGCGGCGCTCGGAAAGGTCAATGATAAAGCAGTCGCGGGATACGGCAATCACGCCCAGCTTTACGGTGGGGATGTTGGTCAGCATAAGTAATTCCTCCTTAAATATCGTCGTAAATATCAATGTTTTTGCCGGTAATGCCTGCATAGGCCCCCTGAGCGGCTTCGTCACTGTCCGGATGGGCCAGCAGCCACTTGTTGCAGGCCCAGAGGGTTTTATCCTCGGCGTTCAGCGGGGTAATCTCCGGCTTGGGTCCGTTAGTGCCACGGGGCAGGACGACCAGCACCTTGAACCCCGCGCCGCGCTCCGCAGAGCAGGGCGCATAATGCAGGGTGGTGGCGTATACCTCCACCATCGTCCCGGCAGGCGCCCGGAACGCCTTCACGCTGGACGTGTCCAGCCGTCCGTCAACGATGTCGTCCGCCTTCGCTACCAGGAGGATAAAGTCCTCCGTGCCACAGTTGACCTCGCTGTCCCGATGGTATTCCAGACAGTTAAGCCTGGTGTTATGGCCGTTGCAGAAGCCCAGCTGGACGGGCATCCCGCCGTAAGCGTTAGCAGAAAGCTGCCCGGCAATGGGCAGCGCCTCCAGCGCAGGGTGCGACGGGACATACGCTACCCCGTCAGGCAGGGGGGTGGATGTCATCAGGGTTTTCATCAGCTCGCGGGTATCATAGCCCGGAAGAACCTTGCCATAAGGCGCAAAGGAGGGAGAATTTACAGAATCAATTTTCATTCTTTCACCTGATTTCTTATTTTTTCGCTTCCCCGGCACACAGGGAAGCAAACAAGCCTTTCATTGCGGGATAAATTTCCCGGAACCGCTGGTAACGCTCTTCATAGAGGGCCGCAAGCGCAGGGTCGGGCAAAACGGTGCCGGCTGTCCGCACCAGCTGCCCACAGGCATCTTTGACCGACGGATACAGGCCGCAGGCAACCATCGCCAGCATCGCGCCGCCCATACCGGGTCCCTGCTCCGATTCCAACTCTTCCAGCCGGAGATTCAATACATTGGCCAGGATCTGCTTCCACAGCGCGCTCTTCGCCCCGCCGCCGCAGATGCGTGAGCTTGTAATCTCAATGCCAAGTCTTTTGGCAACCTCAAAGCTGTCGCGTATCGCAAAAGCAACGCCCTCCAGCACCGCCTGGAGCATATCCGCCCGCGTGGTATCCATTGTGATACCCGTAAATGTTCCGCGTGCGCAAACATCGTTGATCGGGCTGCGTTCCCCCATCAGATACGGCAGGAAATACACATGGTTCCGCCCCAGCTTTTCCGGTTCGATCCGCGCCTGCTCCCGTCCATAATCCGAGGATTCGAGAATCTCATCCATCCACCACATATTACAGCTGGCGGCGGAAAGCATACAGCCCATCAGGTGATAGTTGCCGTCCGCGTGCGCAAAGGCGTGCAGCGCGTTGTTCGGGTCAACCCCGAACCGTTCCGATGATATGAAAATCGTGCCCGAGGTGCCAAGGGAGATATTGCAGGCACCGTTCCCGACGGTTCCCGTACCGACGGCTGCGGCGGCATTGTCCCCCGCCCCGGCACAGACCTTCACCGATTCCGGCAGACCCAACTGCCGCGCCGCTTCCGGCAGAAGCGTACCTATCGGCTCATAGCTTTCAAACAGCCGGGGCATCTGCGATTCTTTGACGCCGCAGACCGCCAGCATTTCCTGTGACCAGCACTTATGCGCCACGTCCAGCAGAAGCATCCCGCTTGCATCCGAATAGTCGGTGGCGTGTACGCCGGTCAGGAGATAATTGATGTAGTCCTTCGGCAGCATGATTTTTGCTATGCGGGCGAACAGCTCCGGTTCGTTCTCCCGCATCCACAGCAGCTTGGGCGCCGTGAACCCTGCAAAAGCAATATTCGCCGTACAGGCGGACAGCTTTTCCGTCCCGATCTCCCGGTTCAGATAATCCACTTCCTTCGCGGTGCGCCCGTCGTTCCAAAGGATCGCGGGACGGATGACACGGTCCTCCGCATCCAGCACGACAAGACCGTGCATCTGACCGCCCGCGCCGATTCCGGCAACCTGCCCCACGTCGAAGCCCTTGACCAGCTCCGGGATGCCTTCCCACACCGCCGTTTTCCAGTCCGCCGGATTTTGCTGACTCCAGCCAGGCTGCGGAAATTCGAGCGGATATTCCTTCGTTACCTGGTTCCGAATGTGCCCCTCGCCGTCCATCAGCAGCAGCTTGACGGCGGAGGTTCCTAAATCAATTCCTATATACAGCATCGTTTCCCTTACCTCTTTCAACAAAGCGCCGTGGATCTTCTTCCGAGTATCCCGGCTCCAAAAGCTGCACCGTTTCTGCTCCCGCAGGCTATCGGAGCTGCGGCCATGCCGGGTGCGAGAAGGCATGGCGGCTGCTTTGGAGAAGCTTCTGGAAGATGCAGCGCTTTCTTTTATGAATCATATTATATAAAGTTATTTTATTTATGTCAACGGGTTTTCTGAAAATTATTACATATTTAGTTGATATCACCTAAAATATCGATTTTTTTTGTGTAATATGCCTACCTTTCTTTTTTATATTTATAAAGTCACTTTTGTTATTTCTCTCGAAATCCCTATCATTGCCTGCGAAAATCAATGTTATTGAAATCCTGACTGAATACGTGGTATAATTTAGGCAATGAACTTTCTAAAACATGGAGGTCCCGCATGAAATCTGACACCTCGTCTACCAGCCGCCGTCATCAAACAAGCAACAAAATATACCGCTATATTTACGATTCACAGGACTTTTGTTCCCGGCAGAGCCTTTCCCGCGACCTGAATCTTAGCCTGCCGACCGTATATCAGCATCTTTCCGAACTGATGGCCGCTGGGCTGGTCCAGGATTCCGGAGAACTGCAGTCCACAGGCGGTCGAAAAGCCAGCGGTCTGTCCATTGTACCAGACGCACGGACAGCTATCGGGATCTCTGTCACCGAAAACCAGCTCCGTATTTCAGCGGCAGACCTCCGGCTCAATGAACTGGCTTATCGCGAAATCCCCATTGAAACCATTGTCCGGTTTGCCGACCTGGGGAGCCTGCTCCCGCAGGTGATCGAACAGTTCCGAAAGGATTTTTCAATTTCTTCGGAGCATCTGCTGGGGGTCGGGATCGCTTTGCCCGCCGTTATGTCGCCGGATAGCCGCTATATCACCGCCGCCCCTACCCTGCATTTGAAGGACACCTCGGTAGAGGGACTGACCGCCCAGATCCCCTATCCCACCTATGTAGAAAACGACGCTACCTGCGCCGGATACGCGGAATGGTTTCTCCACGGCACACCGAAGGATATGGCATACCTTTCTTTGGAAAACGGGGTCGGCGGCGCTATCCTTCTGGGCAGCTCTCCTTACATTGGCAAAAACCGCCGCAGTGCCGAATTCGGCCATATGTGCGTCGAACCGGGTGGCCTGCGGTGCAGCTGCGGACGCCAGGGATGTCTGGAAGCCTATTGCTCACCCCGCCGCCTTCAGCAGGAGAGCGGCTGCACCTTGCAGGAATTTTTCCGAAAAGTGGAGTGTCACGACTCCGAATGTACTCTTCTTTGGGAAAATACACTGCGTCATCTGGCGTTCGGAATTTACAACATCCGTATGGCTCTCGACTGCAATATTATTCTCGGCGGCTTTTTGACGGAATACCTCGTGCCCTATTTTCCCCGCCTGCGGGAATATACTGCCGCGCTGAATCCCTTTGAATCTACTGCCGATTATCTGCACCTGAGCGTCCTGCGGAAACATACCATTTCTCTGGGTGTTTCGCTTCATTTTGTCGTTGAATTTCTCAAATATGTCTGATTTCCCGACCATAACAGTATCAGGAAATCGGACCAGGGGCTAAAAAATACGTAACATGGTACACTTAAGGAACCTCTGATTTAATTGAGAACTTTCAGAAAAAGATGCGATTTATTGTGCTTTTGTTATGGTTTAGAATCTATATGCCGAATTAGAGCGATCGGCGAAAAGATATTCAGCATCCGGCGCAGGTAAACCAACCTTGACAATCAGA
>CAJUJQ010000033.1 GCA_910586575.1 uncultured Clostridia bacterium | reverse complement strand
TGATTGGAGGTGACTGGAGTTCAGACGTGTGCTCTTCCGATCTGGCGCTGAACCTTGGGCTGCTCGCCGCCATCTGGCTGATTGTGCGCTGTTGGCTGCGCACCCGCCCGCTGACCGGCGCGGTGCTTGCGAAGCGGCTTATGCGGGAGGGCGATGCGGACGGGCAGCGCCCGGATTTCCTGATGGGGGAAATCGCCTTCCTGATGCGCGATATGGGCGACCCCGCCGAGGGGCGGCTGCTGGCTGCGGTGCTGTCCGACTGGCGCGGACGGGGGCTGCTTTCCTGCGAAATGGCGCCGAAAAAGCGCCTTTCCGGCTTCGGGGAGGATATGCAGCCGACCCTTGCCCTGGCGGCTGGGCCCTCCGCGCTGCCCGGTGCGGAGGGCGCGCTGTTTGCGTTGCTGGAAAGCGCCTGCGACGGGACGCTTCAATCGAGCGAAGCCTATAACTGGGCGCGGGCACACGCCGCCGAGCTGCGCGACGCACTGCGGCGGTTCGAGGCCGAAGGACGCGCGCGCCTGCGCACGGAAGGCGCTGTCCGCGAACAAACGCGCAAGGGCTTCCTTGGCACGGCGCGGCAGGAACGCCTGGTCTATACACCGCGCGGGCAGCGGCGGGCACTCGCCCTGCGCCGCTGGGAGAACCATCTGCTGGATGCCCCCGGGGACTGCCTGCCGCACGCGGTACTGCTGGGCTGCGGGGAGCCGCCGCAGCCGCTGGGCAGATTCTGTGAATGGATGATACAGGGGTACGCAGCGGGATTGAAAAGCAGCCGTCCATAACCCCGGACTGAGAAACCACAAAAAAGGCTGGCACACCATTTTCGGTGCGTCAGCCTGTATTTTTTGCGGATAAAACCGTTTACGCTTCCTCCGCCGGGGGCTGCGAGGCGTCATAGGTCACGCCGCCGACATGGACATTGACCGCTGTCGTGTCCAGCCCGGTCATCGACTTGACCGCCGACCGCACATTTTCCTGCACGTTCTTCGCGACCTCGCGGATGGGGCTGCCGAACTTTGCCAAAAAACCGATTTCCAGCATCACGGCGTCCTCTCCGACGAACTCCACGCGCACGCCCTTTGCCATGTTCTTTTTGCCCAGCAAACCGGCAAGCTCGTTGGTGAAGCTGGAATACAGCCCCGCCACACCGTCGGTTTCGGCGGTGGTCAACGCGGCGATGGATGCAACGACATCCTCCGAAATCTTGATGCTCCCCTGATCGCCAGTCGTTGACCAATACGATTTATGATCTGCCATTTCTGCAATCACTCCTTTTATGCTTCTATGATGCCCAGCCGTGCGGACCGGAACACCGTATTTCATACCAATACCAGCACATTGTAACCATTATATCATAAGGAAAAGCAGAATGCAAACCCAAATGGCCGTTTTGCGCGGCAAAACGGATTTATTTTTTGTTGGAGCGGCGCCAGATGTGCATCTTCTCCGCGTCCTGGATCAGCTGTTCGCGGAAATCCGGGTGCGCAACCGAAATCAGCGCTTCGGCGCGCTCCCAGGCGGTCAGGCCCTTCAGGCAGACCTTGCCATATTCGGTTACCAGCCAATGGACGTTCGGGCGCGCGTCGGTGACGACCGAGCCGGGGGTCAGCGTGGGGACGATACGGCTCCTCAGCTGGCCGTCCTTGCCCTTGAAGGTCGAGGACAGGCAGATAAAGCTCTTGCCACCGTTGGAGAGGTACGCACCAAGCACAAAGTCGAGCTGGCCGCCCGCGCCGGAAATCTGCTTGGTGCCTGCGGACTCGGCGTTGACCTGGCCGAACAAATCCACGTCAACCGCGTTGTTGATGGACATAAAGTTGTCAATCTGCGCCACGATGCGCGCGTCGTTGGTGTAGCTGACCGGGGCGCTCATGACCTCCGGGTTGTCGTTCACATAGTCGTACAGCTTTTTGGTGCCCGCGCCGAACGCGAACGCCTGACGGCCGCGGTCGACGCCCTTCTTCGAGCCGTTGATCTTGCCTGCCATCGCGATATCGACGAAGGCATCCACATACATTTCGGTATGTACGCCCAAATCCTTGAGGTCGGATTTTGCAATCAGGGAACCGACCGCGTTCGGCATGCCGCCAATGCCCAGCTGCAAGCACGCGCCGTTGGGGATTTCTTCCACAATCAGCTTTGCGACGGCTTCATCCACCTCAGTGGGGGCCGCCGCGCCCATCACATCAAGCGCCGGATTGCCGCCCTCGACAATCATCGCGACCTCGGAAATATGTACGCCGGTCTCCATGCCGCCCAGGCAGCGGGGCATATTCTCGTTGACTTCTACAATAATGGTTTTCGCGCAGTCGCAGACCGCACGCATATGGGACGCGCTCAGACCAAAGTTGAACCAGCCATGGGCATCCATCGGCGCAACCTGGAACATCGCAACATCGACCGAGCCGCGGTGCTCACGGTAGTAACGGGGCAGCTCGGAATAGCGCAGCGCGTTGTAATAAGCGACGCCGGCGGCGCACTGCTTGCGCTCAATACCGCCCATATGCCAGGAATTCCAGCAAAAATGCCCGGCGGGGTTGTCAATCTGAAAAATCTCCAACGGGCGCATCACAATGCCGCCGAGGAACTTGACGTCGGTCAGATCCTTCAGGCGGGGCGCAAGCGCTTTATCGAGCGCGGCGGGCGTGGTGGTAGCCCAGCCGAAGTCTACCCAGTCGCCGCTCCTGACGACAGCGGCTGCCTGCTCCGCCGTTGTCAGCTTTTCCTGATACATTGCACGAAAATCCATGTAAACCGTCCTCCTAAAATTTCATCTTTTTCCTGAAACGACACGCGGACTGTACGGGAACACGCTTTTGGCCTGACCAATCCCACCCGGAACTTTTCAGGCCGCGCCGCTGTTTCCGCCATTCCACCGCGTTTCTGGGCAAAACGCCCATTTCTTCCGTTTTTTTATTGTAACACTTTGTGAACAATTCGTCAATCCTTTTGCGGCGCATTCCCTGGCTGCCCCGGCAAGCCGCAAAAGCGCGGCGTCAGCGCGGGAACAGCGAACCGCCGACGCGTTTGATCGCCTGGCGCAGCGGCAGGCGCTGCGGGCATACCGGCTCACAGGGAGCCGTTTTGCAGGGGCAAAGGAACGGCTTTTTTAACGCCCTTTTCATACCTTTCCGGCGGGCGGCGTCCGCGCCGTCCAGCGCCGCGACCAGGTCGGCGGACACATAGGCGCAAGGTGCGTCGAACTTCCCGGAACGGTACTTTTCGCAAGCCTCGGCACACAGGCCGCATTGCAGGCACGCCGAAAAGAAACCGTCCTCGGCCTCCCGCGCCTCGCCGGTCAGCCAAAGCCCGGCGTCCCGCGCGCGGTCACGCAAAATATCCCGGTTGACCTGCAAATCACAGACGCAGGGGAAAGCCGTCAGCGGGGCAAGCCTCAAGCCGCCCGCGCGGCGCAGCTCCTCAGGCACGCTGGCTTCACACGCCAGGACGGGCTTGTCGTTGACCAGCATCGCGCACGCCCCGCAGCTCCCGGTTTCGCAGGAGCACTCGAAGCAGATGCGCCGCGCCGGGTTGCCTGCGGCGTCGGTCAGCGTCTCACGCCCGTTCAGCTCGTGCAGCAGGTCGATGACCGAGCCTTGAAAGCCTTTTTCAAACTCAAATTCCTGTTCAAAGCTATCCGTGCCGCCCGTTTCACGGCGCACAATCGTCACAGTGGGCATGGGTCATACCCTCCTTATTTTTCTTATTCGTCCCGCGAGATCGACAGCAGCGCTTCCGGGTCGGCTTCAAAGCCGCCAAACCGGTTGGTACCAGCTTCGGAGCGGGCGGATTCTTCTTTCTTCGCCGCCTGCGCGGATTCCTCCTGCGCCCTGCGCGCGGTCGCCAGCGCCAGCAGCGCTTCCGGATCCGGCAAAAACACCTCGTGGTCCCGCAGGGGCGGCTCCACCGGCTCCGCCGTGGCGTGCCCGTATTCCAGCACCGTTTCCGTCGAGAATACCTCCGGCTCCCGGCGCTCCGGCAGCTCTGCCGCGCCGCCCGGCGTGGGGTCGAGCACCGCTTCCTGTCCGGTAACCGCCGGGACCGACGCCAATGCCTGTTCTGGCACAAATGCTGGCGCGGGAACGGGTGCAGGCTCCGGAACCGGCTCAGGTATAGGCTCTGCTATCTGCTCGGGTACAGGCTCCGGCTCTGCGTCCGGCGCGGATTCCGGCACAGGCTCGGGAAGCGGTTCGGGTTCCGGCACGGGCACGGACGCGGAAGGCTGCGGTCCTTCCACAATCTGTTCCAGCATGATTTGTTCATATTCTTCCGGGATCGGCGGCACGGGGCGTGCCGCTATCTGTTCAGCCTTTGCGGCGAGGGCTTCCAGCGCCTTGATCGGCTGGAATGAAATGGTGTCCTCGGACAGCCCGACATCCTCCAACGCGGGGGCGGCTGATTGCCGCGTCCCGGGCGGAAGCGCGGTTTCTTCTGCGGCTTCCGGGGCAGGCTCCGGTTCTTTCTTCTGCTTGGACGACGCGCGCGGCACATGATATTTTGCAGCGAATTCATTCGCTGCCGCGTTTTGCAGCGCCGACCCGACGCCGATCAGCTCATCCCGCGCGGACGGGGTTTTCTCGGCTTCCGGCTGCGGCTCGCCGGTGGCGGGCGCAACAGCAGGGGGCGTGGCTTCGGGAGTATAGGCGGCGGCTTCGACGGCGGCGCTCCGCTTGGCGGTCACATCGATTTTGCCGTCGCGCAGGGCCACGGTCAAATCGCCGTCCTGCCGCAGCAGCCGGAACGCGGCGGTTGTCAGCATAATTTCGAGTAAATACAGCAGCGAGGGCAGGCGCAATACTGGGTACAGCCCTTCGCCGAGGTCGTACTCCCCGCGCCCCGCCTGCTGGCGCATCACGCGGATATCGAGCAGCCCGCGCTGAAGCAGGCGGGCGGTGCGCCCGCCGGTCATGGTGCGCTGGACGGTTTCGCGGATGCGGCGCTCAACCGCCGCCGGAGCGCGGCTGCCGCTGGTCCTGCGGAACGCGTCGATGAGCGTCTGCACGCCGTTGACGGCTTCCGCCACGGCGCAGCCCGCTTCGATGGGATCGGCTTCGGGGAGGCTTTCGCTGAGGTAGTCGGCGGCGGCGGTGCCGGTCGCCATCGCCTGCGAAAACGGAAACGCGGCGGCGGTGCCGTCGGCGCACTCCCCGGCGGCGTAAAGGCCGGGCACGGTTGTTTCTCCATCCCAGCTGGTGATCAGGCCGCTCTCAAAGATGGGGTAACGCCCGCTCGTATTGATTTGGTCGGGGTTGCGCAGCGCCGCCCCCGCCTGAAACGCCAGGGCGGCGGCAAGGCCGTCGCAGCCGAAGCGGTTTTCATGAAACATCGTATGCATGCCGCCGGTGGCAAGCAGCACGGCGTCCGCCACAACGCCCTCAAGCCTGCCGGTGCGCTCGTGGAACAGGACGCCGCCAACACAGCGGCCGTCGCCCACGGCAAGGCGCAGCAAGCGATGGTATGGACAAAAGCGGAAGTCCCCGCCGGATTCATAACGCAGCAGCCTGCGGTTCAGCGCGTGCATGACCTCGTGCCCGCTGAGGCTTTGCGCCCCCATGGCGCGCAGCTCCTGTGCGGCATCTTCCGGGAGGTCAATCCCCGGCAGCCCGGCGCAGCGGTGATAGATGGGCGGCTTCGCGGAGGCGAGCGTTACCTTTTGCCCGCGTTCGGCCAGCCGCAGAGCCGCCGAAATCCCAGCGGGGCCGCAGCCAATGATTAAAATGTGGCTCATATCGTCATTGCTCCTTTGACGTGAAGTCCCTGCCCATGCTCTGCGGAGCGGCGGCGTGCCCGGCAGGAACCTTTTATTAAACCTGTTCGATTCCTTTTTTTCGGATCGCTTCTATCATATCACATTTCCCGCCCGTCCGCAACGAGCATCCCCAAAAATCTGCGGATTTTCAGCAAAAAAGCGGATGCCCTGGGAAATCATTTCCATGGTGCCCGCCCTGTTCTATTTACGGCTCATCATCTCGGCATATCATCAAAAAAGCTGTCCCTCGCGGCTGAAAAACCACCTTGGGACAGCTTTTTTGTTACGAATAATCCTCTAACAGATGGGCAATCGCTTCCTCGTCGGCAAGGTCAATCCCCACCGCCAGCGCTTCCCGGTCGGCGCGCGGCAGGGAGGATACCTCAATCCCGGTCACCTCCATCGGGAAGCGCGCCCCCGCCCGGTAAATCGCAACCCGTCCATCGACAATCCGCGCGGCATATTTCGCGGACGGCTCCGCCGGTGCGGAAACCGGTACCGGCTCCGGTGTGTATTCCCTCGTCAGGCCATAGGCCGACAGCCCGGCCAGCGCCGCCGCCAGTGGAAGCACCAGCAGCATCCTGCGCCTGAAAACCATCGATTGCGGCATAATTCCGCCTCCTGTCATTCCTTTTAGATGAAGCATTGACACGAAACTGGAAATTATACCCTTTTATCTTGAAACTATAAATAAGAAATGAGCAAATCTGAATATTGCACAAATTTGTACATGTCCCGCGGACAAAGGGTGCTTTATCAAAGCGTTTGTCCGCGCACCGAATACAAGACAATCAATTTTTTGTGCAAGTTGTGAATTTGCTCATCTATAGTTGAAAAATACCTGAAACCTGTACAAAAACAGATTTTGTCGTCTGCACCGATAGCAACCTTTTCATTTTCCGGCATGTTGTAACGGTACCGGTCTGTAGGGGGGCTTGCTCCTCCCCTACAAATTTAAATGTGCAGCAATATGGATTGTCCACCAGGGCAACAGCATTTGAAATTTAGCGAGAAAGAGATATAATGGAGAAAGATATGTCCCCGCTCAACTTGAATGTTCTGCGTAAAACCGCTCTGGCACTCTGCAAAAATGCTGACTTTGGCCGCAGGGTCAGCATCCAGAAAAAGCGCTTTGCTGCCGCCCTGAATCCTCAACGTCTTCTTGATATCCTTTTCGCCTAATTTCAATTGCTGCTGCCCTGGATTGTCCACGCGTATAACTTGCGTTCCAGGCGATGGTATGCTATAATATTGCAATCCGCCATTTTGAAAGGGGTTTTTATTATGAGCGATGCGTTGGTATATCTCCGCGAACGGCAGGAAAACGGCGGCTTCAACCGGGCGCACGGGCTTCGGGTGCTGACGGTCAGGGAAGGCTATGCCGAGATCCTCCTCCCCCCCAGCAATGATATCCTGAACCCGCTCGGCAACGTGCACGGCGGCGCGATTTATTCCCTCTGCGATGTTGCCGCCGGGACGGCGGGCGCGTCCCATGGCCGGGTAGGGGTCACCCTGTCCGCGAGTATCAATTACCTGCGCCCCGGCTATGCAGGAGAACCGCTGACCGCCGTCACCCGCGAGGTCAAATGCGGCAAGCAAACCGCCGTTTACGAGGTCGATGTGACCCAGGGCGACCGGCTGATTGCCACCGCCATGTTTACGATGTATTATGTCGAGCGTCCGCTGGAGAGCCTGTCATGATTCCCGCCGCGATTGTCCCGCCCCTTCTGGCCTGGTACGAAACCGAGCAGCGCGACCTTCCCTGGCGGCACACCCGCGACCCCTACCGCATTTGGGTGAGCGAAATCATGCTGCAGCAGACACGGGTGGAAGCGGTGCGCGGGTATTACGCGCGGTTCATGGAGGCGCTGCCCGATGTGCGGGCGCTTGCGGACGCGGAGGAGCAAACCTGCCTCAAGCTCTGGGAAGGGCTGGGCTATTACAGCCGGGTACGCAACCTGCACCGCGCGGCAAAGGTAATCTGCACGGAATACGGCGGGGTGCTCCCCGGCGTCTACGCGGAACTGCTGCGCCTGCCCGGTATCGGCGACTATACCGCCGGGGCGGTTGCTTCCATTGCTTTCGGCGAACGCGTCCCGGCGGTGGACGGCAACGTGCTGCGCGTCGTGACACGCCTGACCGAGGATTTCCGCCCCATCACCGACCCCAGTGTCAAGGCAGATTTGCGGGAACAGACCGCCGCCATCGTGCCGGAAGGGCACGCGGGCACGTTCAACCAGGCGATGATGGAAATCGGCGCAACCGTCTGCGTGCCGAACGGCGCGCCCCACTGCGGCGGCTGCCCGCTCGCGCACCTGTGCACCGCCTTCCACCGGGGAACAGCGTCCGCCCTGCCCGTGAAATCCACGAAAAAGCCGCGCCGCATCGAGCCGCGCACGGTGTTCCTGCTCTCCTGCGAGGGCAGGACCGCGCTGCGGAAACGCCCCACAAAAGGGCTGCTCGCGGGGCTGTGGGAGCTTCCCTCCACGGATGGCGCGCTGTCCCCGGCGCAGGCGCGGGAGCAGCTGGCAGCGTGGGGGCTGAACGCCGGGCAGCTGCTTTCACTGCGCCCCGCAAAGCATATTTTCACCCATATTGAATGGCATATGACCGGCTATTACGCCGAATGTACGGCCCCCGCAAAGGGCTTTACCTGGGCGGCGCCCGGACAGCTCCGGGACGAATACGCGCTGCCCTCCGCCTTCCGCCCGTTTTTGGAGGTGCTTGGATGAAACCGCAAACCGTTTACCATACCTTGGCGCCGGTGTTTGATACGCGTTCCCGGGTGCTGATTTTGGGCAGCATCCCCAGCCCGAAATCCCGTGAGGCAGGGTTCTACTACTACCACCCGCAGAACCGTTTTTGGCCGGTGCTTTCCGCCGTGCTCGGTGAGCCGCTGCCCGCTACGCCGGAGGGGCGGCGGGCGCTCTGCCTGCGGCACGGCATTGCGCTGTGGGACGTGCTGGCGTCCTGCACGATTGAAGGGGCGTCGGACGCCGCCATCCGTGACCCCGTCCCGAACGATATCGCGTGGCTGCTGCGGCAGGCCGATATCCGCGCCATTTTCTGCACTGGCGCAAAGGCGCACACGCTCTACCAAAAGCTGGTGTTCCCCACCACGGGGCGCGCGGCGGTCCGCCTGCCCTCCACCAGCCCGGCAAACGCCGCCTGGACGCTGTCCAGACTGAGTGAAAAATATAACCTTATATGTGAATTTTTTTGAGAGCGGCGAGAACGATAAAGCCGCTCTTTTTATTGGCTTCAAATATTTCCCTGACAAAAATCACATGATTTTTGTTGATATCCACCGCATTTTATGGTAAAATATTGAAAAGATATCCGAACAGACGGAAAGGGGAGCAACAGTTGAAACCGAACTCGCTGCTGTATTATCTGCTGGCGGGCGCACTGCTGGGCCTGCTGCTGGTTTTATCCTTATTCCTTTACTTCCCCCCATATGATTATTCCTATCAGCAAACTGCGAACCGGCGCACGTTCGGGTCGGTCATGCAGACGCTGTCCGACCCCTATTACGAAGCGGTGGACAGCAAGCTTCGCTCGATTGCCGAAAGCCGTGGGGACGTTCTGGTCTCCCGCGACGCGCGGCAGCGCGCCGACAAGCAGCTGGAACAGGTTTATGAGCTGATCAGACAGAAGCCGGACGGCATTTTCATCAGCGCGGTGGACTGGAACCAGCTCTCCCCCGCCCTGGCGGCTGCGGAGCGGGTCGGCATCCCGGTGGTTGCGCTCGATGCCTCGTCCAACCTTGAACAAGTTACAGCAACCGTTTCCAGCAATCCCAGCGCGGCGGGCCGCCTTTGCGCGGATGACCTGATGTCGCGGCTCCCGGAAGCGGAAATCCTGGTGCTTGACCAGCCCGGGAACCGTTATTCCGACAGCTTCGTGAGCAGCTTCCGGGACGCGCTGCGCGATGGGTATACCATCGTTGGCGAGGGCGACGGCAGCCGCCAGCTGGCGTTATCAAGCAAGGTATGCGGAGCGCTGCTGGACAGTTATCCGGACGCGAACGCGATTGTCGCGGTCAACGACCAATCGGCGGTCGGTGCGCTCGCCGCGCTGGAACGCCAACACCTGGAAGGGCAGCTGCTCCTGTACGGTGTGGACGGGTCGCCGCAGGCGCGCTCCGCCGTGCAGAAAGGGCTGATGGCGGGTTCCGTGGCGCGCTACCCATATGAGCTGGCGCAGGCGGCGGGGGATGCCATGTACGCGCTGCTCGACGGCCAGGGGATTGACGACCCGGCGACACATATCGGCGTATCCATGATTACGGCTTCCAACATTGACGACTATGATTTGACAAGCTGGCAGTAAACCCGTTTATTCGACTGCATGTAACATCCCCTGTTTTTTGCCCGGAATGGGCAGCCATTCGGGCTTGCGGGCCGTCCCCCCCTCTTCTAATCGCTTTTAAGAAGATGATTGAAAGAATTTTTGTTTGGAAACCGCCCGTCCGGAAACCCCCTTCATTCCGCACACTCCCTTTATCTATTGGTTCCGGCAGGAAAAGGGGCTTGCGGCGCCCCGCGCGGGGACAAAACACGCTTGGATAAGGAGGCGCGCGTATGTATGACAAAAAAGTGCAGCGTATGCTGCTGGAAATGATGGCCGCGCTGAATCTGGTGATTATCCTCTTCCTTTCCATGACCATCGGCATCACCGCCGAGCGTATCGCCCAAAGCGGCCAGGCGCGCGCCTTCTTTGACCAGGTAAGCGCTGTGCCAAACTCACCCCGCGCGACGCCCATCATCGCCGTTTCCCTGTTCCTGCTGCTGCTCGGGACGATGGCGCTCATCCGCAGGAATGACGGAACACCCTTCCGGCAAAAGCTGCTGGTAGCCGCGACGCTTGTGCTGCTGATTGCTTTGATGGCCGCGCTCCGGATGAGCTACGCCGGCGTTGTGCTGCTGGTAGCCGCCGAACTGCTGGTATTCTTTGAATCGAGACGCACACAAACCATTTTTATTGGTATCATGACCGTGCTGTTCCTTTGCAGCGATTACGACCTTATCAGCCTCCAGATACCGATGGTTTCCTTCCAGGATTATCTGTTTTACTATAATACCAACACTGCCAACCTGCTGATTTCCACGAAAAACGTTTTGATTTCCATCAATATGCTGCTCTTTATCACGGTGATTGTGCAAATGTCGCTCCAGCGTTCGGCGGAGCATGAAAAGGTCATCCGCCTGAACGCGGAGCTTGGGGAGGCCAACCAGCGGATTATGGCCTACGCCATCGAGAGCGAGCGCAGCGCAGCCATCCATGAGCGCAACCGCATTGCCCGCGAGATCCACGACTCGATCGGGCATATTCTGACCAGCATTTCCGCCGGGCTTGACGCCTGCATCACCCTGACCGACCGCTCCCCCGAGCACGTGCGGGAGCACCTGGTTGTCCTCGCCGACGTCTCCCGCAGCGGCTTACAGGAGGTGCGCCGCTCAGTGCACGCGCTGGGCGCCGAGCAGCCGGAGCACCTTGTCACTGCCGAGGTCGTCCGCAAAATGGCGCGGGATACCGAAGCCGCCTCGGGCGTGCGTGTCACGCTGGACAGCATGCTGGACCAGGTTGAATTGCAGATGGATGAAGCCGATACCGTTTACCGCATTGTGCAGGAAAGCATGACCAACGCCATCAAGCACGGCGGCGCAACCGAAATCAGCATCCGTATCAAGCTGGAAGGGCGCTGGCTGGTCGTAATCGTGCACGACAACGGCTCCGGCTGCGAGGACTGCCAGAAGGGCTTCGGCCTGCGCCACATGGAAGAGCGGGTCGCCCTGCTGGGCGGCAGGCTCCGTGTCAAAAGCTTCTGCGGCTTTACCGTAATGGCAAGGCTGAACATCAGATGGAGGGATGAAAATGATCAAGGTATTGATAGCAGACGACCAGGAGCTGATCCGGCAAAGCCTGCAAATTGTCCTGAATGCGTGTGAGGATATCGAGGTGGTCGCGACCGCGCGCAACGGGCGGGAGGTGCTCAGCGCCGTCCGCCGCACTTCGCCCGACGTGGTGCTGATGGATATCCGCATGCCTGAAATGGACGGTATCCAATGCACCCAGATCTTAAAGGAAAACGACCCTTCGCTGCGCATCCTGGTACTAACCACCTTCGACGACGACCAGTTTGTCTACCAAGCGCTCAAGCACGGCGCGTGTGGCTACCTGCTCAAGGGCGTTTCCATGGAAGATCTTGCCAACGCCATCCGCACGGCTGCCAAGGGCGGCTCGATGATTCACCCGACCGTCGCGTCCAAGGTGCTGCGCCTGTTCGCGCAGATGGCACAGAGCGACCTGCGCATCGAGGTCACCACCGGCGGCGCGGAGGAGCTTGGGCGCACCGAGCGCAAAATTGTCGAACAGGTCGGGCGCGGCCTGTCGAACCGTGAAATTGCCCAGGTGCTCGGCCTGTCCGAGGGCACCGTGCGCAACTACCTGAGCACCATCCTCGGCAAGCTTGGCCTGCGCGACCGCACGCAGCTCGCCATCTGGTCGGTACAGACCGGATTCGCCGCGGGCAAGCGGCCGCAGCTGTGAGCGCCCGGCGTGGCGTGCTCCTACTGGCTGCCGTACTCCTGTTGGCGGTGTTCCTGCCTGGGCTGACCCGTCAGGATACCGTCCTGCGGTTCGGCGTTTACGTCGGCAGCGACTGGGACGCACCGTACAGCGACTACTATGATATGGTGGATACCGCCGTCGCGCGTTTCGAGGACGAACACCCCGGCGTGCGCGTGGAATACACCAGCGGTATCCGGCAGGAGGACTATTCCGAATGGCTGGCGTCGCAGGCGCTGACCGGCAAGATGCCCGACGTATTCTTCGTGCTGGACGCCGATTTCCAGCGGTACTTATCCATCGGCGCGCTGGCGGAACTGGACGGGCTGCTTGCCGCCGATCAGGATTTCGACCCGGAAAAATATTATCCCGCCGCCTTTGAGGCCGGGCGGATGGGCGATACCTTATATGCGCTCCCCATCCAGAGCGCCACCACCATGATGTTCTATAACCGCAGCCTGCTCGAGCGCGAGGGCATCCAGCCCCCGGGGCACGACTGGACATGGGACGATTTCTACAATATCTGCCAGCGGGTGACCCACTCCGGGCAGTACGGCTGCTACGGCTACCGCTGGGAATACGCAGTTGCTTCCAACGGCACGTCCGTGGTGGATAAGGCGGGCACCGAGTGCTATTTCGACCGCCCCCAGGTTGAAGAAGCCGTGCACTTCTGCCGGAAGCTATACCGCCTGGGGGACGGGTACCAGGTGACCGAGCAGGATTTCTTCGACGGCCGTGTGGCGTTCCGCGTGATGAACCTGACCGACTACCGGATGATGGAGTATTACCCGCTAGGGCTGCTGGGGCAGCAGAATTTTGAATGGGGCTACCTGCCCATGCCCGCAGGGCCGCAGGGCGGCAATATCTCGTGCCTGGAAACCCAGGTTGCCGCCATCAACGCGCGCAGCAAGCACAAGAAGCTTGCGTGGGATCTGCTGTGCCTGCTCAGCTACGACCCGCAGGTGCAGAGCGTCCTTTATGAAGGCTCGGAGGGGACCGCCGTCCTGCGGATTAACGAATGGGACCAGGAGCTGTACGCCAATGCCGCCGCCGAGCTGCGGCTCAACGCCGAGCTGCTCGACCGTGTGATGGACGAAGCCGCCGAGCTGCCCAAGTACGAGACTTACAGGCAAACGCTTGCTATTGCAAATGAACGGCTGTCCTTCGTTTTTTACGGGGACGCCGATATCCCGGCGACGCTGATGGCGCTCCAACGCGAGGTCCAGGCCTACCTCCGAAACTGATTCCAGCATGAAGCCTGTCCGCCCCGCGGCGGCATCTTACCCAAAAAGTATAATTTTCAGGAATTTTCCAGCCCCGGAAATATATGACATTCTGAACCAGAGTGAAACCGATTTCATTACAATTGTCACATGAATTGTAGGATTCGTCAGAGAAAAAGCCGAAAATAATTTCCAATTTGAGGGAATTTGCCGATTGAAAAGCCTGTGGAATACGGTATAATGCAATCAGTAAAGGAAAACAGCCACTGAAACAAACCTGGACAGGAATCGCAGGACAGGTAAAAATTTGACGGCCACTCAAACTCTATTCGGATTGCACAGGAGGCAAGAAATCATGATGTATGATGTAACCTTCCGGTGTGGTCATACAAGAATGGTGAACCTCATCGGACAATACGAAGAGCGGCAGCGCAAGGTGCTACGTTACAACAATTTTTTGATTTGCCCGGATTGCCAAGCATCACATGCGTCGGCACACAGCAAGCCAAGCGTTTCCGTATGGGGCGGCGACGCGGATCGGATGCGCCCCAGATACTAAATTTGCCAGTTTCTCCTTTTCACGTATCTTCCATATAGCGAAAGGCTCTTGCCTGGGTTTCGTCTCCCTGGGTGAGAGCCTTTCGCTATGGGGCGCTGCGCGCCTCGTCCAAAATCTGCGGACGGGCGCTGCGCGCCTCCCCAAAAGTCTGCGGACTTTTGGGGAATAGGCTCCGCCGATGCGGGCGCGGCCCGCACGTCGGCTCGGCTTACACTCCATGCATCGCCGCGCGGCGGCGATACACTGCGTTCCGGCGTAAGGTGTAAAAACCGACAATGCGATTGCCGGTTTTTACCGCCGCTTGGCGGCGGATGGAATGCGCGCTGCGGCGCGGGGAGGGCTTGCCGCTTCGCGGCTCCGCGTTTGGCGCGGCGCGTGATGACAGCGGCGGTATAAAAATTTACAAATTTCGTCTTGAAGCGATTGGCTGCACAGTATATGATAAAGGTAAGATATCCCCCCTCCCGCCGAAAGGAGCAGCCTATGAACGCACTGAATTTTTTGAAGCACAAGGCCGATGTCGTTTTCGTCTATGAGGACTACTCCGTGAAACGCGCAATGGATGAGTTCCGGGTCTCTGGCTACACCGCGCTCCCTATCCTGTCCCGCGACGGGCTGTATGTCGGGACCGTCACCGAGGGTGATTTTCTCCGCTTTTTACTCCGCTATGACCTGATCGATATGGGTGAACTCGAACAAATCGAGCTGCGCGACCTCCCCCGCCGCCATGATAACCTCCCCATTTTGGTGGATGCCCGCATGGAGGATTTGATGAATACCGTCATGCGCCAGAATTTCGCGCCAATGGTCGATGGGCGCGGCGCGTTTATGGGCATCGTCACCCGCAGCGATATCCTGGAATATTTCAGCAAACGCATTCTCTAAAACCGCTATTCGACAGCACGCCCCGGAAGGTTGGAAACCCTTCCGGGGCGTGTTTTTTCCGATCGTTATTCTTCAATAAAAATTGCAGAATGTTACCACTCTTTGAGATTGAATCTGTAGGGGAGGGGCTTGCCCCTCCCCTACAGATTGTTACCTTGCGTGAGGCGGATATCCAAAGGATGCGGCAGTGTTTTCTGGCCGTGGGGATAAAAGCGCGGCCAGGTCGTCCGGCAGGGGCGCGCGGAAGCGCAGCGGCTCCCCCGTGACCGGCTGGCGGAACGACAGCGACCATGCGTGCAGCGCGTGACGCCCCGTCCCCGGCAGTCCGGGCGCATACAGGAAATCACCCGGCAAGGGGTGGCCGATGTGCGCGAAATGCACCCGGATTTGATGGGTCCTGCCGGTTTCCAGCCTTACGCGCGCGAGGGAATAACCGTTCCGGCAGCAAAGGCGGACATAGTGCGTCACCGCCCGTTTGCCATCCGAGCGCACCTCCCGCAGCAGCGCGGAACCGGGCACACGGCCTATGGGTGCGTCGATGGTTCCCGCTTCCGGCAGTTTCCCCGCGCACACGGCGAGGTACTCCCGGCAGGTCTCCCGCTGTCCGTCCAGCAAACAGCCTGAGAGCGCGTTCTTCGCAAGCAAAAGCAGCCCCGAGGTATTCTTGTCCAGCCGCCCAACGGCGCGGAATACAAACGTCTCCGCGCGTCCCGCGTACAGCTGTGCCAGCGCGTTCGCAACGGTGTCCTCCCGGTTTCCCTGGGACGGGTGCACCGCCATCCCGGCGGGCTTATTGATGACAAATAAATCCTCATCCTCATAGACGATATCGAGCGGCAGCGCCGCCGGGGCAATGCGTCCACTGGCTGCGCCCTCGTATACGCGCAGTGCCAGCACATCGCCCGCCCGCAGGCGGTCAACCGTGCGGACGTGCGCACCATCTACCGTCATGCCATCCGGCACGGCTTTCAAAATCGTCAGCAGGTGACGCGACAGCCCACGGCTGCGCAGGAATCGCTCGACCGTCACGCCGTCCGTCTCCACCCGGAGCTGCACCTCTCTTATCATAGCTGTTCCCTCCCCGTCATTGCCCGGAAGCGGTAACCATCCGTTTCAGCTCTCGCGCCGCGATGCTCAGCGGCTGGTCCTCCTGCCGCAGCAAGCAGATGGAACGCTTTGGAACCGGCGTTTCTAAGGAAAGCACCATCACATTCCCCGCCGCGATATCATCCCGCACCATCGATTCGGGCACGAACCCGATTCCAAGGTCGTTTTTCACCATCGGCAAAATCTGGTCTGCGGTGGCAACCTCAATATCCGGCTGGAAGGTTAACCCCTGCTCCGAAAAGAGCTTGCTGTACAGCCCAAAAGTTGCGGTATGCGCTTCCAGCCCAACCAGCGGACAGCGCGCCAGCTCCCGCAGGGTCAGGGGCTTCCCGCACAGCTCCGCGAAGGCCGTCCCGGCGATTGGCACCTCCTGGATCTCCATCAGGATATGATGCCGCAGGGTTTTGGGCAGGCGCTGCGGCGTGGTAATTACCGCAAAATCGGCAAGCCCGTCTTTTATCACCTCAATTGCCTGTAAAGCCGTATAATTGGTAACGCGGATACGCACCCCCGGATAGCGGGCGCGGTAGGCTTTCAGCACCGGCAGCAGGAAGCAGTGCAGCGCAACCTCGCTCGCCGCGACGGTCACAACGCCGCTTTGCAGGCTTTGGTTAGCGGCAATTTCCGCCTCCCCCGCCTGGATATGCCCGAACGCCAGCGCGATATGCGCATACAGCTTTTCACCCTCCGGGGTCAGCCTTGCGCCCTGGTTGGAGCGCACGAAAAGCTTGCACCCGAGCGCGGCTTCGAGCTTCTTGATGGCGCGGGTAATGTTGGGCTGGTTGCTGCCCAGGATTTGCGCCGCCTGTGTAAAGCCCTGGTATTTGGCGGCATAGTAAAAAATGCGGTAGCTGTCAAAGCTGAAATTCATCAGATATCACCATATCATTTTGATATACTCAAAAACAAAGATTGACATTTTACGCATGGCCGGGAATCCCGTATAATAGAACTGTTCAAAAACAGGAAGGAGCGAATTCCCATGAACCAGGATTTGACGGTCGGCAAGCCCGAAACCGTCCTGTGGCAGTTCTGCCTGCCGCTGTTCGGAAGCATCATTTTCCAGCAGCTTTACAATATCGCCGACAGCCTGATTGCCGGTAAGTTTATCGGCGAAACCGCGCTTGCTTCGGTCGGCAACAGCTATGAGGTAACGCTGATTTTCATCGCGTTTGCCTTCGGCTGCAATATCGGCTGCTCGGTCATTGTCTCACAGCTGTTCGGCGCAAAAGAGTACGGCAGGATGAAAACCGCCGTATCCACCGCCTGCATTGCCAGCGCCGTCCTCTGCGCCGCGCTGATGGCGGTTGGCATCTTCGGCTGCGGCACGCTGCTTGAACTCATCCATACCCCCGCAGAGGCGTTCGCCGACTCCAAGCTGTATCTGGATATTTACGTTTGGGGGCTGCCCTTCGTCTTTTTCTATAATATTGCCACCGGGATTTTCTCCGCGCTGGGGGATTCCCGCACGCCGTTCCTCTTCCTTGCGGTTTCCTCAACGGCCAATATCGGGGTGGACATCCTGTTTGTCACCGTATTTCATATGGGCGTCTCGGGCGTCGCCTGGGCAACCTTCCTATGCCAGGGCGTCAGCTGCGTGCTGGCGGTCGTGGTCGTGTCCCTCCGCCTGCGGAAGATTGAAAGCACGAGGGGTTTCCGTCCGTTTTCGTTCCAGCTTCTGGCGCGGATTGCCGGGATTGCCGTGCCCAGCATCTTACAGCAAAGCTTTATCTCCATCGGCAATATCATTATCCAGGGTGCCATCAACGGCTTCGGCACCGGCGTTATGGCTGGCTATTCGGCAGCGGTCAAGCTGAATAACCTGGTGGTCACGTCCTTTACCACGCTCGGCAACGGCATCTCCAATTATACCGCGCAGAATATCGGCGCGCAGAAGCTCCCGCGTGTCCGCGCCGGGTTCCGCGCGGGGCTGAAGCTGGTGTGGGCGCTGAGCCTGCCGTTATTCCTGCTGTACTTCTTCGCGGGGCGTTCCCTGCTGTACCTGTTCCTCGATCACCCGACCGAAACTGCGCTGCAAACCGGGATGATGTTCCTGCGGATTCTTTCGCCGTTCTACTTCGTGGTTTCCGCCAAGCTGGCGGCGGACGGCGTGCTGCGTGGCTCCGGCATGATGCGGCAGTTTATGGCGGCAACCTTTGTGGATTTGTCCCTTCGGGTCGTCCTCGCGCTGCTCCTTGCGGGGACGCCGCTGGGGGCAACCGGCATCTGGTGCGCATGGCCGGGCGCCTGGTGCGTGGCAACACTGATTTCTATCCTGTTCTATCACGCGGGGCCTTGGAAGGGCGGCAAAGGACAGGCGGAATCATGAACCCACGCAAGGGGAATCCCAACCCTATGTGTCGAAATGGTTCTGTGCGCACAGCAAAATGGATTAACTGCACATAATAATACAGGCTGCGGAATAGGTTTCCCCCTCTTCCGCAGCTTTTCTATTTTGCGCGCCGGGGGCTGCCTACTGAATCCCCAGCTCCGACAGCGCGGCATACAGGGTGCGCCATTTTTCCAGCAGCGCCTTATATTTTTCCTGCCCGAACGGGGTCAGGCGGTAATACTTGCGGGCTGGCCCGCCGGAGCCTTCCCCCATGTACTTTTCAGAAAATTTGTCCCAGCACAGCCCCCGCAAAATCGCGTAAATCGCGCTTTCCTGCGTGTCCGGGAACGCGTCGTGCAGACGCTGGAGCAGCTCATAGCCGTACCGGTCGCCCTGCGTCAGCAGATGCAGCAGGCACAGCTCCAGCAAATCTTTTTTCAGCACAGCGAAACCCCCGTCCCGGCAACGCCAATCACACTCATTATGAGATACTGCCACAGCCAGCGCCGCTCCCAGCCCGGCTCGGAAAAGGACAAATCCATACGGGTCAGGAAGGCAAGGAACGCCAAACCGACCACCGCTACCGTCAAACCGGCAGCATACACGGCACGCCAGCGGCGGTCGCCCATGCGCGCCCGCACAAGGCCGTAAATCCCCAGCGCAGCCGTCGCCCATACGACAACATATAGTCCGTGGTGGACGGTTGACCCGCTGACCGCGCCGTTTGTTGCTTCCATCAAGCGGATAAAATCATCAATCCGGTACAGGCAAACCCAAATGGTGAACCATACCAGCGCCAGCCCCACAGCCTGCACCAGCAGCAGGGGCAGCAAGCCGTGCGGCAGCGAATCCTCCCGCCAGCCCCGCCGCTGGAACCACAGGAACGAGAGCGCCAGCCCCGCCGCCAACATCAGCACCGGCAAACCGAAGCTATACCGGGTAAAAAACGCCGAGCCTCCCGCCACGGGCAAAAGCAGCAGGAGCGCTGTCAGCGCCGCAAAGACGGCACACCAGCAGTGGTATTCCCTTGGGCGGGAAAGCTGCCGGATAACCTGTGACGGCTTACCAAGGTCGCGCTGCAATTCCGCGTCCGTGCGGTAACGCTGGCTAAGCAGCTCCCGGTAATCGGAGAGCACGTCGTCGCCCTCCGCGCGGGGCAGCCACCAGCGCGCTGCCCATGACAGGCGTGACAGATAATCTTTTTTCATGAGCCTCCTCCTTTCCGGCACTACTGATAAAAATATAGTAGTCACTGGAATCATCATAGCACACCGCGGCAGGCAAGTCAAGCACCCCCGCTAAAAAAACGCAAAAAACCCGCACGGGAGGCAAATCCCACACGGGTTCTTGCGGCTTCACAGGGCCGGGACAGGACGCGCCAGGCAGGGCGCGGCAAACCGGGGCAGGCAAAACCCCAGCGGCAATTTTAGGAGGCTTCCGGCGTGTGAAACAGGAGGCAAGGATTCGGCGCAGCGCCGGGAGGAGTACCCGGGATGGTATGGTTTTGAATAGGTTATGAATATCTTTTGCTGCGTTCGATTCTATTTGAACCAAATATACCACAAACTTTACCATCCGTCAACCATAAAATCGCAAATTTCCAAAATTTTCGCAATATCGCCAAATCCCCTCCCCTGTTTTGTATATTCTCGTACAAAATTGCTCCTGCCCCGCACGGGACGGCGGCGGCACGATTGGTTAGAATTTCTAACTTTTTCCCTCCCGGACAGTAGAAATATGGAAATTTCGGCTCTATCCAAGTGCGGTCAGATAGGTTATAATAGGGGTAGTTAATTTGATTAGGAAACAAAACGAACATGCGCCCCGCCCGCGCAAAATATTTATGGAGGCAATCCAAACATGGTTACTTTAACAGACCATCCCTTGCTCCGTACCGACAGCTACGGAAAAATTTTCCTGTACACCACCCAGGAGGACGTTGCCTGCGTCCCGCGCCACCGCATCCGCATGAGCGAGCCGGTGCGCCCCGCCTGCCTGCTGAGCGCCGTCAAGACCGCGCTCCTGCGCTTCCCGCATATGATGGTAGGCCTTGCGGCGACCGGCACCCAGTACAAATACCGCCTGCTGGTTGACGAGCCGGTCGTTCTGCCCTTCGACGGCACCACCCAGCGCTACACCATCGGCTCTGACGACACGCACGGATATCTTTTCCTGGTCGGCTACCATGAGGACACCATCTTCATGGAGTATCAGCACAGCGTCAGCGACGGCCGCGGCTTCGAGGAGTTCATCCGCTGTGTGCTCTATCATTACCTGCTCGAATGCGGCCACAAGGTCGAAAATGACGGCTCCGTCCGCGCGACCGATTCGGCGTATGTAACCGAGGAATCTGAGGACGCGTTCCGGCGGCTGGACGAAATGGAGCCGTCCCCCGCTGGCATCTACCAGAAACCGGCCGCGCTGCACGCGGACGGGCTGACCTGGGAGAACGATTCCCCCGAAGTCGTCACCGAGCTGACCTTCCCCTTCTCCGCCCTGCGCGCCAAGGCCAAGGAATACGGCGTTTCCCCGCTGTCCATCATTGCGCCGCTGTTCAGCCGTGCGTTCTATCACAAATTCGGCGAGGGCCACACCGAGCCTGTCATTTCGGAAATCCCGGTCGATTTGCGCCAGGTCATCCCGTCGCTGACAACCCGGTATTTTGTGTGCTTCATCGACCTGCCGTATGAGGCCGAGTACAACAGCATGCCGCTGCCCGAGGTATTCCGCAAGACCAAGGATTTCCTGAACAGCCAGATGGCGACCGAACAGCTGTTGTTCCGCGCCAAGCGCGCCAGCTCGGTCTGCCGCGAGCTGCACGAGCGCGATATCCCGATCGCCGAGAAGGAAGCCGAAGGCCGTCAGATTGCCCGCCAGTTTGTGCGGGACGACACCTTCTTAATCACCAACGTCGGCCAGTTCAAGCTGCCTGAAACCATGCAGCCGTATGTGCTGGAATATGGCGCGGTGCTGCCTTGCAGCGTGCAGCCCTTCGCGATGCTCATCAGCTCGTACAAGGGCACCATGAAGCTGTCGATTGCCCAGCGTGACCACGATTTCCAGGTCGTCACCGAGCTGCAACGGCTGCTTTCCAGCCTGGATATCCCGGTGCAGGCAAACAGCTATCCGTTCCTTGTCACGCGTTATGACGGTGCGCTCAGCTCCGTGCCCTATCTGCTGTAACCCCGTAAAAAACAAGCCGCCCACAGCATCTACGCTGCGGGCGGTTTTTATGTGTCCGTTCAATGGCTCAATAATACAGCCATATGGGCAAGGGTAGCGCTGTTATTCTGGAAAAATTCATCCCGAACCTGCGTTTCCCTTGCACCGTTATGCAGCAGTATCCGGCTAACCATCACCAGCGAGCGGAACAGCTCCTCTTTCCCGGCGCTGGCGCCCTCCCGGCAGCTCATCACTGCCATAAAGCGGTACATGCTGTACAGGTTGCAAAAGCTGACATAGCTTTTCCAAAGCTCCTCCGTCGTATTCACCCGGGGCATTTTCGTATGGAAAAACAGGGAAACCATCACATTTTCCATGAAATACTCCCGGTCGCCGAACAATTCCTGATACCGTTCCCGCGCGGCGAGGTACAGCGTGCGGTCCAGCTGCGCGTGCCCCCCGTCCGCATACAGGCGCATCCCCAGCCCGTCCATCACCTCACTCCGGAGCTGGATCGATTCCGGGTCGGGCATCGTTGTCGCCAGCAGCGTCTGCGTGCAGTTGGAAAGGTACATCCAAAGGACATCCTCCTGTTTCTTTTGCAGCTCCGGCGGCTCCATCCCGTCCATGCCCTCCACAAACGCCAGCCAGCGCCCGATATCCGGGTTTTCGCACAGGGCTTGCAGCGCCAGCCCCATCAGCAGGATACGCTGCGGCAGCGGATAGCGGCGGTTTTGAAGGAGATCAATGCACCGCGAGCGAATTTCCTGAAAATGAATCTCCAGCTCACCCGCCTGCGCCGCATGCAGCGTTTTGCAGTCCTTTTGGGGCAGCGGGTCCGAGCAGAAATACACACCGTCCGGCAGCTCCCACAGCAGCCCCAGCACACCCTCACAGCCCAGGGTCAGCGAACGCTCAAAGTAGCCGGAGTTCATCAGGCTTTCACACCGGGGGAAGCTCTGGCAGACAAACGGCAGCGCCTTTACGCCCTGCTCAATCTGCAAATCGCAAAGCCCATCTTCCCGCAGCAGCGGGCAGACCAGCCCTTCCTTCAAGCAGAATTCCGCGTAATGCCCGCTGGGCGCGTTCTTGCGGATGCGGCGGATCGCCCCTTCCATCCGCGCGCCCAGCTCCGCGCCGCCCTTCAAGTGGCGCAGGGATAAGTAATCCTTTTTATCAAAGGTAATGTGCCAGCCCTTGCAGCAGGACCAGCGGCACCCTGCCGCCAGGCAGTGGAAATCGTCATAATAAGCGGAGCGCAAATCGTTTTTGATTGGGATATCATATTCAGCCATTTTCAGTTGCCTTTCTGTTATGGATTGCCGCCTTTCCGGGAAAGGCAGGCGGTACTCTTATTGTACCAGAAGGGGATAAAATCTGCAATTGCTTTTTTTGCGGCAGAAAGAGGGCGGGCAAATGCCCGCCCTCTGTGATTATGCTGTTTTTCCAAAAACAACGGTGTTGTTCCGATTACTGGAGCAGCTGGAGAACGCCCTGCGGAACCTGGTTCGCCTGCGCGAGCATCGCCTGCGCGGACTGAATCAGGATGTTGTTCTTGGTGTATTCCATCATCTCTGCCGCTACGTCGGTATCGCGAATCGTGGACTCTGCGTCCTGGATGTTCTCGGTCATGACGGACAGGTTGTTGATGGTGTGATCCAGACGGTTCTGGGTAGCGCCGAGCGTACCGCGAACGTCGGAAACGCTGTTAATCGCGTCCTTAATCTTATTGATTGCCGCGGCAGCGCCTTCCTGCGTGGAGATATCCAGCCCCTTCAGGCCAAGGGATTCCGCGTGCATATCCTTGATATCAACCTTGAGCTGGTTGAATTCTTCTGCGGTGTCGCCAATCTGGAGGGTCAGGCTCTTGCCGCTGCCCGGGGTGGTCATGCTGAATACTCCAGCAAGCTTCTCCTTGGTGTCGTAGGTAGTTGTGTTGCTCTCACGCTTGTGGACAGTAAGGCCGGTGTGCGTGTCGCCGTTGGATTCATCATTAACGCCCACAACGAAGCCCTCATCGTCCTTGAACGCGGCGGCAATCTTGCCCAGAGCATCGCTCAGGCCAGCATCGGTAATATTGTTAGCGTCCAGATGCGTCAGGTCAATAACGTCCGCAACCGCGTTGCCGCTCTTGTCCTCGAACGCAACAGAGCTGTTTTCGCCGACCGCCAGAGTGACAGTCTTTCCGTTCACAGTAATCTGGGCACCATCCTTGATGTCGCCTTTCTCAATACGGAATACGGTGTTGGCGATTGCGTTGGATGCGCCTACCTGACCCTGCTGGGTGACGGTCGTACCGGCGGTGTGATTGCCCTTGAACTTGCCCTCTTCAGCGATTGCATCCCAGTCAAAGTTGCCCTTGATGTTGTCAGCAGTGGGGTCATCAATCAGCTCGAAGGACAGCTTGCCGTTAGCACTGGTAACCGTGTAATTAGCACCATTGACCGTAACCTGGGTACCAGCAGTGTTTGTATCTGCATCAGTCAGAGCACCGAAAATGGCGTTAGCAATATCCTCGGAAGAGGCATCTTCGGCGACTTCGATTTCCTTGGCCAGCACTTCGCCGCCCAGTTTGAAATCAAACTTGAACTTCGGCGCGGTGACGGCATCGGGGACAGACTTGACCTCAACCTTGGTGTCTGTCAGAGCCTTCATCTCAGTCTCGGTGAGTTCGCCGCTCTTATCAGTAACAATCGTTACAGAGCCGTCAGCAAAGGTAATCTTACCGGGAACGTTGACGCCCAGGTTTTCAAAGACGTCACCCAGCTTAGTAGCAACATCGCTTGACTTAATCTGGTCAGCAGCAACCGTAGTGGCAGAACCGTCAACAACCGTGACGGTCTTATCACCGATGGTGATTTGGGTGCCAACCTTTGACAAGTTAGCGGTTTTCAGCGCATTATCCTCGAAAGTTGCCTGAGCCATTTTAGCGGGAGTAGCAGTGCCGGCATCCGCACCTTTATTGTAGGTAACCGTGCCAATGGGGCTGTCACCTGTGCCAGTCTCAACGCGGATTTCACCCTTGTTTGCTGCTGAACCAGCGGTGTTAGCCTCCATCTTAACGCTCAGCTGACCAGCAGTACCAACTGTCACAGTAGCAGTGAAGTCAGTAAATGTTTTATCCAAAGTGTCCTTAAGGGCAGTTGCAAGATCAGCATCACTCAAGCCGCCAAATTTCAGTGAACCAGCAGCACCTGTAGTAGAGCCAGTCTCAGCAGACAACGTGAGATCCACGCCACCAAGAGAAATCACCTGACCACCTTGGAGTTTACTGATATCAAGGTCGAACTCATAGCTGGTCTTGGTGGCAGCAGGAGCACCACCCTGATCCTTGCCGGGATCAGAAGTAACAGCACCATCCTGTCCGGTCACACCAACATCAGTCACAACGTTCGCGTTTGCACCTTTTGCATTAGCGGTCAGTGTAATCTCATCGCCAGCACCAATTGCAGTAGAATCTGTCCAATCTACCTCTGTTCCGTTTATGGAAAGCTTATAATTATCTGCCAGCGTACCGCCGCCGTTCACTGTAGCAGCGCCAAGTTGTGCTACAGTGGTGGTGCCAGCTGTAATCGTAACAGGTGTACCATTACCAACCGTAGTACCTG
>CAJUJQ010000032.1 GCA_910586575.1 uncultured Clostridia bacterium | reverse complement strand
TTTTCATGTTTCTTCCCTTATATTATACCACTTTTTGTTATCTGGGTAAAGCTATTTTAAAGGGATAACCACGTAAAAGATTTCCTATCGCCAGAAAAGCCGTTTTGCCTTAAGTTGACGGCAGTGGAAGGGAAAGGTGAAAAAGCTTACCGAAAGACGGATAAAACCCCCAGCTGGATGCTGAGGGTCCCAACCAAAATTATTGTAATAGGCGATATGTTTCGAGTTACGTGGGGTGGAAGCAAAAGCTGAAACGCTTTGTGACAGGCTGGGTGAACTATTACAAGCTTGCGGATATGGGAACTCTGTTAAAGAACATTGACGAGTGGATGAGGCGACAAATCCGCATGGTGTTCTGGGAACGTTGGAAACGCGTCAGGACGAGGTACCGAAACTTGGGGAAATTAGGTGTATGCCATTCCAATGCCGGAATCCCGGCAAATTCGAGAGAAGGCTACTGGCGGATTGCCAGCAGCCCGATTTTCAGGCGGCACTGTCTAATGCAGGGTTAGAAAGAGCCGGTTTCCAGTATTTCTATTCTTAATTACAATTTTGTCAGGACGTAAACTGAGGAATCGCCGTGTACCGAACGGTATGCACGGTGGAGTGAGAGGCCGGCAGGCGAACGAATCACCTGCCTCCTACTCGGTTGTTTACTTGACGATTTCCTTGGAAGCCGCAGCAAGCGCTTCAACCTTGGCGGCAGCGGAAGCCTTGTCCTCCGCGCGTGCCATGATATAAACCTTGACCTTCGGCTCGGTGCCGGACGGGCGGATGATAAACGACGTGCCGCCTTCCAGCTCATAATAGAGCACGTTCTGGCCCTTCAGCTCGATTTGCTCGGTTTCGCCGGTCGCAACGTTCTTGCGGGTACCCGGCTGATAGTCGCGGACGAATTCAACCTTGTTGCCCGCAACATCGGTGAGCGGGGTGGCGCGCAGCTCAGCCATCAGCTCCTGCATACGGGTCAGGCCGGCAACGCCCGGCATGGTGATCGAGATGGTCTGCTCGCAGTAGTAGCCGTACTTTTCATACATGGTTTCCATTGCGTCATACAGCGTCATGCCCTTGGTGCGGTAATATGCCGCCATTTCGGCAATCAGCATGGAGGCGGTTACGGCGTCCTTGTCGCGCGCATAGTCGCCGGACAGATAGCCGTAGCTCTCCTCAAACGCGAACAGATACTGGTGGGAACCGGTGCGCTCGAAATCCTTAATCTTCTCGGCAAGGAACTTGAAGCCGGTGAAGGTATCGAAGCAGTCCACGCCGTTCGCGGTGGCGGCAGAGCGTGCCATCTCGGTGCTGACGATCGACTTGAGCACCGCCGGATGCTCGGGCATGGTGTTGGTCAGGCGGCGGGCGGTGATGATGTAATCAATCAGCAGTACGCCGACCTGGTTGCCGGACAGGGTGATATATTCGCCGGTCTTGTCCTTGAGGACGATGCCGGTACGGTCGGCGTCGGGGTCGGTGCCGATAATCAGGTCAACGCCGTTTTCCTTCGCCAGCTCGATAGCGAGGTTAAAGCCTTCCTTGTTCTCCGGGTTCGGGGAAGCGACGGTCGGGAAATCGCCGTCAATGACCATTTGGTGCGGCTCGCAAATGACATGCTTGTAGCCGATGCGCTTGAGGATTTCAGGCACCAGGCGGTAGCCCGCACCGTGGAACGGGGTGTAAACCAGCTTAAAGTCGTCCGCAACGTCCTTGACACAGTCGGGGTTGACCGCAACCTTGAGCACCTCGCCCAGATACGCTTCGTCGGTCTCCTTGCCCAGCATGATGATGCGGCCGGAAGCCAGATACTGGTCGAAATCGCCGATTTTCACATCCGCGAACATATCGAGCGCGCTCATTTCCTTGGCGACAACGTCAGCCTCTGCCGGGGGCAGCTGCGCGCCGTCCTCCCAGTAAACCTTATAGCCGTTGTACTCCTTCGGGTTGTGGGAAGCGGTGATGTTGATGCCCGCAATCGTGCCGTAGTGGCGGATTGCGAAGGACAGCTCGGGAGTTGGGCGAAGCTCGTCATACAGGCGCACCTGGATGCCGTTTTCGGCAAGGATGCAGGCGCACAGCTTGGCGAACTCGGGCGACATATGGCGGGAGTCATACGCGATGGCAACGCCGCGCTTCATGGCGTCCTCGCCGTTGGAAATGATGAGGTTGGCGAGGCCCTGGGTCGCCGCGCCGACCGTAAAACGGTTCATGCGGTACAGGCCAACGCCCAGCACACCGCGCAGGCCCGCGGTGCCGAAGGACAGGGGCGCGAAGAAACGGCTTTCGATTTCGCCGTCGTTGCCCTTGATGGCAGACAGCTCGGCGCGCTCGTCGTCTGTCAGTGCGGGGGAAGCCAGCCAGCGCTCATATTCTTTTACATAATCCATGATGTTCATCCACCTTCATTTTCAATTTTCCGCAGGGGCGCGGAAACACCTATTAAAATTATACAATAAACTACAGCCAATGCAAGAGGAATTTGTAAATTTCCGCAGGATAAGGGTAAATTTTTTTTCGGGGATATCCTGCGTTGTTGTTGGATGGCACAAAAAGAAAGGATGTTTTTTGTCTGTTTTCACGGATTGATGGAGGATTTCGAGCGGGGCGCGGACGGGACAGGGGCTTTGCGGGAACGCTCGGCATGTGGTATACTATATCTGGAAATGGAGGGGGTTCGGGATGGGACGGATTGTCCGGGATTTCTGCCGCGCGGAGCTGCGCGGGGTTTTGCCCCTGCTGGTGGGGATGGCGCTGCTGATGGGGTATCTTATCACAACCGCAGGGCTGCGGGCAGAGGCCGCGCTGGCGCTGCCGCTGATTGCGGTGCTGGCGCTGCTGCGGGCTTGGCGGCAGGCGGCACGGTTCCGGGAAGCGTTTGAGTCGCTCCCGCCGGCAAGACGGGAACGGATTGTGCGCGATTATGCCGCGCCGCACCTGTGTATCCCGGTTTATCAAGGGGAGCTGCATTTGCTGCCGGACTGTTTGGTGTGCCGCAGCCGCCGGACGCTGCGCCTGTTCCTGCCGGAAACGCTCGGCTTCGCCGAGGTGCACCGGTACAGCGGCAGGAACCGCATGGTGCTTGGCCTGCGGCTGACCTCTGCCGGCGGGGCGTCCGTCTGCGTCGAGTTTGTTGGCAGGCAGCGCGGCCGGTTCCCGGAGGCGGAGGCGTGGCTTGCCGCGAAAAATGTACCCTTTGCGCCATAGCGCGGGGCGTCGCTTGACGGTGTCGGATTCTGTGGTATAATGGATATTGCTGTGTATCGTTAACGGCTCTGAAATACGGATACAAGCGGGGCAGTGCCCTTTTGCAATACATATGGAAAGGATGATTCCCCTTATGACGAATCAAACCATGATGCAGGGCTTTGAATGGTACCTGCCTGAGAACGGTTTGCATTGGAAGCGGCTGGAAGCCCAGGCGGCGGCGCTTCGGAATGCCGGTGTCAATATGATTTGGCTGCCCCCTGCGTACAAGGGTGCGGGAGGCCCTGCCAGTGTTGGTTATGACGTATATGACATGTACGACTTGGGCGAATTCGACCAGAAAGGCGCGGTGCGCACCAAGTACGGCACCAAAGCGGAATACCTTTCCGCCGTGCGCGCTTTGCAGCAAAACGGGATTGCCGTGCTTTGTGACGTGGTGCTCAACCACCGTATGGGCGCGGACGGTACCGAACAGGTCACTGTGACCGAGGGGCTTTCCAGCAACCGCAACCAGGATATTTCCGGCAAGCGGCAGATTACCGCATGGACGAAATTTAACTTCCCCGGCAGGGCGGGCAAATATTCCGGCTTCTGCTGGAACGCTTCGCACTTCAGCGGCACAGACTGGGATGAGGGCGCGCGGCGCAATGGTATTTTCCGCTTTGACGGCAAGTGCTGGAACCGCGAAACCGACGCCGAAAACGGCAATTACGATTACCTGATGGGCGCTGATTTGGACACCGACAGCCCGGCGGTGATTCGGGAAACCCGCGATTGGGGCAGCTGGTATCAGGATACCGTGCAGATGGACGGCTTCCGCATGGACGCGGTCAAGCATATCAGCTTCGACTTCTGCCGGGACTGGATTGCCGCCATGCGCGAGAAAAAACCCGATCTTTTTGTTGTCGGCGAATACTGGGGGAAGGAGCTGCACACCCTGACCCATTATCTGGATGTCGCGCGGCATTCGCTTTCCCTGTTCGACGTGCCGCTGCACTTCCACTTCTTACAGGCGGCAACCTCTAACGGCAATTTTGACCTCGCGCGGCTGTTTGACGGCACCTTGACCGGGGCTGCCCCGGCGCATTCCGTCACCTTTGTGGACAACCACGACACCCAGCCCGGGCAGGCGCTCAGCTCGTTTATCCCGGCATGGTTCAAGCCGATTGCCTATGCCATCATCCTGCTGCGTGACGCCGGGATTCCCTGTGTGTTCTACGGCGATTATTACGGCATCCCGCATGACGGGATTGCGCCGGTGGCGCAGCTGCCAAAGCTGATGAAGCTGCGCGAGCGCTATGCCTACGGCACGGAACACCTGTTCTTCGACGACGGCTCGCTTGTCGGCTTCACCCGCGAGGGCGACGCCGAACACCCCGATTCCGGCATTGCCGTGGTGCTGACCGACAGCTGTGGCGGCAGCAAGCGCATGTACATCGGCGAACGCTTCGCGGGACGGCGCATGGCGGATACGCTCGGCAATTTCCCCGCTACGGTCACGGTCAGCGCGGACGGCTGGGGGGATTTCCCGGTCAAGGGCGGCTCGGTTTCGGTCTGGGCGGCGGAAGCTGCCAGCGAATTCTGTTATCTGAACTTTTGATGAGGGCTTAAAAAGGGACTGCCGCACAAGGGGAATCCTTCACGCGGCAGCCCCGCTTTTTTACCTGTTCGGGAGCTTTCCCGCACGGGCATGTTTTTGAGAAGGGCTTATCATAACAAGGGGAGGCACCAGAATTATGATTTATGTCATGTCCGATATGCACGGCTGTTTTGACAAATATCAGCAGATGCTGTGCGAAATTTCGTTTTCGTCGCGCGATACCCTCTATGTGCTGGGGGATGTCATCGACCGGGGAGCGGACGGGGTTAAAATCCTGCTGGATATGAGCCTGCGCCCCAATGTATTCCCGCTGCTGGGGAACCATGAATTTACCGCCGCCATATGCATGTCCTGGATCGCAGCGGAGATCACAGATGAGCAGATTGACGCCCTCAGTACAGATAAGATGGGTGCGTACAGCGAGTGGATCGTCAACGGCGGAGAGCCGACAATCGAGAGCCTAAAGAGAGTGGGACGGGAGACGCTCGGGGACATCCAGGAGTATTTTCAGGAGATGGAGCTTTACACCGAGGTGGAAGTCGGGGGGCGTTCGTTTTTGCTGGTGCATGCCGGGCTGGACAACTTCGCGCCGGGGAAGCCTCTGGATGAATACGGGCTGAGCGATTTCCTCTTTGCGCGCCCCCAATTGGAGCAGGATTATTTCCCGGATAAATTCGTGATTTTTGGGCATACGCCGGTACAGTTCCTGCGGCGGCGGCTGGGGGAAGCCCCTTCGGCTTCCATCCTCCGGCGCGGCAATCAAATTGCCATTGACTGCGGCTGTTCCTTTCCGGGCGGGCGCCTGGGCTGCCTGTGCCTGGATACCATGGAGGAATTTTACGTGTAAAAAGCCTTATGACCAAACCGCCATGATGAGAGTCCCGCAGACCATCAGCACAAGCCCGAGCAGCATTTTCCGGCTGAGCCTTTCATGGAGCATCATGCGGGAGATAATCACCGTTACCACAATGCTGAGCTTGTCAACCGGCACCACTACGCTCACAATCCCGTTTTGGATTGCATTAATAGTAACACAGCCACGAAGCGCCGGTCGCCAGCCCGGACAGCGCGATGAAACCTAATTCCTGCCGGTCAAGGCTGCGCAGCTGCCCCTGCTTGCCGCGCAGGAATACCACTAGCCACGCCATCACCAGCACAACCCCCGTTCGGATGGCTGTTCCAAGATTGGATTCCACGCCGGTGATGCCGATTTTTGCGAGGATGGAGGTCAGCGCGGCGAACACTGCCGACAGCACCGCGTAGGGCAGCCAGCCCCGGCGCGTGTTGTCTGTGCGCTCTTGCCCTGCCATCGTCAGGATGCCCGCCGTGAGCAGCGCGGTTCCGGACATTTTGAAGGGCAGGTTTGCCGTTTCGCCGAACAGCAGGATTGCCAGCAGTACCGTAAGCACGGTGCTCATTTTATCGACCGGCGCCACCTGGCTGACGTCCCCCAGCGACAGCGCCTTAAAATAACACAGCCAAGAAGCGCCGGTCGCCGCGCCTGATAAAAGCAGGAACAGCATCGATTTGCCGCCGATGGCGGTGGCATCGCCCGCCGAACCGGCAAGCACTGCCATACCCCACGAAAAAACCAGGACGACAACCGTCCGCAGCGCGGTTGCGAGATCGGAGTCCGTCCGCCGGATGCCGCACTTGGCGAGAATCGACGTCAGCCCCGCAAATACGGCGGAAAGCACCGCCATCATAAGCCACATAAAACCAAACCCTTTTCCATGCGCTTATCTTTGCCGGATAAGCGTTTTTTTCTGGTAGACCTGACGGGACAGCCGTTTTTATGAGGGGCGGTAATCAGCCTGACAGCTGCCGCGCACAGCCTGACAGCAATTTCCCGTGTCATCTGGCATGCCCCGGTTTTCGGATCAATTTCATTCCTTTGCCATACCGCCGGATTTGCGGTAAGCGGAGGGCGTGCAGCCGAACACCGTCCGGAACCGTTTGATAAAATAGCTGAAATTTTCAAAGCCCACCGTAAAGCCGATATCCATAATCGGCTGGTCGGTCTCGCGCAGCAGGCGCGACGCGCGTTCAATCCGCAGGAAATTGACATGCTGGACAAAGGAGCGCCCCAGATGGGACTTGAAAAAAGAACAAAAATACTGCGGCGACATGCCGAAATGCTGTGCGACCTCGGGCAGGCGCAGCTGTTCGGTGCAGTGCTCGCCCAGATAAGCGACAATCTCGCGCAGCAGCTGTGTATGGTAATTGCGCGGGGCGTGGCCCGTCGTGTGCAGCAAGTCCGCCCGCATCCCCTCGGACAGCACGAGCAGCAGCAGCGCCTTCACATGAAGCTCATACCCCGTCCGGGTATCGGCGCAGGCTTCCAGCACCCTGTCCAGGATGGCCAGCAGCTCCCGGCTGCCGGGCTGGCCCGCGCGCAGCTCGGTACGGAACCACAGTTTGCCCGCCTCCAACGGGGAAAGCAGCTCGGTCTGCGCGCGGTCTGCCCGCCGGAATTGCAAAAAATCTGCCGGAAATACGAACGAACGGAACTGCCCGCCTCGGCCGCTGCGGATTTCGTGCAGCTCGCCGGTCGCGACAAAGAACAAATCCCCCTCAAGCCCTGTATACTGCTCGTCGGCGATGGTCAGCCCAACCTGACCCGCGACAATCCGGATGATTTCCAGCTCGGGGTGCCAGTGGTATGGGATCACATCGCCGTCCTGCGAGCCGGACATCGGATAGATTTGGAACGGGAAACCCTCGGTCCCATGGGTGCGTTTTTCCAGGCGGGAAGCGTCCATTTTTGATGCCCCTTTCAAAGATGTGAAAATCGTGTTAGTATTAGATAAAATATTGCAAGCTCTTTTTCGGTACTGATACTATAATTATAGACAAGAAAAGCAAATCCCGCAACCGTTTGAGCAAAATTTTTGGGAAAGCGCACAAACCTGCCGAAGGTGCTTCTGTGCTTTTCACAGGAGAAAAACGGAAAAATGAGTTGATTTGCACAAGAACGCCAGAATTTTTTCAGCAGTTTTTACTAAAAATTTTCTGCACCACTTGCGTATGATTGTCTCATATCATATAATCATTTCAGAGAATTATTAAAATGGAGGTATGCAATCATGTACATGGATAAGGAAGTCAAAAGAGGCTACAACGAGTATATCCGCCTTGATGACGGCATCGGCAAGGGCGCAATGATGGACGTTGCGCTGCTTGTGATGGAGGACGGCGACACCTACTCCTTTGAGGAAGCCGAGAAGGAGCTTGCGCTGCTGGTATTCGACGGCAAGTGCACGCTGAAGTGGGACGACGGCTCCTATGACGTAGATCGTCCGAACCCCTTTGACTATAACCCGTCCTGCCTGCATGTCTGCAAGGGCGTCAAGGTCGAAGTCGCCGCGCACGGACCCTGCAACATCTACGTGCAAAAGACGCTGAACGAAAAGACCTTCCCGAGCAGGATGTACAAGCCGGAGGACACCGACACTTGGGCACGCGGCAACCAGGGTGAGCTGATGGGCTGCATCAAGCGTGATGTGCGCACCTGCTTTGACCTGGACAACGCGCCGTACTCGAACATGGTTCTGGGCGAGGTTGTCAACCTGCCGGGCAAGTGGTCCTCTTACCCGCCGCACCATCATCCGCAGCCGGAGTGCTACTTCTACCGCTATGACCGCCCGATGGGCTTCGGCGCAGGCTGGGCGAATGGCGAGATTTACGAGACCCATCACAACGGCCTTGCGATTATCACTGACAAGATGCATTCCCAGGTAACGGCCCCGGGCTATTCCTGCTGCTACGCGTGGGGCATCCGCCATCTGCCGGGCGACCCGTGGGACAAGACCCGCATCGACGACGAGGAGCATCTCTGGCTGCTCGAGGAGGACGCCAACGACAAGATTTGGCACTGCCCGACAGGCAACTGAACACCGCCGTACGGTCCCGCCGCTGCGGCCGCAGGGTACAGCGGCGGGACGGGTGGGGCAAGCCCCGTCCCTGCAAACGCTGCCGTCCCTGCGGCAAAGCTGATTGGCCGCGGTAATATCCCTGCGAGTACCGTTTTCTTTCCAATGCGATTCCCTATTTTTAATACATTCTTTATATTAGGAGGAGATTCCCCATGAAGCACATGGAAACCGTCCGCCTGACTGCTAGCCAGGCACTCGTCCGCTTCCTCGAAAACCAGTATGTCAGCTACATCGACATGGATGGCAGGGAAGTAGAGCACAAGTTCGTTAAGGGCATCTTCATGCTCCCCGGACACGGCAATGTTGTCGGCTTCTGCAACGGCGTTGAACAGGAGCTGAAAGACATGGTCGTCTATCAGGGCAAGAACGAGCAGGGCATGGCACTGGCCGCCGTCGGCTTCGCCAAGCAGAGCCGCCGCAAGCAGATTTTTGCCTGCACCTCTTCCGTTGGCCCAGGCGCGTGCAACATGGTGACTGCCGCCGCGACCGCGACCGCCAACAATATCCCGGTGCTGATCCTGCCCGGCGACATCTATGCCTCCCGCCAGCCTGACCCGGTACTTCAGCAGATGGAGCAGCCCCAGAACCTGTCCATCTCCGCGCATGACGCTTTCCAGGCTGTTACCAAGTATTGGGGCCGCATCAACCGCCCCGAGCAGGTTATGACCGATATGATCTCCGCAATGCGCGTTCTGACCGATACCGCCAACACCGGCGCGGTTGCCGTTTCACTGCCGCAGGACGTCCAGGCGGAAGCCTATGATTACCCGGTTGATTTCTTCCAGAAGCGCGTTTGGCGCATCGACCGCCGCCCGGCGACCAAGTATGCCGTGGACAAGGCTGTCGAGGTCATCAAGAACGCCAAGAAGCCGCTCCTTATCTGCGGCGGCGGCGTCCGCTATGCGGAAGCGCACAAGGTATTCAAGAAGTTCGCGGAGGACTTTGGCATCGCGTTCGGCGAGACACAGGCGGGCAAGTCCGCAATCGAATGGACGCACGAGCTGAACCTCGGCGGCCTGGGCACCACCGGCGGCATCGCTGCCAACAAGCTGGCGCATGAGGCGGACGTTGTGATCGGCGTTGGCACCCGCTACACCGACTTTACCACCGCTTCCAAGTGGCTGTACCGCACCGACGCGAAGTTCGTTAATATCAACCCGTCCGAGTTCCAGGCGTACAAGATGGACGCTACCCCGGTTGTGGCTGACGCGAACGAAGCACTGACCGCCATCGGCGCGGAGCTGTCCAAGCTGGGCTACCACACCGACGACGCTTACAAGGCAGAGGTTGCCGCGCTGCGCAAGGAGTGGTTCACCGAGGTTGAGCGTCTTGACAATTGCAAGTACACCGATAAGGATTCCTTTACCCCCGAGTGCAACGACGCAAACCGCGGCGCGGTTGAGAAGTACATCGAGGATACCGGCTGCGACCTGTGCCAGACCGCTGTCCTGGGCGCTATCAACCATCTCATCGACGACGATGCGATTGTCTGCGCGGCTGCCGGTTCGCTGCCCGGCGATATGCAGGGCCTGTGGCGCACCCGCAAGGTCAACACCTATCATATGGAATATGGCTATTCCTGCATGGGCTACGAAGTCGCTTCCGCGCTCGGCGCAAAGCTGGCCTGCCCGAATCAGGAGGTCTATGCAATGTGCGGTGACGGCTCGTTTGATATGCTGCACTCTGAACTGATTACCTCCGTCCAGATTGGCAAGAAAATTAACGTTATGCTGTTCGATAACGCTTCTTATGGCTGCATCAACAACCTCCAGGTTGCCAACGGCAACGCCTCTATCACGACCGAAAAGAACATGCTCGAGGAGGGCGTGACCAACGGCGTGCACAAGGGCAAGGTTATCCAGGTGGACTACGCGGCAATCGGCGCGGCTTACGGCTGCAAGACCTACACCGTCAAGACCATGGAGGAACTGAAAGCTGCTATCGAGGATTCCAAGAAGCAGACCGTTTCCACCCTCATCGACATGAAGGTTCTGCCCAAGACCATGTCCGCAGGCTATGAGGCTTGGTGGCGCGTTGGCGTTGCCGAGGTTTCCCAGAAGCCAGAGGTTCAGGCAGCGCGCAAGCGCATTGAGGACCACCTCTACGAGGCTCGTCATTATTGATTCCTTATCCCGCACTCTTCAGCGGCGTCCGAAATGGACGCCGCTTTTGCGTTCGCCGCTTAAACATTTGCCGCTTCCGGGGCGTTTTTCTGGCTTGGACAAAAACAGGCTTGAAATCCGATGATTTCATATTGTATAAAATGGAATTTTATGTTATGCTGTAATTATAGCTTACTGCGGGGTGGGAAATTCTGTGCGCTAATATCCCGCGGCATGAAAAAGGGAGGATATTTGCAGAATGAAGAAACGGATTTTATCCATGCTTCTCACGGGGTGCCTGCTCTTTGCGCTGGTTCCCTCTGCGGGAGCCGGTTGGGTTGTGGACAGGAATGGTTATGAGCATTGGGTGGAAACCCCTGAAAGTGAAAGCATCGGGAGCTGTTCCAGGCCGGCCAGAAAACCGCGCCAGCAGCCAAAGGACGGCATCACGGTCAGCGAGGTGGAAACCGATGAAGCACAGCAGATTGTGGTTTCCGGCGAGGGCGAATCCTACTTACAGGATATCCTGAAGGACGGCGAATTTGTCCGCTGGATTGACCGTGTCGCACTGCCCGATTACGCGGTCAAGGTCTATGATACGATGGCTGGGGCGGACGGCGCTGCCAGCCTGCTCATTCAGGATGACTATGGCACGCTTTCCGCAGAGCCTGTCGCGGCGCACTTCAACGCCGATGTCGAGTCGGTTTCCGTGCTCAGCGGCAGCTTGTCCGAAGCTTTTGCCCAGGACGGCGCATTCCTGAGCGCGGAGCAGTTCAGCTCGAGCAGCTTTGACCAGATCCCCGCCAGCGAAAGCGACCGTTCGATTGACTACAACAGCCTGAAGCCGGGCGATGTGGTGCGCACCCCCGCATATAACGCGATTTACGCGACCAGCGTCCAGAAGGACGGAAACACGAATTATGAGAAAGAACGCAAGGACGCGTGCCACTATGTTTCGACGGCATTCCAGGCGTTCGACCGTGACCACCCGGAAATCTTCTGGCTGTCTGGCAAGCTCAAGCTGCGTCAGGTGACGGTCACCATCCGTACAAACGGCGTCAGCAGCAAGGTCGGTTTCATCTTTCTGGTGCTGATTGACAAGGACGGTTTCCAGATGCGTTCCCCCAACTACACCAGCCAGGCCGCGATTGAGGAGGGCATCCGCCAGCGGGACGCCGCTGTGCAGGCCATCTTGGATACCGTCCCCATAAGCAGCGACCGGCGCGCTTCTGTCACCGCGTTCAACCGCTGGCTGACCGAGCACAACGAATACAACACCTCCGCCGACCTCTACAGCCTGCCCAACGAGCCGCACGAGGCGCTCTGCGCGCTGGTGGGCAGCTCCGGCACCAGCGGCCCGGTCTGTGACGGCTACGCGCGCGCCCTCAAGGTGCTGTGTGACCAGCGTTCCATTCCCTGCGTGCTGGTGGACGGCTATGCCCGTTCCAGCATGGAGCACAAAGGCGAGTTCCATATGTGGAATTCGGTGCAGGCGGATGATAACAACTGGTACGGCGTGGACGTGACCTGGAATGACCCCTCTGTCAAGGGCGGCGCAGGACCCAAGTCCGGCCGTGAAAACGAGAATTTCCTGTTTGTCGGCGAAGAGACGGTCGTTGGCGGGCTTGCCTTCTCGGCGTCCCATCCGCCGGTCAACCGCGCGGCGGACGGCGGTATTTCCTTCATCAACAACCCGGCGCTCAGCAAGACGGCCTATTCCGGCGTGGCGGCTGAACCGGCGGCACAGCCCGCGGCGGCAGGCTACAACAATGTTGCGGGCTACGGCGACGTGGTGGAAGGCGATTGGTTCGGCAAGGCGGTAGCCTTTGTCAGCGAGCGGAAGCTGATGGACGGCATTTCCGCAAGCAGCTTCCAGCCCAAGGGCAATATGACGCGCGCCATGCTGGTAACGGCGCTTTACCGGCTGGCTGGCTCCCCGGAAGCGGGAGGGGCTTCCTCGTTTCACGACGTGCCCACAGGCAGTGAGTTGAGCCGCGCGGTTGCCTGGGCGAACGCCAACGGCATTATTGAGGGCTACACCAAAGCCACGTTCGGGACCAATGACCAGGTGACGCGCGAGCAGCTGGCAGCGGTCTTTTACCGCTATGCCTCCCATACAGGCTGTGACATGTCTGCCACGGCGGATTTGAACGTGTATACGGACGCAGGCTCGGTGCGCAGCTATGCCGCCGACGCCATCCGCTGGGCGATTGGCTCCGGCCTGATGAACGGCACGGAAGGCGGCGGCATTTCGCCCGCCGGTACGGCAACCCGCGCGCAGGTGGCTTCCATGCTGATGAATTTCAGTGAAAACGTGAAATAACGGCAAAAACGCACACCCCGGGCTTCGGAACTGGGTGTGCGTTTTTGCCTGCGGCGGACGGCAGGCATTATGGTAACAGCCGGAATGATTTCTGTCAACCCCCAATTCCCGATTGGACTGGAAGGATTTTCAAGATGTACCTTTTGGGATTTCCTTCCGCATTTTGTGAGAAAATTCCAGAAAAATTCATTGAATTGTTACCAAAATCCGAGAAATACATCTTGATTATTACAGATGTCATGTGATATAATATCAATACTAAATGCAGATGATGCAAATTAACGAAGAGGAGGAGAATCGTATGGAAGCCAGATACATACCGCCCCATTTCCCGCTGAACGGGAAGCCAACCCCGAAGATGCTCCAGGTTCAGGATATTTTGTCCACCATGCAGAAGCGCGAGCTTTATTGTTTTTTCCAGTGGTACTCTCCCCTCCCGAATTACGGTTCGGAAGGCTTACCAAGTTTCCTCTGGAACTTTGGCCCGGAAGCGGACGCTTATTGCGACGTGCCGGAACTGGCAAGGGAAGCATAACCCTCTCCCGAACCGAATATAAAATGCAGAAAACAGCTGCCGCGAAACAAGAAGGTTTTGCGGCAGCTGCTTTTGTGTGAAAATCAGCTTGCGTATTCCTTTACTGTGCCGTCTGCGCTGTGTGCGGCGCTGTTGGCGGCAAATTCCTCCTCGGAAGCAATGCGCAGCCCGGTCAGCCCGCCGTCCCGCACGGCATAGACATCAATACTGCCTTTCGCGTCCCAGTTGCTTATGGTTTTCCGCCCCGATTTGTCCAGGAAGCAGCGTACCCGCTCGCCGTTGTAATACAGCGCGCCGTCACGGGTTTCCAGCCCAAGGGCGGCATATTGGTCGAACACCGCCCAGCTGTTTTTTCCGGTATCCTTCCCGACGGGCATCCGCACCTCGCGTGCGCGGAATTCCGCGTCGGACGCCCGTTCCAGCCCGGTCAGCTCCTTTTTCCTGTTGCGAACCGCGCGGACATCGACCGTGCCGTCCGGGTCGAGATAGCCGACGGCCTGCGTGCCGCCGTCCGGCTTCGGGGTGCTGTCGTCGAAGCAGCGTACCCGCTCACCGTTGTAATAGAGCGTGCCGCCATCTCCGGCAATCAGCCCGAAGCGCGTGTACGGCGCGTAGGAGGCGGCCTGGCCGGCCGGCTCCACGCCGGTCAGCTTCCCCTGCTTATCGTAAACCGTCTGCACCACCAGCGTGCTGAACTTGCCGCCCGTGGACGCGAAGGAGAACACGCCGCCGTCTGGCTGCAAGTCCACAAACTGCGCGGTCAGCTCCCCGTTATAATAGACATTGCGGTTCCCGTCCTTCTCGTGGTAGGTGATGCCGTAGGGGCGGTACTCCGCGAAAATCTCCTCGAAGGTTCTGCCCTGTGAAAGATCGGTATCGGGTGACGCGATGACATACGCTCTCTCAGAATACGTCCCCTCAGACACGGAAAGCTCGTCATCCGCCTGCACAAGGTATCCGCCTTCATCCGTGGTGAAAACGCCGGTTGCCTCGCCATAGGCGACCGAATCGATCACGCCGTCCACGGAAACCGCCGTGCCGGGATAGGCAGGCTCCTCGACCAGCACCGCGCTGTCGTCCGCGTATGCGGTGGTCTCCTGCGCACGTGCTTTCAGCTCGTCATAGGTGCGGGAGTTGAATTCTGCCTGGCTGTAGGGCACGATATCGGACAGCGGCCCGTAAAGGTCATAGCTGCCGTCGCCGTTGTCAATCCGGTCATGCAGGGTGCGTACATCGACTGTGCCGTCCTTATCCAGGTATTCATAACGCATCGACCAGCCGAGCAGCTGCCCGTCCTCCCAGATTTCGTACCCGTCCCAGAACCAGCGGACGCGCTCACCGTTATAATACATTTTGCCGCCGCTGTCGTAGGAAATGCCGTGCTTTTGAAAGCCCTCAAGCAGCTCGCGCTCCTCGTCCCAGTTGACGGCGGAAACCGGGTATTCCTCCGCGGGGCCGTTATCCGCACCGCGCACCGCCGCCTGTGCCGACGTGGCAAACAGAACGCCGACCGCGAACACCGTCGCCGCCGAAGCCGCCGCCGCGCGGGCCGTCCATTTTTTCATTTTCATAATCGCAAGAATCCTTTCTTCCATTGCGTTCCGGTTAAAGCTGCTGCAAAACGGGGCAGGCCCGTTCTTGTATTCCTCCATCCGGATGAGCGCCCGCGCATAGTCCGCACGGGTGCCCGCGCCGTGCAGCCGGACAACCGTTTCATCGCAGGAAAGCTCCAAATCCCGGTTAAAAAGCACGTAAAGCACCCAAACCATGGGGTTCCACCAGTGCAGGCAGGCGGCGGCAATAATCAGCCGCTTGGTCAGGCTGTCCAGCCGCCGGATGTGCACCCATTCATGGGTGAGCACATAGCCGGTCAGGCGACCGTCCTGAAACGCGAAGTTTTCCGGCAGCAGGATGACCGGACGGAGGAGGCCGTAGGTGAGCGGGGCGGAAATGCGGTCAGAGGAACGCACCTGCACCCTCCGGCGGAGCGGGTGCGCGGCCAGCCAGTCCCGCACCTCCCGCCGCTCCACGGGGAGGGCGCTCCGGAACGCCTTCCCGCAGCGCGCGGCAGTCACCGCGAAGAACAGGGCGCAGCCAACCGCACCCGCCGCCCACACCAGCGGCAGGACAGAGACGGGAGCGTGCACCGGCGTGGGTTCCTCCGCCACCGCCGGAAGCGCTTCCGGCAGCGGCGCGGGCACGCCGGTGAAAACCGCCGTCTCCGTCTGGGAAACCACAGCGGAGGCCTCCCCCAGCAGCGTGTAGGCGCTCACCGGGGAGGGCAGCGAAAAGGGCAGCAGGAACCGCGCCAGCGCCAGCCACCAGAGCAGAAGCAGCGTCCCCTTGGGCAGGCGGTGGAGGATGAGTGCGCGCACAAGGACCGTCACCCCCACCAGCACCGCGCCGGCGGCGCTCATTTCAAGCAGCGTCATGGTACCCACCTCATTCCAGCTCATCGACCATACGGCGCAGGCGGGCGATCTGTTCGCTGTCCAGCCTGCCTGGGCTGAGCAGGGCGGCGAACAGCTTATCGACCGAGCCGTCATAAAGCTTATCGACCAGCTCGGCGGTTTCGGAAGCCTGCACGGCCTCCTTGCCGACCAGCGCGCGGCACATGAAGTGCGGTTCCGTCCGCTCGACCGCGCCTTTTTTGATGCACCGCTTGATGAGGGTGTAGGTGGTGTTCGCGTTCCAGCCGAGCTGGCCGGTCAGGGTTTCGGCGATTTGGCGGGCGGGCTGTTCGCCGCCGCGCCACAGGACCTCCATCACCTTCAGCTCGGAGGGGTTCAGTTTGTTTTCCATGGGCTGCTCCTTTCTAAGACAATTGTAGTTTCCCTGTCTCTATACTATCATTGTCTTAGGGGTTTGTCAATAAGACAATTGTCTTTTCTCCAAAAAATTTATGCCTGTGCGGTTGACGGCTTGTGAAACCAAAAATAAAATACCGTTAATATAGGGGGTGCAATGCGTCTGCATGAATCAGCATGCCAGAACATAGGGCGCCACCGGGAAGTGCCTTTTTGAGGCACTTCCCGGTGGCGTGGGCAGCTGTTTTGTGAAAAACGGAGGCGATTACCGCCGCGCGGCCCGCTTTTCGAGCCGCAGCACCAGCGCGGTCATATCGTCGCTGACGCCGCGCCGGGATGCTGCCGTTACCAACCGTGCCGCCAGCTCCTTCGGACTGTCCCCGGCGCGGGCGCACACAAGCTCACGGAGCCAACTGTCGTCCGCGCCGTCGCACACGCCGTCCGAAATCATAATGAACACGTCGCCGTGCGCCAGTCGCAGCGGTACGCTTTCCGAGCCGCCTTCTTCCTCGCTCAGGCCGACCGGGAGGGAAGCGTTGTTCAGCCGCGTCAAGCCGCTTGCGGTGACAATGTAACTGGGGGCCGCCCCGCATTTCATAGAGGTAGCGCGCCCGGTGAACAAATCCACCGTCAGCGCGTCGAGCGTCACGAACCGCCGCCCGTCGCACTGGATGCGGTAGGATGGCGCAACCGCCTTGAGCGCATCCTCAACCGGCACGTCCGCCTGCAAAAAGCGTTCCATCAGGCTGAGGAAATTGCGGCTGTCCCGCGCCGCCTGGTCGCCGGTGCCCATGCCGTCGCACAGCAGCAGGCAGGCAACCCCTTCATCGGTCAGGAAGTAGCGCCCGGTATCCCCGGAGATATGTTCGCCGTCCTTCTGCCGTTGGCCGACGCCGACCACCGCCCGGAACGCCGCCTGCTCCCGCAGGACGATGCGCTCGCCAAGCTCGTCCCGCACCAGCAGCGGCTCGGTCAGGCTGACCGAAAGCAGCGCCGAAAGCCCTGCCGTAAAGCCCTGTTTCTGGTCGAGGATGCTGTCAATGCCCGGCCCGGTCAGCTCGACCCGCAGCCGTCCCAGCCCATCGCGGAATACGGAAGCCTGGTCGGCAGCGCCGAACGCCTGCGCATACTTGCGCACCTGTTTTTCACGGGCGGGCAGGGAAATGAAATCCTGCGACAGCCCGGTTGACATCTGCCGGAAAATCCCCGTGATGCCCGCGTATTGCCGCGCAATCAGCGAGCGGTTCTCATCCTGGCGTTCGCGGTACTCCTCGCGCTCGCGCAGGGTGTACAGGGATTCGTTAATCGTGCGCAGCAGCTCGGGAAAGTGGACACAGCGGCTGGAAAAATGCTGGGGGAAGTCCCCGGCCTCGGCGCGCCCGCGCCGCAGCATCGGGACGGCAACGTCACTCAGGGCGCTCAGTGTGGAAACATAATCCTTTTGCCAGCAGTACGCGCAGATGGAGCATTTCCGGCAGACGCGCTCGGCGGCTGCGTCAAACACCGCGTGGCTCTCCTCATCGACGGACGCTTTGCCGTACTGTGCGCCGCTCATCATGGAAAGGTACATTTCGTAGAATGCCTGCGCGGCCTCCCCGGCGCGCCTGCGCGAGGTCTGCCGCAGCCGCGCGGTCGCGTCGGAGACCTGGGCGCGCTCGGGCAGCAGCAGCTCGCTCACGCCGTCCCAGAACGCGGCGGGCAGCACGGCAAAAATGAGCGACGCCACCGCGATTTCATACACGGAGGGCATGAAAACCGCCCGTTCTATGCCGAGCAGCGCCGAGCAGCCCGCCGCCACCGCGAAAAACAAGGCGAACATCCGCCGCCCCGCTTCGCGGAACGCGCCCGCCGCCAGCGCGGAGAACGCGTAAAGGCAGGTGAAGTACGCGCCGCCCGCCCCGGCGGCGTCCATCGTCATGCCGAACGCCACGCCGACCGCCGCCCCGGCCGCGCTGCCGCAAAGGCAGGCCGCGCCCATGACAATCAGCACGGCAACAACCCGCGCGGGCGCGAACCGCCCGAACAGCAGCAGGTCGCTCACCGACAGCAGCAGCGTTGCCGTCATCACCAGGAAAGCGGCGGGCTTGGTGACCAGGCCGTCGGGCGGCGGGGACAGCGCCGCCATATAGAACCAGCATGCCGCCGCCGCCAGTACCAGTGAGCAGAGGAAGAGCGCCAGCCAGCGCGCGCTGGTTTCGGGCAGGAACACGAAACTGCACGCGCCCAGTGAAACCGTTGTCACGGCGGGCATAAACCACCGCTGCCGCATCAGCGCGGAATCGGCGAACACATGCGCCGTGCACAGCGTCAGCAGCGCCGAGGCTGCGCAGGCGACCGACTGCGGGTCGCCGGGGCGCAGGAATAAGTAACCGAAGAATGCCCCGACCACCGCCGGGACGCCGCCGCCGACCGTACATAGGGCGCCTGCCATCGCCGCCCCAAAGGGTGCAAAGCCTCCGAAAATCGTCGCGCGGGCGAGGGCTGCGCTGAGGAGGAATTGCGCCGAGATGCGCAGGAGGGTGCGCACGGTGTGCGCCTGTAGGAAACGCTCGCGCGTGGCTGCGGCCTGCGCCGCCGCAGCGAAGATTTTGTTTTTTTGCTTGTCCATGCTTTGCCAGCCTCCTTGTGGAATATAGTATAGGGCAAGCGTTGCGCGAGCTTTGCCGGGAAATACAAAGGGACATGGAAAAGTTTTGAAAATCTTCATTTTTTTCTTGTTTGGGCAATTTCAAGCGGAATATGGTGTCGCAAAACAAGGGCGCAGGGAAGATGGGCGCGGCAAACCGGGAAAAAGCCGGGAAACAGATGCTTCCCGGCTTTTGGCGGTTCTTTCGATTTTATGCGCGGGGCCTTACGGGAGCTGGTTGCCCGCCGCCATGTAGATGGCGTACCATTCCTCGCGGGACAGCGTCACGTCGGCGGCTGCCGCCAGGTAGCGGAGATGGGAGGTGTTCATGGTGCCCGTAATCGGCTGGATGCCCGCCGGATGGCGCAGCAGCCAGGCGATGGCGGCCGCGGCTGGGGACAGGCTGTGCGCTGCGCCGACCTCCTCGAGCACGGCGTTCAGCTCGGGGAAGCGGTTGCTGCCGATAAAGGTACCCTTGAAAAAGCCGTACTGCAAGGGGGACCACGCCTGGATCGTGATATCGTGCAGGCGGCAATAATCCAGGGTGCTGCCGTCGCGGTCGATGGCGGCGTCGTTTTGCAGGTTGACGTTGATGCCGGACGAAATCAGGGTGCAGTTGGCCGCCGAAAGCTGGAGCTGGTTGACGGCAATCGGATCGGCCCAATATTTTTGCAGCAGCGCAATCTGGGCGGCGTTCTGGTTGGAAACGCCGAAATGATGCACCTTGCCCGCGCTTTTCAGGTTGTCGAAGGCTTCGGCGACCTCCTCCGGGTCGGTCAGCGCGTCGGGGCGGTGCAGCACGAGCAGGTCGAGGTAATCGGTTTTCAGGCGCTTGAGGATGGCGTCCACCGAGCGCAGGATGTAGGATTTGGAATGGTTGTATCCAATGGTGTGCCCGTCGCGCGTTTCAATGCCGCATTTTGATTGCAGGATGATTTTTTCGCGCAGGTCGCTGCTCAGGCTCAGGCCGAGGGCTTCGGCGAACAGCGATTCGCACACGCCGCCGCCGTAGATATCCGCATGGTCGAAAAAGTTCAGGCCCAGCTCGATGGCGGTTTTGAGGAAGCGCTCGGCGAGGGGCTTGTCCAGGGTGTTCAGCCGCATGCAGCCGACCGCCAGGACAGGGGCTTCCAAACCGGTTTTGCCAATGGGGAGTGTTTTCATAGGAGGGCTCCTTTCAGTATTTGTAAAGGGTGCAGTAAAAGCGGATGCAGGGCATCCGCTTTTTTCATTACAAATTATTCTTGACTTCTACCAGTAAAATATGGTATAATAAGACGCTTATCGAAATTGGCGGCTTATTTCCCTTCACTGTTACTATGATACCACGGTTTGGGGAAAAGCGCAAGACCTGTTTTCAAAAAATCACCACGCCGCCGCGCGTATGGATCCCGCCCCCGGAGCGCGCGTTACCAACAAAAGAAACGGAGTGATCGGTACAACATGATGGTGAAAGACGTACAGCACGGAAAAACCACACGCAAGAGCTTTGCGCGCATTGAAGAGATCCTCGAGATGCCCAACCTCATCGAGATCCAGAAAAGCTCCTATGAATGGTTCCTCAAGCAGGGGCTGAAAGAGGTTTTTGATGACGTGCAGTCGATCTCCGACTACACCGGGAACCTGGAGCTGACCTTCCTCGACTACGTGCTGGAGGACGAGCCGAAATACAGCGTTGAGGAATGCAAGGCACGCGACGCGACGTATGCCTGTCCGCTCAAGGTGCGCATGCGCCTGCGCAATAAGGAAAACGGCGAAATCAAAGAGCAGGAAATCTTTATGGGCGATTTCCCGCGCATGACCGATTCGGGTACCTTTATCATCAACGGCGCCGAACGCGCCATTGTTTCCCAGATCGTCCGTTCCCCCGGCGTTTACTATGGCCGTGAATACGACAAGACCGATAAGGCCATCCTGTCCGCGACGGTCATCCCGTACCGCGGCGCGTGGCTGGAATACGAAACCGATATGAACGACGTGTTTTACGTCCGTATCGATAAAAACCGCAAAATCCCGATTACGTCCTTTATCCGCGCCATCGGTGTGGCGACCGACGCGGAAATCCTCGAAATGTTCGGGGAGGACGAGCGTATCGTTGCCACGCTCGACAAAGACCCCGCCAAGACCGTGGATGAGGCGCTGATTGAAATCTACAAGAAAATGCGCCCCGGCGAACCGCCGACGGTCGAGTCGGCTACCAGCCTGATGAACGCGATGTTTTTCGATTCCCGCCGTTACGATATCTCGGCGGTGGGCCGCTATAAGTACAACAAGAAGCTCAACATTGCGCGGCGCATCGCCTCCCACAGGCTGCTCGAAAACGCGGTCGACCCCATGACCGGGGAAATCCTGGCCGAAGAGGGCGCCATCCTGACGCGTGACCAGGCGCGCACGATTGCCGCCCGCGGTGTGCGCGGCGTGACCATCGAGTCCTCTGAGGGGATGCCGGTCAAGGTGTTCGGCAACGGCATGGTCGATTTGGACGACTTTACCGAATATACCGGATTCACCGCCGGGGAGCTTGACGTAAAAGAGCGGGTGCGCTTCACGGTGCTCAAGGAGATCATCGAGAGCGGCGTGCAGGGCGACGACCTCAAGAAGGAAATCAAGGCGCACATGGGCGACCTTGTCCCCAAGACCATTATTATCGATGATATGCTCGCGTCGATTTGCTACCTGCTGAATATCGGCAACGGCATCGGCACGACCGACGATATTGACCATCTGGGCAACCGCCGCATGCGCTGCGTCGGCGAGCTGCTGCAAAACCAGTTCCGCATTGGCTTCTCCCGCATGGAACGCGTGATCCGCGAGCGCATGACGATTCAGGATCTGGATATTGTCACGCCGCAGTCCCTGATTAACATCCGTCCTGTGACCGCCGCGATTAAGGAGTTCTTTGGCTCCTCGCCGCTGTCCCAGTTCATGGATCAGAACAACCCCCTGGCAGAGCTGACCCACAAACGCCGTCTCTCCGCGCTTGGACCCGGCGGCCTGTCCCGTGACCGCGCCTCAATGGAGGTGCGCGACGTGCATTACAGCCACTACGGACGCATGTGCCCGATTGAGACCCCTGAAGGCCCGAACATCGGCCTGATTTCTTACCTCGCAACCTACGCGCGCATCAATGAGTTTGGCTTCATTGAAGCGCCCTACCGCGTTATTGATAAGGAAACCGGCAGGGTCACCGACAAGGTGCAGTATATGACCGCCGACGTGGAGGACGAATATATCGTCTGCCAGGCGTATGAGCCGCTGGATGAAAACGGCTGCCTGAAAAACGAGCGCATTACCTGCCGCATGCGTGACGAAATCGTTTCGGTGGGCCGCCATGACGTGGATTTGATGGACGTTTCCCCGCGCATGATGGTTTCGGTCGCGACCGCGTTTATCCCCTTCCTGGAGCACGACGACGCGAACCGCGCGCTGATGGGCGCGAACATGCAGCGCCAGGCCGTGCCGCTGCTCAAGTGCGAAGCGCCGGTCGTTGCGACCGGCATGGAGTACAAGGCGGCTGTCGATTCGGGCACGATCCCGCTGGCGGAGGGCAACGGCGTTGTCACCCGCGTGACCGCGCGCGAGGTCGTTGTCCGCTATGAGGACGGCCACGAAAAATCCTACCATTTGACCAAGTTCCTGCGCTCCAACCAGTCCACCTGCATCAACATGCGCCCGACCGTGGATTTGGGCGAGCATGTGCGCACCGGCGATGTGCTGGCAGACGGCCCCTCGACCGAAAACGGCGAGATTGCGCTCGGCAAAAACGCCCTGATCGGCTTTATGACCTGGGAAGGCTACAACTACGAGGACGCGGTCCTGCTCAACGAGCGGCTGGTCCGCGATGACGTATACACCTCCATCCACATTGAAGAATATGAATCCGAGTCCCGCGATACCAAGCTCGGGGCTGAGGAAATTACCCGTGATATCCCGAACGTCGGCGAGGACGCGCTGCGCGACCTGGACGAGCGGGGCATCATCCGCGTCGGCGCGGAGGTGCACCCTGGCGATATCCTGGTTGGCAAGGTGACGCCCAAGGGCGAAACCGAGCTGACCGCAGAGGAGCGCCTGCTGCGCGCCATCTTTGGCGAAAAGGCGCGTGAGGTGCGCGATACCTCTTTGCGCGCGCCGCACGGCGAATCCGGCATCGTGGTCGATGTCAAGGTATTCACCCGCGAGAACGGCGATGAGCTGTCGCCCGGCGTCAACATGGTGGTACGCTGCTATATCGCCCAGAAGCGCAAGATTTCGGTCGGCGACAAGATGGCGGGCCGCCACGGCAATAAAGGTGTTATTTCGCGTATCCTGCCGCAGGAGGATATGCCCTTCCTGGAGGACGGCACGCCGCTTGATATCGTGCTCAACCCGCTGGGCGTGCCGTCCCGTATGAACATCGGGCAGGTGCTTGAGGTGCATCTGGGCTTTGCTGCCAAGCGCCGCGGCTGGAAGGTCGAAACCCCGGTGTTCGACTCGGCAAGCCTGGAGGACATCAAGGAAATGCTGGTCGCGGCGGGCGTGAATGAGGACGGCAAGTCGGTGCTCTATGACGGGCGCACCGGCGAGAAGTTCGACAACCGCGTCACCGTCGGATATATGTACTATTTGAAACTCCACCATCTGGTAGATGATAAGATCCACGCCCGTTCGACCGGCCCGTACTCGCTGGTAACCCAGCAGCCGCTCGGCGGCAAGGCGCAGTTCGGCGGCCAGCGCTTCGGTGAAATGGAAGTTTGGGCGCTCGAGGCGTACGGCGCGGCTTACACCCTCCAGGAAATCCTGACCGTCAAGTCGGACGATATCACCGGACGTGTCAAGACCTACGAAGCGATTGTCAAGGGCCATAACGTGCCCAAGCCCGGTATCCCTGAGTCCTTCAAGGTGCTTGTGAAAGAGCTTCAGGCGCTCTGCCTGGATATCAAAGTGCTCGATGAAAACATGGATGTTATCGAGCTGGCGGACGATGATGATGACGATATCGATTTCAGCCGCCGCGAAGAGCAGCGCGGGGGCGGCAGCGACGAGGAATTTAACGCGGCCGGATATGGTATCAACGAGGCCGAGGACGGCGACGCCGACCTGTTCGCGTATGACAGGGAGAACGACGGTGACGACGGTGCGGAGGATGTCAGTGATTACGGCTCCGACTTCGGTGAGGACAACGACTTCGCCGGTGAGGACAACTACGGCGACGGCGATTTTGATTTGGAATAACGTCCCGTGCCGGTAGAAAAGGAATTCACAGACGCGCGAAATGATGACGCGGCGCGCGATAAAGGTTCCGCGTCAGACTTGGAGAGGTGTATCGAATGAGTTATAACACGTTCAATGCAATCAAAATTGGCCTTGCCTCGCCCGAGCTGATCCGTGAGTGGTCGTATGGCGAGGTCAAGAAGCCGGAAACGATCAATTACCGCACGCTCAAGCCCGAAAAAGAAGGCCTGTTCTGCGAAATCATATTTGGGCCAACGAAGGACTGGGAGTGCCACTGCGGCAAATATAAAAAGGTACGCCACAAGGGCAAAATCTGCGATAAGTGCCACGTTGAGGTTACGCGCGCCAAGGTGCGCCGCGAGCGCATGGGGCATATTGAGCTTGCCGCGCCGGTGTCGCATATCTGGTATTTCAAGGGCATCCCGTCGCGCATGGGCTTGATTCTCGACATGAGTCCGCGCCTGCTGGAACGGGTGCTGTACTTCGCGAATTATATTGTGATTGACCCGGGCGACACGCCGCTCGTCAAAAAGCAGATCCTGACCGAGACCGAGTACCGCGACATGCTCGAAAAGTACGAGGATGATTTTAAGGCGGGCATGGGCGCGGAGTCCATCAAGGAGCTGCTGCACGAGCTGGATTTGGAAAAGCTGTCCAAGGATCTGCGCGCCGAGCTGCGCGACGCGAGCGGGCAGAAGCGCATGCGCATTATCAAGCGGCTGGAGGTGGTCGAATCCTTCCGGCTGTCGGGCAACAAGCCCGAGTGGATGATTATGGACGCGGTGCCGGTCATCCCGCCCGAAATCCGCCCGATGGTGCAGCTGGATGGCGGACGCTTCGCGACAAGCGACCTGAACGACCTGTACCGCCGCGTTATCAACCGCAACAACCGTCTGAAGCGCCTGCTCGAGCTGGGCGCGCCGGACATTATCGTGAGAAATGAGAAGCGCATGCTTCAGGAGGCGGTAGACGCGCTGATTGACAACGGGCGCCGCGGGCGTCCGGTCACCGGCCCGAACAACCGCGCCCTCAAGAGCCTTTCCGACATGCTCAAGGGCAAACAGGGGCGCTTCCGCCAGAACCTGCTGGGC
>CAJUJQ010000031.1 GCA_910586575.1 uncultured Clostridia bacterium | reverse complement strand
CCTGTTTGAACCGATGAATCACTAACCTATAGACTTATTATACGAGGAGACAAAAATATGTCATACTTAACCTTGAAAAATATCAATAAGATTTATCCGAACGGGTACCACGCGGTGCACAACTTTAACCTTTCGATTGAAAAGGGCGAGTTTATTGTGTTCGTCGGCCCGTCCGGCTGCGGGAAGTCCACGACCCTGCGCATGATTGCCGGACTCGAGGATATCTCCAACGGCGAGTTCCTGATGAACGGGAAACGCGCCAATGAGCTTGGCCCCCGTGAGCGTGAGGTCGCGATGGTATTCCAGAGCTATGCGCTTTACCCGCAGATGACCGTTTTCGATAATATCGCGTTCGGTTTGACGCTTCAGGGCGTGGATGAGGAGGTCATTGAGGAAAAGGTCAAGAATACGGCGCGCATCCTTGGCCTGACCGATTACCTCGACCGCCTGCCAAGGGCGCTTTCCGGCGGCCAGCGGCAGCGTGTCGCGATTGGCCGCGCGATTATCCGCAAGGTGGGCGTGTTCCTGATGGACGAGCCGCTTAGTAACCTGGACGCGAAACAGCGCGTGACCATGCGTTCCGAAATCGCGCAGATCCATCGCGAGACCGGCGCAACCACCATTTACGTTACCCACGACCAGACTGAGGCGATGACCTTGGCTGACCGCATCGTCGTCATGAAGGACGGCTATGTGCAGCAGATCGGTACGCCGTATGAGCTGTACTATCAGCCGGCCAATGTGTTTGTTGCCGGGTTTATCGGCGAGCCGCCGATGAACTTTGTACGCGGCACCGTGAAGGGCGGCGGGATTTCGTTTGGTAAAAATGCGATTGATGTGGCAAAGAAGCTGGGCGGCAAAGCGAAACAGTATGAAGGCCGGGAAATTGTGTTCGGCTTCCGCCCCGAGGCGGTTGTGCTCGGCAAGCAGGACAAGGCCTGCCAGCTGGAAGCGGTGGTCGAGCTGACCGAAATGCTCGGCGATAACGCCAATGTTTACATTACCGCCGGGGAGGATAAAGCCATCCTGAAGGTGGACCCGCACGATATCCCCGCGCTTGACAGTACGATTGCGTTCTCGATTCCCGATTCCGACGTGTACCTTTTCGACGGCGAATCGGAAACTGTGATTCGGTAAAAAGGGGGAAGCCGGTTCCCGGCTGCTGTATATGAAAGTAATCCATTTTGAAGCGTTGGCGGGCAGCGTGACCGGCTATTTGCAGGCCGATTACGAAACCCTTGCCGCGCATAAGGTACGGCCCGCTGTGGTAATTTGCCCCGGCGGGGCCTACCGCTGGTGCTCCCCACGGGAGGAGGATCCGCCCGCGTTCGCGTTCCTGTCAATGGGGTATCAGGTGTTTTACATCGAGTATTCCTGCGGGAAACAAGCGGCAGGGTACCAGCCCTTGAGGGAGCTTGCGGAAACCGTGTGCATCCTGCGGCGCAAACATGCGGAATGGCATATTGACCCGGATAAAATCGCTGTGCTCGGCTTTTCTGCCGGGGGGCACCTGGCGGCGAGCCTGGGGGCGTTTTGGAACGACCCAACGGTTCCGATCCCTGCGGAAGCCAGGCCGGATGCTTTGATTTTGTGCTATCCGGTCATCAGCACCGGGGAATTCGCGCATGAGGAGTCCGCAATGTATGTTTCGGGCGGTGACGGCGTGATGCGCGCGCAGATGCATTTGCCCGACCGCATTACGTCCGATTTCCCGCCGAGCTTCCTTTGGCACGGCGGGGAGGATACCAGCGTCCCGCCGGAAAACAGCCTGATGCTTGCCGCCAGGCTGCGCGAAAACGGCGTGCCGTTTGAATTCCACCTGTTTGAAACCGGCGCGCACGGCATTTCAACCTGCACGCAGGAGGTGGAAACCCCGGACGACGCCTGCCGTGCCTGGGTCCCCCTGTGCCAAGCCTGGCTGAATCGGAGGTTCCATTACGTTCCGTAATTTTATTTCCGATGATAACGAATTGTAAAATTGCTGTTGATTGATTGGGGTACGGATGCTGAACCCCAATTTTCACTTATCCAGAAGGGGGCGCTATGATGCAAATTGGAATCCGGCTGCATGATGTGAATACCGGCATGAAACCGGCGTACCTGACTATGGGGAGACGAGCGGAGAAGGCGCGGGAGGAAGGCTTTTCCTGTGTCCATCTGTCATTTTCCAAGGTTATCCAGGGGGTCACGTTTGACGGCTGCGCACTCACAGAGGGGCTTGCGATGTACGCCAAACGGGTGCTTTCCCAGCACGGCCTGGACGTGGCCGTGCTGGGGTGCTACCTCAATCTGGCGCACCCGGATCCGGACAGGCTGTGCGAGATTCAGGGCCGTTATTTTGGGCATATCCGCGTTGCCGCGCTGATGGGCGCGGGCGTTGTGGGCACCGAGACCGGCGCGCCCAATCCGGAATATAAGATGGACAGCCGCACCCATACCGAGGAGGCGCTGGACAGCTTTATCCGGGGGCTGGCGCCCGTGGTCGAATGCGCCGAGCAATACGGCGTGACGCTGGCGATTGAGCCGGTGTGGAAGCACATCGTTTACGACGGCGCGCGCGCCGCTAAGGTGATTGACACCATCGGAAGCCGGAACCTGCGGATTATCCTCGACCCGGTGAACCTGCTGTGCGCGGAAAATGCCGGCCGGCAGGATGCCGTGATTGGGGACGCGATCGAACGGCTGGCAGACCGCGTCGCCGTGGTGCACCTCAAGGATTTTGTGCGGGAAGGGGACGGGCTGCGCAGCGTTGCCGCCGGGACCGGGCAGATGGATTATACCCGCGTCCTGCGGTTCATGAAGGAGCGCAAGCCGTTTATCCAGGCGACGCTTGAAAACACCTGCAATGACAATGCCGTCCAGTCCAGGGAATTCCTGGAGCGGCTGTATGAACGGCTCTGACGTGTTTGGGGCGCAAAGAAACGGCGTCAGGGCTTTTGCCCTGACGCCGTTGTGACAGCTGTCCGTCCATATTGCAGGATGGGGACATGTTATTTGGTTTTCGCGCAGTTGCGAATGGTCAGCTGTTCATGGGACAGGTTGACCTCGTAGCCGAGCAGCTCGAAGGCTTCCGCGCTCATCCAGGTGACAGGCGCGCCGTCCAGATAGGCGGCGGAGTACGGCGCGACGCCATACGGCAGCGCTGCGGCTGCGTCAGCCGCGCCGGATGTGGCGGCACGGTAGCTGTACGCGTCCTCGCCGATGACCATATCCAGCTCACCCGCATCGTTCGAGAGGGTGACAATGCCCTTGCCGCCTTCCCTGCGGTAGCCGACGGTCAGGCCCAGCGTTTCCGCCGTTAGGCGGGCCGGGACGGAAATTACGCCGTCCGCCATTTTTGCTTTGATCACCATATCGTCGTCAATCACCAGGCTGAGTTCCCGTTCCCCGAGATCCGCGGGCAGGATCATGACGCGCTTTGCAACCGCCTGCGCCGGGTAGCTTTCCATGACGATATCGTACCACGCCAGGAAGGGCTGGCCGATGCGGATATCCGCCGCCGTCACCATCTGGCGGGTTTTATACGGGGTGATGACCGTATCGTCCGCCGTGCGCACCCAAATGGATCCGTTGTCACAGAGGGCGGACACGTTATCGCCGTTCGGCTGGAGCTGTTCCGGCATGTGGAGATGTGCCTGGGCACTCTCGCCCAGGTTGGTCAGGATGGCAATCGCCGGGGTCTGTGCCGGGATGCTCATGGTCATCATCATATCATGGTACGCGTAGATGGTGTCGCCCTTCCTGATATCCTGTACATTGACCGGGACGGCAGTCTGATTGTCTGCGATAATGGTCCTGTCGGAAACCAGAAGGACCAGCGGCTCGCCGCCCTCGGGCGTTACTTCCAGGGAAATATTGCCGTTTTCGTTTACAACCTCATTCACGACCGCTTTGATGCCGATGCTGTAGGGCACTGCCGTTTCTTCAGGCATGGCTGCGGGTGTGGTATCTGCTGCGGGATCAGCAACAGGGGCGGTGTCAGCCGCGGGCGCGGCGGTGGTGCTCGTGACAGCCGCCGGGGCTGTGGATTCGGACGGTGCTGCCGCACAGGCAGACGCCACGAACAGGGATGCGCAAATCATAGCGGTAATCATCGTTCTTTTATGCATGGGAAGTTCCTCCTTTGAAAATCCAGTTGTTTTTTTCTGTCCTGTCTGCTTAGACGGGGGTTCGGAAAGAAAGTTCCCGGAATGGGAAAAGTTTTTTTCGGGGGGACCGCCCTGCTTTGCGGTACGCTTTTATACTCGCGGATGAAAAGATTTGCCGTATTCACCCACCCCGCCCGCCATCCGTTTGGCAGGCAGGGCAATGTGCAGCAACGATGATTGCCGCTCCAATTCCCGCCGCAGCGGAGAAAGGGAGTCCAGAGGGATGAGTCCCTCTGGCGCTGTCCGCGCAGGACCGCCCGCCGCGCAGGCGAACCGAACGGCAAACTTTAACGCACACGAGTATAATCAGGTTCTCCCGCAAGCGGTTCCCTCGCGCCCATGCGGCGGGAGATTGTCTCGCAGGCGGACAGCAGCTGCGGCTGGAACTGCGCAATTTTACTGTCGCTCATCCGCAGCAGCGGGGCGCTGATGGACAGGGCCCCGCAAATGCCGCCCGTGTAATCGTGTATCGTTGCCGCGATGCAGCGTACCCCCAGCTCGTTCTCCTGGTTGTCGATTGCGCAGCCCCAGCGGCGTACCGCTTCCAGCGCCGTTTTCAGGCGCGCCAGTGACGTGATGGTGTGTTCGGTGTATGCCTGGATGTCGCTTGCTTCCCAAATGCGCTCGACCTCATCCGTTGGCAGCTCCGCAAGGATGGCTTTTCCCATGCCCGTGCAGTACATTGGCCTGCGCATACCAATCCGGGAAAACATCCGCATGGAGCTGACGTCGGATTCCACCTTGTGTACGTAGACGATTTCGTCTCCCTCGCGTACTACGAGATGCACTGTTTCGCCGGTTGACCTGGAAAGTGCCTCCATCGGGCCGCGCGAGACCTGCAATACGTCCAGGCTCTCCACAACCTGCTCTGACAATTCACAGATGCGCGTTGTCATCCGGTACCGGCCGCTTTCCTCGTCCTTCCGGACATAGCCCCGCGCCCCCAGCGCCGCCAGCAGCCGGTGTACCGTGCTTTTGTGCAGCCCGCTCTGTTCGCTCAGCGCATGCAGCGTCAGCCCGTCCCGGCTCCCGCACAGCCGCTCCATAAGTTCAAACGCGCGGTCTACCGATTGTACCGGCCCGTGCTCTTCCATGTGCGCGCCCCCTTTTCTGTTTGCCATTACGCCTATACCGTTTTATATCGTGAAACCATGTTTCCATTTTAACTCTTTTCACCGAAAATTGCAATGAAATTTTGTGAATCAATTCTCGAAAAAATCCGGGCTTTCCCCTTGTAATTTTTTTGAAAAGGGATATAATATGAATAACGAAACAAAATATAAAACGCCGTTCCACATTATGAAACGAAAAGGAGAGCATCATTATGGACCAGATTACCCGTCAAATTTCTGAAATCGGTGTCGTACCGGTCATTAAGCTCAACAACCCCGAGCGGGACGCGGCCCCCCTTGCCAAGGCGCTCTGCGACGGCGGCGTTGCCGTTGCTGAGGTGACCTTCCGTGCCGCTGGCGCCGCGACCGCTATCCGCCTGATGAAGGAAGCCTGCCCGGATATGATTGTCGGCGCGGGCACCGTCCTCACCATCGCGCAGATTGACGAAGCCCTTGCCGCCGGCGCACAGTTTATTGTCACCCCCGGCCTGGACCCCGAGCTTGTGAAATATTCCCAGTCCAAGAACCTCCCGGTCTTCCCTGGCTGCACAACGCCCACCGATTACCATATGGCCTACAAGCTTGGGCTTGAGGTGTTGAAGTTCTTCCCGGCGGAGCAGTCCGGCGGCCTTGCCAAGATTAAGGCGATGAACGCGCCGTTCCCGATGTTCAAGGTGATGCCCACCGGCGGTATTTCGCTGAAGAACCTTGCGGATTACGCCAAGGCGTCCGTTATCGCGGCCTGCGGCGGCTCCTATATGGTAACCGCTGACCTGATTGACAATCAGAAGTGGGGCGAAATTACCGACCTGTGCAAGAAGTCGGTCGCAATCGTCAAGGAGGCCCGCAATGGCTGAGTATTCCCTCGCCCATATTGGCATTAACGCCGCGAATGAGGACGAAGCTCGCAAGGCGGCGGATATGTTCTGCACCCTGTTCGGCTTCCCGGTCAAGGTTGGAAACAGCTCGATTTTCGCGGGCGGCGTTGTCGAGGTGATGAAAGAACCGTACCTTGGCAGGAACGGACATATCGCCATCGGCACGCCCGATGTCGCGGCGGCCAAGGCCGAGCTGGAAGCACGCGGGTTCACCTTCCGTGAGGACTCCGCGAAGTTCAAGGCGGACGGCAAGCTGAACGCCATTTACCTGACCGACGAAATCGGCGGTTTCGCCATCCATCTTGTCGGCAAAGCTTAACATCCGGCAGTACCTCCAACCATACCATACCAACCGGAGCCGTGCGGTACTGTCCCATCAAAATCCGTGTACCCCGCCCCATGCCATAATTTTCTTTGAATTGCCAATCCCAACCACGCTTCCCCGGGGCAGGAAGCTGTATGAACCGGCACGCGCGCCGTATCTCAAATCCGGCGCGCAGATGCCGAAAACAACATCCCAAAACAAATATCCCAATCACCGGAATGAAAATGGAGGAGCACCATGAAGGTAGTAACTTTTGGCGAATTGATGGTCCGCTTGCAGCCCTATAACTACGAGCGTTTTGTACAGGCCGACCACCTGGAATTCAGCTTTGGCGGCGGCGAGGCGAATGTCGCGGTTTCCCTGGCGAATTATGGCCTGGACGCTGCGTTTGTGACCAAGCTGCCTGCGCACGCCATCGGACAGTGCGCGGTCAACTCCCTGCGCCGCTACGGCGTGGACACCAGCCTGATTACCCGCGGCGGCGATCGTGTCGGTATCTATTATAATGAGAAGGGCGCATCCCAGCGCGGCTCGGTCTGCATTTATGACCGCGCGCATTCCGCTATCCAGGAGGCCAGCACGGCTGACTTTGACTGGGAGAAGATTTTCGAGGGTGTGGACTGGTTCCACTTCACGGGCATCACCCCGGCGCTGGGCGCGAATGTTGTTGATATCTGCCGCGAGGCCTGCAAGGCGGCCAAAGCGCGCGGCATCAAGATTTCCTGTGACCTGAACTACCGCGGCAAGCTGTGGACGCGTGAGCAGGCGCGGGAGGCCATGACCGACCTTTGCCAGTATATTGACGTGTGCATCTCCAACGAGGAGGACGCAAAGGACGTATTCGGCATCGAAGCGGAAGCAACCGACATTTATGCGGGTGAAATCAACCGTGAGGGCTACAAGTCGGTAGCGCGCCAGCTGGCGGACAAGTTTGGCTTTGAGAAGGTTGCCATCACGCTGCGCGAGTCCCGTTCGGCATCCGACAACGGCTGGAGCGCGATGCTCTACGACGTGAAGGCGGACGAATACTGCTTCTCCAAGAAATATGACCTGCATATTATTGACCGCGTCGGCGGCGGCGATTCCTTCGGCGGCGGCTTGATTTACGCGCTGCTGACCGGCAAGGACACCCAGTCGGCGGTAGAATTCGCGGTAGCGGCTTCTGCGCTGAAGCACTCGATTGAGGGCGACTATAATATGGTAACGCTCGCCGAGGTCGAGAAGCTCGCGGGCGGCGACGGCTCCGGCCGTATCCAGCGGTAACGCTTCGCGGGATCGCCTCCGCAGCGGGCGCCAAGGGGCGCCGCCCCTTGGAACCCCGCCCCTCGCCGGGGCGGCGTCCTGCGCGGACAGCGCCAGGGGGCAAAGCCCCCTGGACCCCTCGGATGCTTCGCATCCTTTCCTCGCCTGCGGGCGGGACGGGGGCTTTTCTCTGTTGCTGCTGCCAGCCGTCCGTCACAGGGACGGCTGGGTTTGTTGTACATCCTTTCTTCACAGCCGGCGGACAGTCTCTCCGGGGACTGGCCGCCGGCTGCTATTTACGTTTCTGAACGATGCGCGGATGGGCAGATATGAAAAAGGGCGGTATCCATTGATGTTCTATCGTTTTTTCTTCCTTCGTTGTAAAAAAAGTATGGTAATTCGCGAAAAAACCTTAAAACTAAATTCAAAAAGTTATACAAAAATTCCATTCTTTTTAGTCATATATAGTGATTGGCGAATGTATTAGACACTATATAGGGGTCTGCTTGTGTGTAGAACATCAGTTTTACTCGCTTACAGCTTAAAAGAATTTTGAAAAGCATTTGAATTTTATCAAAAATATTGACAGATGGAATATAATGTTTTATAATAAATATAGAGCTGATTGAGTGATACGCAACAGCTTGTCTGTTACAGAAAGGAGGGAACCCCAATACGCATCGGAGTGTAGACATAGATCTAAAGCTGGTCATATCAATACCGTTGCAGTATCGTGAAAAGGAGAATCAAAATTGAAACGCATTTTTTTTAACTTGATTTTTGCTATTATTGCATGTTTTGTGTTTAGCTCTTCAGCATTGGCCTTGGATAATGAATCATTTCCAATTGCAGGCGGGCAGATTGATTGCACAGTCATATCTGTTGATGCTGAAAGCGAAAACGACGACTTTTTAGATGAAACACAAGAGAGAGAAATGATAGAAGTTGACACCTTTAAAGACATCAATGAGCTCTATAAATCGGATGAATATGACAGCGGGAAATTGTATTCTTTCATAATGGGAAATCCCCCAATGCAAAGGCAAGCTTCTCCTTCATGCGGTTCTGCGGCCTGGACTGGATCACCATATCGTGTAGATGAAGTGGATCATTATGTACAAGATTGCCCAGCAGCTGGATTCGATAACGATGATATATCCGTATATAGATATTATTATCTTGAAAGATGTCGGAGTTGCGGTTATGAAATTGTACATTAGGATCGCGATAATCCTAGCTTCCGCACTGCTGATGGGAGTTTTATTGGTATACGACAAACAAAAGGAACAATTGCTGCCACGCTCTGTGTTTCCCCTGTCAGAAGAAACCATAGCTGCCGCGTTAGAGATTTCCGGCCTGGACTGGCACATCGAGCGAATTGACCAACGTATTGTTGAGGAATCAACACTAGGGGTAACCTATTCTCTTAGCGTGCCAAACGACAAAGCGGATTATACTACGGTTTTTATCGATCACTATCAGTCTGTTCGTTTTGGACGACGTATGCAATTGATCCATTATTGGAATGCGTCCCGATTGGCAGACCTCCAAACACAGGGAGAGATCTCATGGGCAGATTTCCAAGAGACTCTGGATTTCGCAGCAAGGCTTTACGGCGGATTTCAATCAGCGGATGAAATTTATCAGGCTTGCCGCTCTTCCGTGCTTCCTGAAAACGAAGGAACATTATGGAAAGGACCGCTTACCGGCGGCTATTGTGTAATTGAATCACGTCCTGCCATTCAGTCATGGAAAACTGCAAAGGGCGGCAGAATTTACGTGACCGTTTATGAATCTGAAAGTATGTTCCAACAGATGCAGCAGGAAATGTCTCGAACCAAAGGAGAACAGCAAGAAAAGACCATAATTGATTAACCGTATCTTCTGCACCGGCTGAAATTCCATAAATCATAACAGGACTGTTTCAAATAAGGCTTAATGCATTTGAAACAGCCCTGTTTTCATATATATTTAGACCTTGTTTGAGGATTGTCCGCACGCTCATCGGCGGGCCTTTTTCGCTGGATAATGAAAGCGAATTGAGCGATTGCTCCCGCCGGAATACACGGGGAAGAAAGGACGCCCCCCAGAAAAGATAAGTGGATGGGTTGGGGAATTCTGTCGTCTTTTACTGTCTCCTGGCAATGACGGAGGTTCTGCCCTTATGAATAGGACCGATATCACAGGCAGCAGCGTGCTCGCTGACAAGGTATATGGCACGAAAGAAATTCCTGCATATGTATATGGCGGCAATCATGATTTGGTTACTTTGACGAATTTATTGCATTTTTCAAATAGGGCCTAAAAAACAGTTTACAAATTCCTGAAAATGCGGTATCATATCAGTGGAAGATGATTCCGCCGGAAAACCGGCATACAACGAACGGAGGGGCATAATGAGCGACGATTTCGGCAATAATTATGTCGTGCTGACCGATGAGGAAGGCAACGAAAGAGAATTTGAACATATTGACACCGTCGGCATGGACGGTGAAACCTATATGGCCTTTATCCCGGCTGACCTCAAGGTGGAGGAAGAGGCCGAGGTGGTAATCCTCAAGGTCGTCGAGGAGGACGGCGAGGAAATCCTGGTTTCCGTGGACGACGACGCCGAGGCTGACCGCGTTTTTGAACTGGTCATGGACGATGTGGAATCCATGTATGATCCGGCGGAGGATGAGGAAGAATAAGCACAGGTTCCAAACATCAACACCCTGCTCTGTACGACAGTTTCCATTTTTTAACCCACATTTCTTGAACGGGACCCCGAAATCTTTCGGGCGACAAGTGCAGGCCTCCCGCCCTCAAAAAGCGGAAGTTGGAAGCACAGCGGCGCACGATAGGGGACCCACCTGCCAATCGTGCAGGTTACTAATCTGGGGACATCGGCAGCAGCGGGGTATCTTTTTTGCGCAGCCACGGCCCGCAGTGCGGGCTTTTTTATTTGCGTTTGTTATGCCCTGTTTGAAAATTACCCGCATGCCTATTGCCAGGCTTCTTTCCACCGCTGGGCGCAGATCCAATGCCAACACAAGTTGGATGCAGTGCTTTTTTTGGGGAATTTGTCAAAAAAATCTTGTTAATATTAGTTAAAAAGAACTTGCAAATACGTCTCGAATGTGATATATTATATAAAAGAGCTATCGCTCCATAGTTTAAGCAGAAGGGAGGATAAACGATGCTTCATAAGCTTTTGCGACCGCAGCTTCCTGACCGTCCGGATCTCGATGATCTGATTTTCTCGGATGAACCGATTCGCCAGTCGGCAAAGTAAAAAATAAAGCGGTCTGATAAAAAACAGGGAATTGGCAGACCGTGGGGCTTGGTAACCACGTTTGGCGTGGTTTTTTTGACCTCATTTTTGCGTCGCATTCCCGGACCGTCCTTTTCGATAGATTTGCGGAAGAAACGTTCACCAAACCTGCGAGAGACGAGGACGTTGAGAATGACAACAGAGGAACAAAAGCGCAGATGATTCCCCCGGTTTCGGTGGAGTCATCTGCGCTTTTCTTCATAAAGGTACATAATAAACCGTTTTACACGCTTCCGGAAAAAAGGGGGATGTAATGAAGCTGAAAAGTAAAAATATGCGTGTCAGGAAGAAGGCCGCCAAGCGCCTGCCCTTTGACCTCAGCTATACCCAGAGCCGGGAGCTTTCCTGGCTCCAATTCAACGCGCGCGTGCTTTCCGAGGCTGCGGACAAACGTGTCCCGCTTTATGAGCGGCTGAAATTCGCGGCGATTTTTTCTTCTAACCTGGATGAATTTTACATGGTGCGGGTTGGATCGCTTACCGGCCTGTTGCCGGACAGCGCCCCTGACAGCACCTGCGGCTGGACGGCGGGTGAGCAGCGGGCGCGTATTTTAGACGCGACCGGGCCGCTGTATGACGCGCGCGATGAAGCGGTCGGGGAGATTGAGGAGGCGCTGGAAGCCTATGGATTTCGCCGCCTGCGCCGCAAGCACCTGCAAGGCGAGGAGCGGCAATGGCTCGGCCGGTATTTCGAGGAGCAGGTCAGGCCGCTGCTTTCCCCGCTGCCGCTGGACGAAAGCACGCCGTTCCCCCATCTGGAAAACGGCGCGTTCTATGTCGTGGTCCGCATGGGGGAAGGCGATGAAACGCAGCTGTTTTTGGTGCCCGTGCCCGCCGGCCTGCCGCCGCTGGTGCGTCTGCCCGGCGAGGGCGTGCGCTTTGTGCTGGCCGAGCAGCTTGTCCGCGATTACGCGCCGCAGCTGTTCCCGGGCCGGAAACCGGCAGGCCGCGCCATCATCCGTGTGACGCGCAGCGCCGATATCAGTCCGGACGACGGCAGCGTCCCTGACGGGGAGTCGTACCGGGAGCGTGTCAGGCAGGTGCTGGAGCAACGCCCCCGGCTGGGCGCGGTGCGGCTGGAAATCCAGGGCAAGATGAAAATGCCGGTGGTGAAGCAGCTTTGCGCAGGGCTTGGGCTGTCCAAGGATCAGGTTTTCTGGTCGCGCTGCCCGTTGTCGCTGGGCTACGTCTGGCAGCTGGCGGACTGCCTTTCCGGCTTCCCGGCGCTGTTTTACCCGGACTTTACCCCGCGCGTCCCGGCAGAGTTCCCAGCGGGGCAGCCTGTTGCCGCGCTGGTGCAGGAACGCGGCCGCCTGCTGCACTATCCGTATGAGAGCATGGAACCGTTCTTGCGGCTGCTCGAGGAGTCCGCGCACGACCCGGCGGTCACGTCCGTCTGCCTGACGGTTTACCGGGTTGCGAAGCAGTCGCGGGTGCTGTCCTGCCTGCTGGAAGCCGCGCGGAACGGTAAGGCGGTCACGGTTGCTTTCGAGCTGCGCGCGCGCTTCGACGAACAGAATAATATCGACTGGGCGGAGCGCCTGGAGGCCGCGGGCTGCCGGGTGGTGTACGGTATCCCCAAAATCAAGTGCCATGCCAAGCTGTGCCTGATTACGCGCGCGGTTGACGGGCAGACCCAATACCTGACCCAGATCGGGACGGGCAACTACAACGAGAAAACCGCCGCGCAGTATACCGATCTCTGCCTGATGACCGCCGACCCGCAAATCGGCGCGGACGCGGCGGCAGTGTTCGACAGCCTGGCCCGTGGTGCAGCGGACGCGGACTGCAAGGTGCTGCTCGCCGCCCCCGCCGGCATCAAGCCCGGGCTGCTCCGCCTGATTGCGGGGGAAGCCGACAAGGCGCGGGCGGGATTACCCTGCGGCATCACCTTTAAGTGCAACTCGCTGACCGACCGTGTAATGATTGACGCGCTGCAGCAGGCAGCGGCGGCAGGCGTGCCGGTGCGGCTGCTGGTGCGCGGGATCTGCTGCCTGGTGCCCGGTATCGAGGGGCTGACCGATCGGGTGCAGGTGTTCAGCATCGTTGGGCGCTTTTTGGAACACGCGCGGATTTACGCGTTCGGGGCGGATATGGAAACACTGCTCATCGGCTCCTCTGACCTGATGACGCGCAACCTTGACCGCCGGGTGGAAATCCTCTGCCCCGTCCGGGACGGCGGCTGCGCGGCGCGGGTACGCGGGATTTTACAGGCGCAGATGGCGGATACTTCCAAACGGCACGCGCTCGACCACAAAAAGGGCTATCTGCCCATCCGTCCGCCGGAGGGGGAAGCGCCCTTCGAGGCACAGGCGTTCTTTTTGCGGGAAGCGCAGCCACCCAGCGGTTTTCCGGAAATTTCCTGCAACGTTTTAAATGAAAACGGGAATCCTAACCCGAACGACCATTGACAAGGAGGCACTGCCATGCGCCGGAAAATGACCCGACCAGAACGCAGCTGGGTGCTGTATGATGTCGGCAATTCCGCTTTTATCCTGCTGGTGACGACGACCATCCCGATTTTGTTCAGGGGGCTTGCGGAAGCTGAGGGGATTGACACCGTATACGCTTCCGGGCTTTGGGCGGCGGTGACGGCGGCGGCGGTGCTGTTTCTCGCGGCGCTGTCCCCCGTGCTGGGGGCGCTCGCCGACTACAGCGGCATGAAGAAAAAGCTGTTCTGCGGCGCGCTTGCCCTTGGGCTGCTCGGCATGGCGGGGCTGTGCCTGACCGGCAGCGCGATGGCATACCTGGGGTTTTTCATTGCCGCGCGGTTGGGGTACTCGGCGTGCAACGTCTTTTATGACGCGATGCTGACCGACGTTACCACCGACGACCGGCTTGACCAGATTTCCGCAGCCGGGTATGCCTGGGGCTATATCGGCAGCTGTATCCCCTTTATGATCGGGATTGTGCTCATCTTTACCTGCCCTTTTGGCTGGAGCACGATGCAGGCTACACAGGTTTCCTTCGCGCTGACCGGTGTTTGGTGGGCGGCGCTGACCGTCCCGCTGCTGCGGGACGTGCGGCAGGTGCACTGCCTGGAGGACCGCCCCGATAAAATCCGGCATTCCTTCTCACGCCTGCGCGAGACCTTCGGCAAGCTGCGGCAGGATAAGCGGATGCTGTTTTTCATCCTGGCGTACTTCTTCTATATTGATGGCATTTATACCATTATGAGCCTTGCCACCACCTACGGCGCGGAGGTCGGGATTGACCAGGCACAGATGATTTTGGCGCTGCTGCTGACCCAGTTTGTCGCCTTCCCGTGCGCGCTGCTGACCGCGAGGGCCGCCGAAAAACGGGGCGGTGTGCGGCTCATCCGGCTGTCGATTCTGGCGTATATGGGGATTTGCGCCTTCGGTTACCAGCTTGACCGCGCGTGGGAGTTCTGGGTGCTGGCGGTGGCGGTCGGGATGTTCCAGGGAGGGATTCAGTCGCTGTCACGGTCGCATTTCGGCAAGATGATTCCCAAGGAGGAAGCCAACGAATATTTTGGGCTGTTCGACATTTTCGGCAAGGCGGCTGACTGTATGGGGCCTGCGATTGTCGCATTCTGCGCGTTTGTGTTCCATTCGTCGAGCTTTGGCATCCTTGGGCTGCTGATTTTGTTTGCCGCCGGGTTTTGGCTGCTCGGCAAGAGCGAGGGATGAGGGGGCCTGTTTGCCGGGGCGGCATTTCCCGATCTCAATTCCAACAGAAAGCGGGCGGTGAGGGAATTTTCCTTCACCGCCCGCTCTTTTTTGCGCCTTCCTATTCCTGCGGGGAGGGGAGCGCATAGCCCCTCCGCTCTAAATAATAGGTCAGCGCAAACTGCACCATTTCTTCCGTCACATCAAAATAATCCGACAGCTCCCACGGGGTGGAACAGCCCGCCTTTACTGCCTTTTGCAGCTCGTCAAACGGTATCGCGCGTTCGACCGCCCACTTGTTTGCGCGGTATTCGTGCCGCTCGACCGTGTCCAGCGGGCACAGCCGCGTGTAGAAGCCGCCATATTCACAATGCCCCAGCTCGTGCGCCAGCCGTGTCTGAAGCTCCTTGCCATGCAGCGCCGGGTCCAGCCCGATGCACCCTGACTTGCCCTTCGGCACTGAAAGGCTCTTCGTTTCAGGCAGCGGGAAGTATAGCACTTCATGTCCGCATTTCTCCGCTAGACTGAAAAAATCACGTTCTATCTCGCTCACGCTCCTTTACATACTGCGCGAACCGCTTTACTTCGTCATACATTTCATCTGTTATCCCCTCTGTACCGCCGAATAAAGCGAAACGCACCTCTTCATCTGTCGCGCCCGCCGGTTTTGCGGGGGCGCCCTGCGCCCCGTCGCCGTAAAGCTCGCTCATCGTCACCCCGAAATATTCACAAAGCAGCTGCGCTGTCTGCCCTGTTGGCCGCGCCTCCGCGTTCTTCCGCCAATAAGTCACCGCTGATTTATTGATTCCCGCTTCCCGCGCCGCTCGTGTCGGAGTTACCCCGCGAAGCCTGCACAGCTCCTCAAACCTGTCGAAAAACACAAAACCCCTCCTCCATTTTTGTGCACAACAAACAAGTTGAAATTTTTCGACTCTCGGGGCTTGACTGGTTGGAATATTTGTACTATAATACAAGCATGGAGTTGAAATACTCAAACCGTTGGTTGGCTGATGGTTGATTGCAGTTTCATCTTAGCATATTGGTTTGAACTTTTCAACTATTGGTTGAAAAAGAGTTGAAAAATATTTGCTGAAATTTGTGCTCCAAAATTGGCAGGTTTGCCGGAATCCCTTTGGGCAGCTCTATCGTAGCAAGGGTGATGTCCCATAAAACGGACTTGTCAACTCCTTTTCACTGGAAAATGTAAATTATTTGTGAAGGCCGGGCGGTTCGCTTCCGGCGTGAGGAGGAATTTTCATGACAGCTTTGTATCATCATCGTTTCCGCGCCCACGGGACGCAAAGGCTTCTCGCCGGGGAGGTGCGGTAATGCCCCGCGCGCCGGTGTGCCCGTTTTACGGGCGGGTGAAGCGTGAGGATTTGGTCTGCCTCATGGGCGGCTCAGGGACGACTGGGAAAGACGAAATGCTCATGCGTTTCCCGAATCAGATTTGCCGGCTTCATTATTGGGTTGCCTTCTGCTGCCAGGATTGGGAACAGTGCACCCTGGCAAAGGCGCTTTGGGAGGGATACGAGCGCAAGGAAGCGGCGGCTTCCCGCAGCGCGAAATGCACCCGGGCAGCCGCGAAAGACGCGCCTGAACAGGCGGCTTTTCAGGCGCTTGCCAAGAAGAAAGCTGCCAAGAGCGCCGGTGCAGCAGCAAAGGGCACGGCAGGGAAAAGCAAACGCGCGCCCGCGAAGCGCAAGCCTGTTCCGTCAAACATCGGAAATGTAATGTAAACTTATTTTTCATTTATGGTTGACAATCTCCTGAAACGTGTTATACTAATGGTAAACCAAATTCTGGTCCCCGGTTTACAACAAGGAGTGATTTCACAAAATGAACGATAAGACGAGAGCAATGGCGCGGTGCGCGCTGTTTGCGGCGCTGATTGCCGCCTGTTCCCAGCTGGTGATCCCGCTGCCAATGATTCCGATCAACCTTGCGCTGTTCGCAGTCAACCTGACCGGCGCGGTGCTTGGTCCCCGGTGGGGGACGGCGGCGGTGTTGGTTTATATCATGCTGGGTGTGTGCGGCGTCCCGGTGTTCGTGGGTTTTCAGGGAGGGCCTGCCGCGCTGTTCGGAAAAACCGGCGGCTATATCCTCGGCTATGTGTTCGACGCGCTGATTGTCGGCCTGTGGTCGCGGCGGGTTGGCAGCTCCGTGCCCCATCTCTGCGTCAGCATGGCGCTCGGTGACGCGGCATGCTACGCGTTCGGGACGGCGTGGTTTATGGTGCTGACCGGCATGGGGCTTTGGGCAAGCCTGACGTATTGTGTGTTCCCGTTCCTGATTGGCGACGCGGTGAAAATCGCCCTTGCTGTCACCCTGGCGAAGGCGCTTGAGCGCCGGAGGGTGCTGGTGTAAGCCGCTGCGCCCGGTCAGCGCCGGGCTGCACGCATGATATAAAATCCCCTTCCCATTTCGGGTTTTGGCTGCCTGCTTGCGGGCAGCCTATTCCAGTTTTATAGAAAACCGGTTGACTTTCCCCGCTTGGTCTGGTTTAATAGAATTGGAATAGCCGGTACTGGCCGGTTTGATCACGAGGAGGTAACTGCCATGTTTGTATTGGACAAAGATGTAAAAGAACAGGTTTTGGAAAACGGCGTTGTCCGCAAGGTGAAGGGGTATCTTGATGACCTGATGCTCGTCGAGCTGCATTGGAAGGCCGGACAGATCGGCGCGCTGCATACCCATCCGCACCGCCAGTGCACCTATGTGCTCAGCGGCGCGTTTGAATCGGATGTCGGGGGGGCAAAGCAGGTGCTTCATCCCGGTGACTGTGTCTACACCGCGGGGGATCAGGAGCATGGCCTTGTCGCGCTGGAGGACGGCGCGATCCTGGATATCTTTACGCCAATCCGGGATGATTTCCTGAAATAAAAGGACTGCAAAAGAAAGAACCTGTATTCGCGGATTGTGCTTACAGGTTCTTTTGAATCATTTTGGAAAAGGGCATCAGCCGCAGCGGACGCGGATGCCCTCGCGCTCGAAAAATTCCATATACCGGTCCGGCGGCCGGCGGTCGGTGATAAAGCTTGTGATATCCTCCAATTTGCAGAAGGTGATAACCGCTTCCCTGTCCAGCTTGCTGCTGTCTGCCATCAGGAATACCTGTGTCGCCCGCTGGACGACCCCGCGCTTGATTTCGCCCTCTAAAAACGTTGTGTTCATCATGCCGTTTTCAATCGAAACGCCCGTCGCGCCCATGAACGCCTTGTGGATTTTCATGGAGGACAGCGATTCAAAGGTCGATAAGCCAACAAACGAATCGGTTGTGTAGTTGTACACGCCGCCCAGCGAAATGACCGACAGCCCTTCGTACTTCGCGGCCTCCGAAAGCGCCCCCAGGGAATGCGTGATGATTGTCAGGTTTTTGTGCCCGCCCAGATAGCGCAGCAGCTGCAAAGTGGTGGAGCCGGAATCGATAAAGACCGTGTCGCCGTCCGTGACTTCTTCCGCCGCCAGCTGACCGATGAGCGCCTTGTCCGAGGAGTTCAGCTCGCTGCGCACCGGCATCGGCACCGCGCCCGTGTTCGGCGTCGCCGTCACCCCTCCGTAAACCTTGCTGATGTGCCCGCGCGCTTCCAGATCGTTCAGGTCACGCCGGATTGTGTTCTTTGATACGCCGAATACTTCGCAAAGCTCGTCGATTGACGCGGTTTCTTTTGCGATGACATATTGCTCAATCGAATTGAGCCTGCTGATTTTCATACTTTGTGCTCCTCTCTAACGGGGGACTCGCCGGAAAATGTTCCGGATCAAGCCTGCCAATGCAGGCCTTCTTCTTCTTTCTTCAGCGCAGTACCTATTCCAACACTGCTATACTTCTATTTTACCAGAAAACAGCGAAAAAGCAACCAGCACTTGCGCTGCACGATTCGTAGATTTCTGCGTGCAGTTTTTGATGATATTGCACGAAAATCAACGGACGCCGAAAAATTTTTGAAAAGATTGCGGTTTGCCATTGAAATCTTGTCAAAAAGATGTTAAGCTAGAAAGAGACAGGATTTTGGGCAAGTCTTTGTTCCATCCTGCGCAAAAGTTTGCAATATTTTGAATAGGCAGGTGTATTCCATGCAGAAAGAAAAGTTGAAGGAGCTTCGCGTTTTCGCTGAGGAGATCCGGGTGGAAACGTTGAAGACGATTGGTTCACTCGGCTTCGGCCATGTGGGCGGCTCGATGTCGGTCATTGAAACCCTCGCTGTCCTCTACGGCGACGTGATGAAGGTCGACCCGAAGAACCCCCGCTGGGAGGGCCGCGACTGGTGCGTCATGTCCAAGGGCCATGCCGGTCCGGCGATGTACGCGACCCTCGGCCTGAAGGGCTTCTATCCTGTGACCGATGCGTATACCCTGAACCAGCCCCATACCAATTTCCCCTCCCATACCGACCGCACCAAGACCCCCGGCATTGACCTGACGACCGGCTCGCTCGGCCAGGGCATGTCCTCGGCGGTTGGCGCGGCGCTCGGCAACAAGATGGACGGCCGCGATAACCACACTTTCGTGTTCGTTGGCGACGGCGAAGCCGACGAGGGCCAGATCTGGGAAGGCGCGCAGTTCGCCGCACATTACAAGCTCAGCAACCTGATCTGCTTCGTGGACAGCAACAAGCGCCAGCTCGACGGCAAGGTTGACGACATCATGGGCCACGGCAAGGGTCTCGGCGCGAAGTTCGACGCGTTCGGCTGGAACGTGATTGACGTTGCTGACGGCAACGATGTCGAGCAGGTATGGAACGCCGTGCAGGAGGCCTATAAGGCAGACGCGGCGCCGACCTGCATCATCCTCAATACCGTAAAGGGCAAGGGCTGCACCTTTGCCGAGCCTTCCGGCGCGCATTCCTCCCAGCCCACCAAGGAACAGTGGGACGAGGCGATTGCCGCTGCGGAAGCACGCCTTGCGGAAGTCAAGGCTCAGTAAGGAGGGTACAAAACAATGAAGTTTACTTTGATCGGCAAGCACGAGGCTGATTCCCGTGCCAATCGCGACGCATACGTCACCGCCATGCAGGAGATGATGGCCAAGGACCCCAAGCTCTGCCACATCGATTGTGACCTGTATGGCTGCATCAATACTAAGAAGCTGGAAAACGAATTCCCGAAGCAGACCTTCAATGCCGGTATCGCCGAGCAGAACGCAATGGGCATCGCCGCTGGCCTGACCGCGACCGGCCGCACCGTGTTCATGCATTCCTTTGGCTGCTTCTCCTCCCGCCGCGCGTTTGACCAGGCGTTCATGTCCTGCGCTTACGCACAGCTGCCGGTACATGTCCTTGGCTCCGACCCTGGCGTCTGCGCGGCTTACAACGGCGGTACCCATATGCCGTTTGAGGATATGGCGCTGTATATGGCAATCCCGGGCGCGGTTGTCATCGACCCGACCGACTACGCGATGCTGTACGACATCACCAAGAAGCTCGCCGCCTCCGGCAAGTTCTCCTTTACCCGTATGGTCCGCAAGGGTATTACTAAGGTTTATGACGACGGCGCTGATTTCGAGATCGGCAAGGGCGTCACGCTCAAGGACGGCAAGGACGTTACCATCATTGCGTCCGGCATTATGGTAGACGAAGCGCTCAAGGCAGAGGAGACCCTGGCGGCTGAGGGTATTTCGGCGAAGGTGGTCGACATGTTCACCTGGAAGCCCATTGACGAGGAGCTGATCATTGCTTCCGCCAAGGAGACCGGCTGCATCGTCACCGCCGAGAACCATCAGGTCAAGTGCGGCCTCGGCTCCGCTGTCGCGCAGGTCGTCGCGAAGAACGCGCCTGTCCCGATGGAGCTGATCGGCATCGAGGACCGCTTCGGCCAGGTTGGCGCGCAGAAGTTCCTTCAGGAAGAATACGGCCTGACCGCTGCGCACATCGTTGAGGCAGTCAAGAAGGCAATCTCCCGCAAATAAGTCTTTTCTTCAGATTGAACCGGCAGCCCCCGGATTTATTTTTGGGGCTGCCGGTTTATTTTATACGCGCTTAGGGGCGCGAGGCCCGGAGCGCCACGGAGCGGGAAATGAAATACAGGGGGCAGGCGTCTGAAAGCACCTGCCCCTGCGTTTTTTTATCTTCAGCGGAAATATTTCACGCCGTTCTCGAAAATCGGCTGGTATTTCACACCGTAAATATTCCTGCCGACATATTTGCTGTAGCGTTCGGTATGCCCCATCTTGCCGAGCACGCGCCCGTCCGGGGAAGTAATGCCCTCAATCGCGCACATGGAACCGTTCGGGTTGAACGCGATATCCATTGACGGCGCGCCCGCAAGGTCGGTGTACTGGAAGGCAATCTGCCCGTTCGCGGCCAGCCGGTCAATCACGTGCTGCGGAGCGACAAGCCGCCCCTCGCCGTGCGAAATGGCAATCTTGTGCAGGTCGCCTACCTCGCACGAGCTGAGCCAGGGGCTTTTCACTGACGCGACACGGGTCGTGACATAGCGGCTGTCGTGCCGCCCGATGAGGTTAAAGGTCAGTGTCGGGTCGTCCGCGCTCATTTCATCGCGGATTTCGCCGTAGGGCACCAGGCCGAGCTTAATCAGCGCCTGGAAGCCGTTGCAGATGCCAAGCATCAGGCCGTCCCGCTGGCGGAGCAGCGCGTGCACGCTGTCGCGGATAGCGGGATTGCGCAGGAAGGCGGCAATAAACTTGCCCGAGCCGTCCGGTTCGTCGCCGCCCGAGAAGCCGCCGGGCAGGATGACCATCTGCGCGCGCCCGACCGCGGCGGCAAGGCGCTCTGCTGACTGCGCCAGCACATCGGCGGAGTAGTTGCGGACAATGACGATTTCCGCCGCGCCGCCTGCGTTCTCGACCGCCCTGGCGGTGTCATATTCACAGTTCGTGCCGGGGAAAACCGGGATAACTGCCAAGGGCTTCGCCGTCTTGACGGCGGGGGCCGCGGTGCTGCGCTCGGTCCAGGCGGGCGCTTGCAGATGCTCGTCCGAAGCATCCGCGCGGGTCGGGAATACCGGCTCGAGCCGCCCTTCAAAGGCGTCCTTGAGCGCGTCCAGCGTCACGGTTTCGCCCGCAATGCGGATTTCGGGGGCTTCAATGGTGCGTCCCATCAGCCAGCCGCCGTCCAGTTCCTCGGCCGCTTCCAGCAGGAGGCCGCCGAAATTCTTCAGGAACAGCGCCTCGTCCGGGAAGTCCGCGTCAAACTCGAAGCCGATGTCGTTGCCGATGGCCATTTTGCAGATGCCCTCGGCAGCGCCGCCGACCGTCAGCGCCCACGCCGAAATCACCTTGCCCTCCGCGATATAGGAAGCGGCCTGCTCCCACATCGTGCGGATGGCGGGGTAATCGGGTTCTCCGGATTCGGTATAGGCGGCGTCGAAGCAGTAGACCGGATGCCCGGCGGCCTTGAATTCAGGTGAAATCAGGCGGTCGGCCTCCTGCGGGGCGATGGCGAAGGAGACCAGCGTCGGGGGGACGTGCATCCCGTCAAAGGAGCCGGACATGGAGTCCTTGCCGCCAATCGCGCCGATGCACAGCTCTTCCTGCGCGACATACGCGCCGAGCAGCGCGGAAAGCGGCTTGCCGAAGCGCTGCGGTTCGCGGTTCAAACGCTCGAAATATTCCTGGAAGGTTAAATAAGCGTCCTCGTAGTCACAGCCCGCGGCAACCAGCTTGGCGACCGACTCGACCACGGCGGCGGACGCGCCCAGGAAGGGGTTCTGCTCGGTGTAGTAGGGGTCGAAGCCAAAGGACATGACCGACGCGGTCGAGCATTGGCCGTCCAGCGCGGGCAGGGTAGCCGCCATGACTTGGGCGGGGGTCAGCTGGTTCTTGCCGCCGAAGGGCATAAAGACCGAGTTCGCGCCGATGGAGCCGTCGAAGCGCTCGACCAGGCCGCGTTCCAGGCAGATCCCCAGCTGGGAGGCGTGGTTCAGCAGCTGCTCGGCGAGGGTCTCCCCGTCCGGGATGCACTCGACCGACGGGGCGGGCAGCATATCGACCTCGGCGTCGGCGTGCTTGGCGCAGCCGTTGGTGTTCAGGAAATCGCGGGAAATGTCCACGATGGTTTTGCCGTTCCAGTTCATGCGCAGCCGGTTGGTATCGGTGACCTTCGCGACGATGACGGCTTCGAGGTTCTCCTCGGCGGCGGCGGCAATGAACCTGTCCGCGTCAGCGGCGCGCACGACGACCGCCATACGTTCCTGCGATTCGGAAATCGCAAGCTCGGTGCCGTCCAAACCGTCATACTTGCGGGGCACGGCATTGAGGTCGATGTCCAGGCCGTCCGCAAGCTCGCCGATGGCGACCGACACGCCGCCCGCGCCGAAGTCGTTGCACCGGCGGATCATGCGGGTGACCGCCGGGTCACGGAACAGGCGCTGGAGCTTGCGTTCTTCGGCGGGATTGCCCTTTTGCACCTCTGCGCCGCAGGTTTCGAGGGATTCGGCGGTGTGGCTCTTGGAGGAGCCGGTTGCGCCGCCGCAGCCGTCGCGGCCGGTCCTGCCGCCGAGCAAAATCACGATATCGCCCGGATCGGGTACTTCACGGATGACGTTCCCGGCGGGGGCAGCGCCCACAACCGCGCCGATTTCCATGCGCTTGGCGATATAGCCGGGGTGGTAAATCTCGTGTACCAGGCCGGTTGCGAGGCCAATCTGGTTGCCGTAGGAGGCATACCCGGCGGCGGCGGTGGTGCACAGCTTGCGCTGGGGCAGCTTGTGTTCGAGGGTGTCATGCAGCGGGACGGTGGGGTCGCCCGCGCCGGTCACGCGCATGGCCTGGTAGACGTAGGAGCGCCCGGACAGCGGGTCACGGATCGCGCCGCCAAGGCAGGTTGCCGCGCCGCCAAACGGTTCGATTTCGGTGGGATGGTTGTGCGTTTCATTTTTGAACATCAGCAGCCAATCCTGAAGCCTGCCGTCCACCTTGGCTTTGACCTTGATGGAGCAGGCGTTGATTTCTTCGCTTTCGTCCAGGTTGCGGAGGAAGCCGCGCTTTTTGAGCACCTTTGCGGCGGCTGTGGCAATATCCATCAGCGTTACGGGGCGCGTTTCCGCTTTCTCCTTGCCGTAGACTTCAACGCGCGCGTCGAGGTAGCGGTCGAAAGCCTCCTGCACCATGGGGTCGTCGAGCGTCACATGGTCAATCTCGGTCAAAAAGGTGGTATGGCGGCAATGGTCTGACCAATAAGTGTCCACCATGCGGACCTCGGTAATGGTGGGGTCGCGCTTTTCGTCACGCGCGAAATAGCCCTGCAAAAATTTCAGGTCGTCCAAATCCATGGCAAGCCCCATCTCACGCAGCAGCGCGGAGAGCGCCCCCTCATCCATGGCGGTAAACCCGTCAATGGTGCGCACGGCGGTCGGGATTTCATAAACGGCTTTGAGCGTGCCGGGCTTGTCCATGGAAGCTTCGCGCGCTTCCACGGGGTTAATCAGGTACCCGCGGATTTTGTCAAGGTCGGTATCGGAAAGCCGCCCTTCCAGCACATAGATTTTGGCGGCGGAGACGGTGGGGCGCTCGCCGCGCGTCATCAGCTGGATGCACTGGGCGCAGGAATCGGCGCGCTGGTCGAACTGGCCGGGCAGCGCTTCCACAGCGAGCACGCGGTGTGCGCCCTCGGGCAGCGGGAAGGTTTCATCATAGCACACGTCTGCCATGGGTTCGGAAAAGACGATATGCTTGGCGGCTTCGTAGGCGTCGCCGTCGATGCCTTCCACATCGTAGCGGCAGAGGTAGCGTACGCCGGTCAGCGCGGAAACGCCGAGCAGGCTGGACAGGTCGCGCAGCAGCTGGCGGGCCTCGACATCAAAGCCGGGGCGTTTTTCGGAATAGCAACGTAAAACTGACATATCGATCTCCTTCAAGCGGTCACCCGAAACGCCAAGGGGCGCTGCCCTCTTGGCTCCCGCTGGGGCGTAAGCCCCAGCCCCCGAAATGCTGCGTGTTTCTGGTTCCGTACGGCGGGGACAGGGGCTGCGCGCGGCAGCTCTGGCGTTTCGGATACGAGAATGTGTTCTTATTTATATTTTACCGTTTTAGTCTTTCGGTTTCAATCGCTAAGATTATCAAAAACCGGATTGAATTTGCGCGTGAATCGTGTATAATGGATAAAGAGGGGGGAGCAGGTGGATTCCCCCCGCTCCCCCATATATCTGAAAAACAGCGGCGGTGCAACTTTCTCTGGCCGCGGCAAACGCCCGCTGTATTTTCATTCTATGGGAAGGACGCGCTTTTGGTGTCGGCGGGAAACATGTTTTTTGCTGCGGCGCGCATTTCTCGAGAAAAGGGGTTTTTTGGAATATTTGATGCTTTAGGAGGATTTTATGATGCAGATCAAGCTTTCACCCTCGATTTTATCGGCGGATTTCGCGAACCTCTCCCGTGACGTCAGAACCGTAGTAGACGCGGGCGCGGAATATGTCCATGTGGACGTGATGGACGGGCATTTTGTCCCAAATATTACCATCGGCGCGCCGGTTGTCAAGGCGCTGCGCAAGGCGACGGACGCGGTGCTCGACGTACACCTGATGATTTCCGACCCGGACAAGTACCTGGATGATTTCATCGCGGCAGGCTCGGATATTATTACCGTGCATTACGAGTCCAACGGCGATACGGCGGAGCAGCTCAGGAAAATCCGCGCGGCAGGTGTGCGCGCCGCAGTCGTCATCAAGCCGAAAACCCCGGTTCCCGATATCCTCCCGCTGCTGCCGCTGTGTGATATGGTGCTGATTATGACCGTTGAGCCGGGCTTCGGCGGGCAGGGCTTCATCCCGGAGTGCATGGACAAAATCCGCGAGCTGCGCAAGGCGATTTCGGACGGCGGCTTTGCCTGCGAGCTGGAAATCGACGGCGGCGCGAAGCTGACCAATACGGCGGATATCGTTGCGGCGGGCGCGGATGTGATTGTTGCCGGCTCGGCGGTGTTCGGCGGCGATATCGCGGACAACGTGAAGCAATTCCATACCGTGTTCCAAAAGGGCGTGGAAATGGCCCAGTGGAGCAAGTAACCGCGCGCCCCCGGCGGAACCTCCCGCCGGGGGGCTTCTCAGAAAGGAAAGAAGGTTCTCTATATGAAAGCATCCCCTTTGAAATGGATTGTATTTGCGGCGGCGCTGGTGCTGTGCCTGGTTCCGGCGGTTTATATGACCAGCCGTCCCGGCAAACAGCTGGTAAACAGCGCTGATACTG